>CALMYO010000062.1 GCA_937873685.1 uncultured Paracoccaceae bacterium
AGAACGACGGCACAACGACCTGCTGCTCGATGATGGCATTGGCGATCATCACCACGGCGCGCACGACGAACAGCAGCAGGAAGAAGCCGGCGAGTTCGCGCCAATGCGTCGCAAACAGCGTTGCGGGATCGGCCGCATCCAGCACGTCGATCAGCCAGCCGACGGACCAGTAGAGCGCCGCGTCGATCGCCCCCATCGCCGCACCCGCGACCAGCAGCAGCAGGAACGGCCCGCGCGCCTGTTCGGCAAAATAGCGGATGAAGGCAAATGCCGATTGCGGCAGCACCTCGCGATCCGTGTCGTGGAACGGATCGATGACGTTTTCCAGCCGCTCGAGCGTGGCGGAGGCGGTGGTGTCGTCTTGCGACGGGGAACGGGAAGGCTGGCGGTCAGACATTCGAACTGACCCCGCTTTGTCTGGAATGCCGACTTGCGCCGTTGTCGATACGCGCAAGCCAAACCCGTTCTGTGGAACGGCTTGCCAAACTGCTTCGCGCTCGAACGAGATTACGAAAGGCAACCTGCGGCGTCATTTCGGGCCAAGCCGGCCGATGCGCAGCAATGGCTGGCGCGCGCGCGGAATCCACTCTTCCAAACAATGGGCGCCTGGAGCGGACACCATGAGCGTGGCAGCCGTCTGTCAAACTGCGACATGCTGGAAGAAACTGGATCCCGGGCGCAAGCAAACGACCCGCTTCGCGGCTCGTTTGCCTGGCCCGGCATGACGCTGTGCGCGACCTTGGTAGCCGAATCGTGCCGCTACGCCAGCACTTCGCCAACACAGTAAAATCCCGCACCCGACCCAACGCTACTCCGCCGCCTCCCGCTCTTCCAACCCAAGGAACCCGCCGGACTGGCGCGCCCAAAGATGCGCGTATATGCCGCCGGCGCGCACCAGCTCGTCGTGACTGCCCTGCTCCACGATGTGGCCGTGGTCCATCACGACCAGCCGTTCCAGGCTGGCGATGGTGGAGAGCCGGTGGGCGATGGCGATCACGGTCTTGCCTTCCATGAGGGCGTTCAGGTTGTCCTGGATGGCGGCCTCGACTTCCGAGTCGAGCGCCGAGGTCGCCTCGTCCAACACCAAGATAGGGGCGTTTTTCAGAAAGACACGCGCAATCGCGATGCGCTGGCGCTGGCCACCCGACAATTTGACCCCGCGCTCACCTACATGGGCGTCGTAGCCGGTGCGGCCGGCAAGGTCGGACAAGCCCAGAATGAACTCGTGCGCATTCGCCCGCTTCGCTGCCTCGATGATTTCCGCCTCGGTGGCCTGCGGGCGTCCGTAGGCGATGTTGTCGCGTACAGAACGGTGCAGCAGCGCGGTGTCCTGCGTCACCACGCCGATCTGGCGGCGCAGGCTGTCCTGGCCGATCGCCGCGATGTCCTGGCCGTCGATCAGGATGCGCCCGCCCTCCAGGTCGTAGAGCCGCAGGAGCAGGTTCATCAGCGTCGACTTGCCCGCCCCGGAGCGGCCGACGATGCCGACCTTCTCGCCCGGCGCGATGTCGAGCGTCAGGTTGTCGATCACCCCGCCTTCCTTGCCGTAGTGGAAGCGGATGTGTTCGAAGCGGATGCCGCCGCGCGAAACCGCAAGCTCGGTTGCGGCCGGCTTGTCGGTCACGGTGCGCGGCTTCGACAGCATGCCCATGCCGTCAACCGCCATGCCGAGGTTCTCGAACACCCCGGCAAGTTCCCACATCACCCAATGCGCCATGCCTTCAAGACGCAGCACCAGCCCGACGCCGACGGCGACCGCGCCGACGGTGCTGGCTTCGACCTGCCAAAGCCAGATGCCGATAGCCGCGACCGCAAACAACAACGCGGAATTGACCAGGTCGAGCCAGATGTTGAGCTGCGACACCATCCGCATCTGTGGATGCACCGTGCCGAGGAAATCGCGCATCGAATCGCGCGCATAGCTCTCCTCGCGCCCCGCATGGGCAAACAGCTTGACGGTGAGGATGTTGGTGTAGCTGTCGACCACGCGTCCGGTCATGGTGGAGCGGGCGTCCGACTGGGCTTCGGAGACGTCGCGCAGCCGCGGCAGGTAATGGCGCAGCAGCCCGATGTAACAGACAAGCCAGATCGCAAACGGCAGCATCAGCAGCAGGTCGAAACTTGCGGCGAGCACCATGGCGCCGGCGAAATAGACGATAACGTAGACAAAGACGTCGACGATCTTCATCACCGACTCGCGGATGCCGAGCGCCGTCTGCATCATCTTGGTGGCGACGCGGCCCGCGAATTCGTCCTGGTAGAAGGCGTAGGACTGACCGAGCAGGTAGCGATGCGCCTGCCAGCGGATGCGCATCGGATAGTTGCCGACGATGGTCTGGTGCATGAACAGCGTATGCAGCGCGCCGAGGATCGGCAGCACGACAAGGACCACGGCGCCCATGGCGGCAAGTTTCCAGCCCTCGTTCTGCCAGAACGTGGCGCGGTCGGCTGCAGCCAGCCAGTCGACGATCGAACCCATGAAGCCGAAAAGCGCCACCTGCAGCGCCGAAATGATGGCGATCAGCACCGAGGTGACAATGAGCCAGGGCCAGACGCCGCGGGTGTAGTGGATCGCAAACGCCAGCAGCTTGCCGGGCGGCTGCGTTGGCGCGGTGTCCGGAAACGGATTGATGCGATTTTCAAACCAGGCAAACATGTCAGTGTCCTTCCTGGCGTTGCGCCAGTTCAAACGCAGAGGGCGCGCCGGGATCGGCAGCGCTGAGCAAGAGACCGCCGGCAAGCACGGCGAGAGCGGCGATATGGAACAAGATCGAGATTGCGAAAATCGCGCGTCCGGCGCGGTCGCGCTCGATCGGTTCAGGGGCGAGGTCCGGGAAATCCCGGCGGAGGAAACGCGGCGCCATGGCGCAAGTCCTTTGTCATTGACGAGATCATCAATGCGGGACTTGGGATGGAGCGACCGGAGGTTTCAGATGGTCGGAATTACCGCAAGCCCGCGACGTGAGGCCGGGCAATCTCCCGGCATACGGGGAAGTGTGCAGACATGATGCATTCACACCTCCTCTGGTGCTTGCGGTTGACGATTTGTCGCACATAACCCCGTTTTCCGGGCAAGTCCAGCAGGTGCAAGACCGCATGCTGACAGCTGTTGCCGATGCGCCACGGCGTGATCCGGGCTTCTGGTTCAGTGCAAACCAAAAAAAGCCCCGCAGTTTCCCGCGGGGCTTTCCAAGAACGTTTGTCGACGGCGTGCTTGGCGCGCCGGCGCAAAACTCACTGCTTGTTGCCGAGCACCATGCCGCCCAGCCCGGTGAGCACGCCGCCGCCGGCCGCGCCGCCGATGACCTGACCCAGGATCGACCCCATGTCCATGCCGCTTGCGCCGTCACCGGTTGCCGCACCCAGCAGACCGCCGATGACCGGGCCGAGCGCCATGCCGCCGCCAACGCCGCCGACCGCGCCGGCCAGCAGCCGCGGAACGATGGCGATCGCCGCCTGCTTGACGATCGCGCCGACGATGCCGCCGCCGACCATGCCCGAAATGGCCTGAATGATGATTGGGACCAGAGCTTCCATTTGACTTCCCCGTCGTTGCACCCCGCCGCCGTGATTGGCGGCGTCACCATGAAACAAAGATTGTGACAGGAGTCAAAGCGGCACACAAAATTGTTGCGACTGTGCCTACCGCCCCTCGCGGTACCAAGTCGCGGCGAAAGCGGCCAGCAGCAGCGAAAGTCCGAGCAGGCCGGCAAACAGCGGAAGCCGGTCGACGCCCTTCAGCACGGTCTCGGATGTTGTGCGAAGCCCGATCCAGTCGCGGCCCGAAGCGTTTGCCTGACCGCGCACCGGCGCGATGCCCGGCAGCGCCAGCGAACCGTCGCGATCGATGCGGCGCACCGAGCCGCCCGTGGCTTCCGCCACCGGGCCAAGCGGCGCCGTCGTGGAGATCATGTCGCGAAACTCCGGCGCATCGACCGGTCCGACATGGGCGAGCGTCTTCAACTCGCCATTTGCGATCTGGTAGAGGCCGATCTCACCGGTTTCCAGCGTGGCGGTCCACAGGCCGGGCTTCTCCTGCGCAAGCGTGACATCGGCTGTCTCGCCCGACGGCAGGATGATCCGCGCGGGTCCGGGGTCGTCGCCCATCGTTTGGCGGCGGATCACCAGCGCGCCATCTGCGGCCTTTGCGGTCAGCGCCTCTTCCTCAAGCTCCGGTTCCTGCATCAGCCAGTGGGCGATGCGGCGGTAGAGGTTGACATGCGGGCCGCCGCCCTCGAAGCCGCGCGCCCAAAGCCAACCCTGGTCTGACAGCAGGAGCCCGACGCGGCCTTCGCCGAACCGGTTCAGCACCAGCAGCGGCTCGTCCGACGCGCCGCGCATCACGACCTCGCCTTGCGGATCGGAGATGCCGACGGTGCGGAACCACCGGCCCCATTGCGGCGGTTCGGCGTCCGCGCCTTCAAGATCGCGCGTGACGGGGTGCTTGCGGCCGTCGTCGCTCAGCCGGGGATGGTATCCGGCCTCGGTCACTTCTCCGGTCGGCATTGCAGGCAAGGCCGCGATCAGCGGCGTGCGCGCAATCGAATCGGCGCCGGCGTATTCCGGACCCGCGGCGACCAGCAGCGCACCGCCGTTCTGCACATACTGGGCGATGTAATCGTAATAGAGCACGGGCAGCACGTCGCGGTGCTGGTAGCGGTCCAGCACGATCAGGTCGAAATCCTCGATCTTCTCAACGAATAGCTCGCGCGTCGGGAAGGCGATCAGCGACAATTCATTGATCGGCGTGCCGTCCTGCTTCTCCGGCGGTCGCAGGATGGTGAAATGCACCAGATCGACCGAGGCGTCGGATTTCAGCAGGTTGCGCCAGGCCCGTTCGCCGGCATGCGGCTCGCCCGAAACCAGCAAAACGCGCAGGTTCTCGCGTATGCCTTCCACCGAGGCGATGGCGCGGTTGTTCATCGTCGTGATCTCGTCCTCGAGGCGGTCGACGGCGATTTCCACGATATTGGCGCCGGCATGCGGCAGGGTCAGGTCAAGCGGCGTTTCCACACCGGGGGTGGCGCTCTCGGTGGCGACGAGATCGCCATCGACGAAGACCTGCACCGTAACCGGCCCCTGTCCTTCGGCCCCGTCCTGCGTCACGCGATAGGTCATCTGCAGCGGCTGGTTGGCAAGTGCAAAGCGCGGCGCGCGCACGAACTCGATCTTGCGGTCGCGCTCGTCCTCGCTTCCGGTGATCAGCGCCTGCAACGGTCCGGAAAAGCCTGAAGCGGACAGGTTTTCGGGAATGTCGTGCACCTGGCCGTCGGTGATCATCACCGCGCCGCCGACGCGCGAAGGCGGCACGTCGCGCAACGCCGCAGAAAGCGCCTCGAAAAGGTTGGTCGCCGCCCCGGCCGAGCCGCTTGCGCCGCTCGTCGCCTCCACCACGCGCAATTCGAACTGGGGAAAACGGCCGAGCCGGTCCTTCAACGCAGCCAGCGCCGCATCGGTCTGCGCGGCGCGGCTCCCGACCGTCTGGCTCTGGCTGCGGTCGACCACCACGGCGACGACGCTCTTCAGCGGTTCGCGCTCTTCGCGCAGCAGGGTCGGGTTGGCGATCGCCAGCAGGAGGGCGGCGGCGGCGGCGGCGCGCACCCAGGCGCCGCGCACGCCGTATGCGACACCCGCGGCGGCAAGCGCCAGAAGCAGCGCGATCGCCGCGACAAGGAGCGGCAGGGAAACAAGTGGCTGGAAGGCGACGGACCAGTTCATTGTCCGAGCCTCTCAAGAAGTGCGGGCACATGCACCTGATCGGCCTTGTAGTTGCCGGTCAGCATGTACATCACGATGTTGACGCCAGCGCGGAACGCGTACATCCGCTGCATCGGATCGACGGAGGTCATCGGAAGCAACGGCTTCAGCTGGTCGTCGACCGCCCAGGCCCCGGCGAAATCATTGCCGGTGATCAGGATCGGCGACACGCCGTCGCCGGATCGCACCGGCCTGTCGGCAGCCTGTTGCGCGTTCAGCGCCTCCACCCACAACGGTCCTCCGACATGCAGGCCGGGGAAATCGTTCAGCAGGTAGAACGCCTTGGTCAGCACGTGATCGCCCGGCACCGGCTCCAGCGGCGGGATGTTGAGCCCGTCGAGAATCTCGCGCAGGCGCTGGTTCTCCGCCGAACCGCTGCCGTCGAGCCCGGAAGAAAGCTGATCACGCGTGTCGAACAGGATCGATCCGCCGCCCTGCATGTAGGCGTCGAGCCGCGCGATCACCTCGTCGCCTGGCATTGGCCCGGACGCGTCGATGGCATAGTAGAGCATCGGGAAGAACGACAATTCGTCGGTCGCGGGATCGACGCCGACCGGATCGCCCGGTTCGAAGGCGGTGCGCGAACGCAGGAACACCGTCAGGCCGCGCAGGCCGGCTTCCGTGGTCGCGTCGGTCGCCGCGATGCCGGTCTTGACATAGGCGAGCCGCGTGATCGACGCCTGTTCGATCAGCGCCGCATCGTTCGGTTGTGCGTCCTGCGCCCGCGCGGAGCCGGGGACGGCGAGCATGGCCAAGGCAAGGCCGGCAATCAACAGGGTCGAGGCCACCGGAGCGCGCGCCGCAGCCGACGGGCGGGAGCGCAGCAGCCCATTCATCCACAGCACCGCCAGCATGTCGAGCGCAAACAGCAGCGCGGCGACGAAGAACAGCGGCCCGCGCAGGTCGCTCTCGGCCGGCGGCGCATAGCTTGCCGTCGTCACCGGAACGGAAAGCTGCGGCGGCGAAAGCGGAGCGAGCGTCACGTCTGCGTTCATCAGGTTCAGCGCCACGAACCCGTCCGCCGCGCCATAGAGGCCGGGCGGGTTGTCGATGTCAGGTGTCGTCTTGTCGGCCGGCAGCGGCTTGACCTGCGCCGGCGGCGGCGCCAGTTCGCCGGCGGCGTTCAGGACGCGAAGCGGGGCGAGCGCCGCCGCTTCCGCCTGCCCGGACGAGAGTCCTGTGCTGGTGCGCGCCAGTTTCAGCACCCGCCGCAGCATCTCGACGAAGGAACCGGAGATCGGGAGGTTCGACCAGGTCGCCTCCGCGGTGACGTGGAAGAACACCATCGTGCCCTTGCCGCGCGCAGCGCCAGTCACCAGCGGTGTGCCGTCCGTCAGGGTCGCCCAGGTATGGTCGGCGAGGTCCGGATCGGGCTCGGCCAGCAGCTGTCGATTGACGCTGACATCCTTCGGCGCCGGCATGCCGGCGAAGGGTCCGATAGCGGGGAACGCGTCGACCGGTTGCGGCTCGGTCCAGGACAGCGCGCCGCCGAGCGCCCGCTCGCCGATCCGCAGCGTGACCGGCAACAGCGGGTCCTCCGCCGATCCGGCGGCGACGCGCGGACCGGCAAAGCGCACCAGCACGCCGCCCTCGTCCACCCAAGTCGACAGGGCGGCCACCGCATCGTCCGGCAGCGTGCCGATGTCGGACATGACGATCACAGAGGGGCGCTTGTCGATGATTTCGGCGATGTCGCGCGCAAGATCGCCGGTGCGCGCCTCCACAAGATCGGCGAAGGGCGACAGCGCGCGGGTGATGTAATACAGCGGCGACAGCAATGGCAGCGCCTGGTCGCCGGTCTCGCCCGAAACCAGCCCGACGCGGCGGCGGCGCGAATTCTCGTCGATCAGCCACACCGCGCCGGCATGCTCCTGCCCGGAGATGCGCAGCAGCGCGTAGTCGTTGCGCAATTCGAACGGCGCTTCGAAGCCGGTTTCGGCGATTTCGCCATCCTCGAAACCGGCGGTCGTCTCGCCGATCTGGCGGCCCTTTTCGTCGAAAGCGCCGATATCGGCCGGTTCAGCGCCGCCGCTTTCGGCCTGCACCAGCGTCACGTCGAAAGCCTCGGCGCCATTGCCGGCATTGGCGATGACCCGCAAATCGTCAATCGGGGAAACGTACCACAGCACGCGTTCCACCGGCGCATCCGCCCCGGCGAGACGCTGCAGGGCTTCCCCGTCGAACTCGCCGTCGCGGGCGAGCCCGTCGTCGAGCACCGCCAGCAGACCGAAGCGGGCGTTGTCGCCGAGCCGTTCAAGCGCCGCCAGCAGGCGGGCGAAGGCCGCGTTGCGGTCGCCGTTCAACGGTTGCGGTTCGGCCGCCATGAAGGCGTCGCGCGCCTGTTCGGCGCTGACGATTTCCACATCGGCATTGGCGGGTGCGACCGAAAACGCCACCGCGACCGGCGCGCCGGCCTGGTCGGCCTGGTCGATCAGCGCCAGCGCCGCATCGCGCCGTCGGTCCCAATCCCGCGCCGTCGCCCAGCTGTTGTCGACCAGCAGCGCCACCGGCGCAGAGCCGGCGATCGCAACCGGCGAAGGATTGAGAACGGGCCGGGCGAGCGCGACGATCACCAGCGCCGCCATCGCGAGGCGCAGTAGCGTCAACCACCAAGGGCTGCGCGCCGGCGTCTCCTCGCGGCGAACGACCGAAAGCAGGATGCGAAGCGGTGGAAACGCTTCCGTACGTGGCTTCGGCGGGGTAAACCGCAGCAGCCACCAGATTGCTGGCAGCAGCACGAGCGCAGCCAGCAAGGCGGGCGAGCCGAAGGCGATGGCGGGAAAGGCGCCCATCAACGCCCTCCCTCGTGTAATAGGCCGGAAAGCTGGGTGTGCAGCGCCACCAGCGCCTCGGAGGCCAAGCGATCGGTGCGATTGACAATGTAGCTCCAGCCAAGGCGGCGGCAATGGTCGCGCAAGGTCTCGCGCCGCGCCATGTAGGCAAACTGGTAGGCCTCAGCCCACTTCTCGGCGCGCCCGGCGGTCAGCCGCATGCCGGTCTCCGGATCCTCGAATTCGGTGCGGCCGCGATAGGGGAAAGTCTCCTCCGCCGGATCGGCGACCTCGACCAGATGGGCGCGCGCGCCGCGATCGGCGATCGCCTGCAGCAGTCCAAGCGTTTCTTCCACGGGATCGAGAAAATCGGAAAACAGCACGAACTCGCTGTGGCGGCGCACATCGTCGAGCGAGGGACGGGCGGGCAGCGCGCCAGAACCGACGGTCGCCAACGCGCGGGCCAGACGCTCCGCGCCGTTTCGCGCCGTGATAGGCCGCTGCAGGCCGGGATACCCCACACGTTCGCCGGAACGCGCCAGCAGTTCGGCCATGGCCAGGGTGAGCACCAGCCCGCGCGATTCCTTCGACACGGTCGCCGGCGCCGACTTGTAGAGCATCGACGGGCTTTCATCGAGCCACAGCCAGACAGTGTGCGCGGCTTCCCATTCCTGGTCGCGCACATAGGTGTGGTCGTCACGCGCCGATCGCCGCCAGTCGATGCGCGCAAGCGTCTCGCCTTCGACATAGGGACGGAACTGCCAGAAGCTCTCGCCGATGCCCCGCCGCCGCCTTCCATGCCAGCCGGCGATCACGGTCGAGACGATGCGACGCGCCTCGATCAGCAGGTCCGGCACGAGCGAGGCGCGCAGCCGGCCGCGCGCCAGTGCATCGTGATGCGGTACCGCGCCGACGCGCTGACCTATTGCGGCCATCAGCCGACCGCTTTCGCCAGCCGCGCGATCACGTCACGGACGTTGGCGCCCTCGGCGCGCGCGGCGAAGGTGAGCGCCATGCGATGCTGCAGCACCGGCTCGGCCAGCGCGCGCACATCGTCGACGGAGGGTGCGAGGCGACCGTCGTAGAGCGCGCGGGCGCGCGCCGTCAGCGTCAGCGCCTGGCTGGCGCGGGGCCCCGGACCCCAGGCAATCAGACGCTCGTTCTCGGCCTTCGCGGTTCCAGGCCGCGCCGAGCGCACCAGGTCGAGAATGGCGTTTACGACGCTTTCCGGCACCGGCATGCGCCGCACCAGATGCTGCAAGGCCTGCAGGCGTGGCGCGTCAATTGCGCCCGAAGCCTTCTGGTCGGAAATGCCGGTCGTTTCGATCAGGATGCGGCGTTCGGCCTCCAGTTCCGGATAGCCGACATCGATCTGCATCAGGAACCGGTCAAGCTGCGCCTCCGGCAGCGGGTAGGTTCCTTCCTGTTCCAGCGGATTCTGGGTCGCCAGCACATGGAACGGCGCCGGCAGGTCGTGGCGCTGGCCGGCGACGGTGACGTGATACTCCTGCATCGCCTGCAGCAGCGCCGATTGCGTGCGCGGGCTGGCGCGGTTGATCTCGTCGGCCATCAGCAACTGTGTGAACACCGGCCCCCTGACGAATCGGAACGAGCGGCGGCCAGAAGCGTCCTGGTCGAGCACTTCGGAACCGATGATGTCGGCCGGCATCAGGTCGGGCGTGAACTGCACGCGCCCCGCGCTGAGGCCGAGCACCGTGCCGAGCGTGTCGACCAGCTTGGTCTTGGCAAGGCCCGGCACGCCGACGAGGAGCGCATGGCCGCCGGCAAGGATCGACACCAGCGCGCGTTCCACCACCGCTTCCTGGCCGAAAATCACCGCGGCCACATTCTGGCGCACGCGCCTGATATCGGCCAGCGCCGCCTCCGCCTCCGCGATCACCGCTTTCTCGTCAACCGGGGTCACCGGCGCCTGCATGCTCATCGACGCATTCTCCAGTTGATCGGGGCCGCTGCGATTCAGCGCGACGCGGCGCATTGACCCGACAAAGTAACCCAAGCTTTCGGGCTGACAAGCGGCGCAATGGTGACTATTTCGTGTTGCATGAACAAACGCGACGAAAAATCCGCTGGCGACAATCCGGCAAAGGGCGGCGGAACCGGCGCGCTGGAGGCCATGATCGCCCGCGCTGCGGCGTCCGGGCGCGGATTTCCGCCGGTGGAAAAGTGGAATCCGCCGTTCTGCGGCGATCTCGACATGGAAATCCGCGCCGATGGAACGTGGTTCTATCTCGGCACGCCGATTGGCCGCGCGCCTCTTGTGCGCCTGTTCTCCACCGTTCTGCGCAAGGACGAGGATGGCCGGACCTACCTCGTCACGCCGGTGGAAAAAGTCGGCATCCGGGTGGAAGACGCGCCGTTCCTCGCCGTGGAGATGACGGTCGAGGGGAAAGGCGCGAATCAGGCGCTGACATTTCGCACCAATGTCGGCGACATTGTCGAGGCCGGGCCGGAGCATCCGCTGCGGTTCGAGACCGAAGCGGGGACCGGCGGCGTAAAGCCATACCTGCATGTGCGGGGGCGCCTGGAGGCGCTGGTCAGCCGCGCCGTGATGTACGACCTGGTCGCGCTCGGCGAACCTGAAGGCGAAGGTCAGTCGGCCATGTTCGTGGTGCGCTCGCGCGGAAAAGCCTTTCCGGTTGCGCCGGCCGCTTCCCTGTCCGAGGGCGTGCGCTGATGCTTGCGAGAGCAGGTGACATGCGCTTCGGCATCGCCGATTTCCGCGCCCGCGCCGCCGCGCAGGATCCGGCCGGCCGGCCGGGCGACCACGGCGACCATGTGCTCAATCCCGACTACACGCCCGAGGCGCTGGCCCGCCAGTACCGTCATGCCGCGGTGCTGATCGGCGCGGTCGACCACCCGGACGGGGCCTCGGTGATCCTGACGCAACGCGCCAGCCACCTGCGCAGCCATTCCGGACAGGTGGCGTTTCCGGGCGGCGTGATCGACCCCGGCGACGGCTCGCCGGAAGTTGCGGCGTTGCGCGAGGCGAACGAGGAGATCGGCCTCGAACCGTCGCAGGTCGAGATCGTCGGTCGCCTGCCGGACTACCTTTCCGGCTCCGGCTACCGCATCTCGCCGGTGCTGGCGGTGGTGCGTCCGAATGCGCTGCTGACGCCGAACCCGGACGAGGGGGGCGCCATCTTCGAGACGCCGCTCGCCTTCCTCGCCGACCGCGCCCACCACCGCCGCGACAGCCGCGGGTGGCAGGGGCAAGGAACGGTTCTTCTACACGATGCCCTATGGCGAACGGCATATCTGGGGCGGCACCGCCGGCATCATCCGCATGATGACGGAGCGGCTGTGGCCATGAGCGAAGCCCTCTCGATCGCCGGTCGCGCGCCGTGGCTTGCCGATCCGGCGCTGCAGCGCCTGCTTGCCGTGCTGAACGCCGATGGCGAACAGGCGCGCGTGGTGGGCGGCGCGGTGCGCAACACGCTGCTCGACCGCCCCGTGAGCGACATCGACATCGCCACCACCGCATTGCCGGACGAGACGATGCGCCGCGCCGCGCAAGCCGGGTTTCGCGCGGTTCCGACCGGCTACGACCACGGCACCGTCACCGTCGTCGCCGGGCATCGCGGCTACGAGGTGACGACGCTGCGCCGCGACGTCGAGACCGACGGGCGCCGCGCCAGGGTGCGTTACGGACGCGACTGGCGCGAAGACGCCGAGCGGCGCGACTTCACCATCAACGCTCTCTATTGCGACGCCGACGGAACCGTGCATGACGATGTCGGCGGCATTGGCGACCTGCGCGCCGGGTTGCTGCGCTTCATCGGCGATGCCGAGGCGCGTATCGGCGAGGATTACCTGCGCATCCTGCGCTTCTTCCGCTTCCATGCCTGGTACGGGTCGGGACGGCCGGACGCCGAGGGGCTGAAAGCCTGCGCCCGGCTGAAGGGCGGCCTGGCCGGCCTGTCGGCTGAACGGGTCTGGGCCGAACTCCGCAAACTGCTGTCCGCACCCGACCCCGGCCGCACGCTGCTGTGGATGCGCCAGACCGGCGTTCTGACAGCGGTGCTGCCTGAAAGCGAGAAATGGGGCATCGACGCCATGCCGGGCCTGCTTTCCGCCGAGCGCGATCTCGGCTGGACGCCGGATCCTCTTGTGCGGCTTGAAGCGATCGTGCCGCCGGACGCCGCACGCATGGCCACGCTTGCCGAGCGTCTGCGCATGGCCAATGCCGAACGCGACCGGTTGGTCGCCTGGGCGTTCGTCGGCGCGATATCGCCAGAAATGGACGACCGGACTCTGCGCCGCCTGCTCTTCGAAGCGGGCCGCCAGCCCCTGGCCGACCGGCTGCGCCTCGCTCTCGCTTCTGCGCGCGCCAAGGCCGCCGACGATCACGCGGCACTGCACGCAGCTGCCAATCATCTGCGCCAGGTGAATGTCGCGGAAACGTGGGAGAAACCAGACATGCCGGTGCGCGGCGCCGACCTGATCGCCCGTGGTATCGCTGCCGGGCCGCAAATCGGCGCGGCGCTGGCGCAACTGACCGAGCGCTGGATCGCCTCCGACTTCACGCTGTCGCGCGAGGCGTTGCTGGAGACGAAAGACGATACGTGAACGGACGTTCTACGCAGCTTTCTTCTTCGCGTCGCGGATGCGTTCCTTGATCGCTTCAACGGTCGATTCGCGCACATCGCCGTGAACCTGGCGAATATGCTCGACAGCGCGCATCACGATGTCGGCCGGTTCCTCCGCCTGGGTGTGCCAGTCGCAACCTGGAACCAGTGTGCCGCAATGAAACTCCTTCATGGCGAACCCTCCCTTTGTTAACGAGGCAGGAAGAAACCGACCACGCAAATGCGGCGGAAATCGGAGCCGGCCGGTGCGGCATTACGGCCACTTCACCACCGGCGGCATCGACGACAGGATCGATGCGACATTGCCGCCGGTCTTCAGGCCGAAGATGGTGCCGCGATCGTAGAGCAGGTTGTATTCGACATAGCGGCCGCGGCGAACCAGCTGTTCCTCACGGTCGGCCTGCGTCCAGCGCGTGTTGAAATTGCGCCGCACCAACCGCGGATAGATGTCGAGGAAGGCAAGGCCGACATCGCGCGTGAAGGCGAAATCGGCGTCCCAGCCGCCGGCCTCGACCGGCGAGCGCAGCCAGTCGTAGAAGATGCCGCCGATACCGCGTGGCTCGTTCCTGTGCGGCAGGAAGAAATACTCGTCGCACCACTGCTTCAGGCGCGGGTAATCGGCCACCGCATGGACGTCGCAGGCAGCCTGCATCGCGGCATGGAAATCGGCTGTGTCGGGATCATCCTGTGTGCGCCGGCGGTTCAGCACCGGCGTCAGGTCGGCCCCGCCGCCGAACCACTGGCTGGTCGTCACCACCATGCGGGTGTTCATGTGCACGGCCGGCACGTTCGGGTTCTGCGGATGCACGATCAGCGAAATGCCGGAGGCCCAGAAACGCGGGTCTTCCTCCGCCCCGGGGATCTGCTTTCGGAATTCCGGCGAGAACTCGCCGTGGACGGTGGAGACGTGCACGCCGGCCTTCTCGAAGACGCGGCCGGCCAGCATCGACATCTGCCCGCCGCCGCCGGCGCCGCCGTCGCGCAGCCACGGCGTGCGCACGAACCGTCCGGCCGGGCATTCGGCGAGCGGGCCGGCCACATCGTCTTCGAGCATTTCCAGCGCCGCGCAGATGCGGTCGCGCAGTTGCGTGAACCAGACTTGCACGAACGCCTTCTTGTCTTCAATGCCGTCTGGATGGCCGGCGGGAAGGTTCGGGCGTGGCATCGGCAAGTTCCTGGCGTGGTGCGGGTTTTGGCGTCCCGGTTATCGCGGATCGCGGCCTGTCTCAAGCCGTTGGCGAGGCCGGCGCGGCCCTTCGTCGTGTTGTGCGCGTCGTTCCGCAACCGGCACATAGCGGCACAATTGACTCGCAACTGTCACAAAAGCGCGTTAGCTTCCTGTCCGGAGGCGCCCATGACGATACCGCCACGCCCGCCGCACGCGGCCTTGAGCCGCCAGCTTGAAACCAGCCGCAACACCCTTGCCGGCAAGGGTGGCCCGACCTTCGTGCGTCAGAGCTACAAGCTGCCGCGCGACACCGCCAGGCGCACTGCCCGCGAATGGTTCGACCGCTGGGTGAACAACCCGGCGCGGATTACGCCGCGGATGGAGATGCCGTCGATCCAGACGCCGGTTCGCGGCGTTCTTGCCGGCGACATCAAGGCGCAGGTCGCGGCAGTGTGGCAAGTGCTCAACCTGCC
>CALMYO010000063.1 GCA_937873685.1 uncultured Paracoccaceae bacterium
GCGCCATAGCCGAGCGGCAACCGAGTTGCTTGGCCAGTACGCAGGACAACAGGTTGATCTGCTCGTCGTTGGTCAAAGAAACGATCAGGTCGGCGTCCTGCGCATCGGCCTCGGTGAGTATTGTCTGGTCGAGCGCGCTGCCGTGCAACACTACGGTGCGGCGCAACTGGTCTGCAATCGCCACGGCGCGCTCGCGCGACGCCTCAATCATCTTGACCTTCTTGCGTGATTGCCGCTTCTCCAGTTCGGAAGCGACATAGAGGCCGACATTACCGCCCCCGGCGATGACAATCCGGGTCGCCTCGGCCTCATCATGGCCGAAGAGGCCTAGCGTGCGCCGCACCTGGTTGCGGTCGCACGCCACATAGGCAAGGTCTCCCACCAGCAACTGGTCGGTCGAATGGGGAATGAACAGCCGCTCGCCACGATAGACGCCGACGACGGTCGCCGTCAGATCGGGGAAAAGGTCGCTCAACTGGCTGAGCGGCGTATTGATGACCGGGCATTCCTCGGCGCATTCGATCGCCAGAGCCGCCACCTTGTCGTCGCAGAACAGCACCGCGTCCTGCGCGCCAGGCAGTGCGATGCGCCGCAACACGACATCTCCCACCTCGCGCTCCGGCGAGATGATCACGTCGATCGGCATGTGATCGGAGGAAAAAAGATCGCGGTAGTGGGTTTCCAGATACGACTGCGCGCGGATCCGGGCGATCTTCGTCGGCACATTGAACAGCGAATGGGCGACCTGGCAGGCCACCATGTTCACCTCATCGTAGAGCGTCACAGCAATGATCATGTCGGCCTGGTCGGCGCCGGCCGCCGAAAGCATGTCGGGATGGGCGCCGTGGCCGACGAAACCGCGCACGTCTAGCGTATCGCGAATGCGCTGGACAAGCGTCGCCGATGTGTCGATGACGGAGACGTCATTGTCCTCGGCGGCCAGGCGCTCGGCTATGCCATAGCCAACCTGGCCGGCGCCGCAGATTATGACGCGCATGAATCACACTCCGAGCGATTTCAGTTTCCTGTGCAATGCGGAGCGCTCCATACCAACGAATTCCGCCGTGCGCGATATGTTTCCGCCAAAGCGGTTGATCTGGGCGACCAGATAGTCGCGCTCGAAACGCTCGCGCGCCTCACGTAGTGGCAGCGCCATGATGTGTTCATCCGACGAGGATGGCGATTTCGGCAACATGTCGCCGATTTCCGACGGCAGCATGTCCGCGGAAATCACCGATGCATCATCGCCTGAACGGGTCAGGATCATCAGGCGCTCGATGTTGTTGCGCAGCTGGCGAAGGTTGCCTGGCCAGTCATGCGCCTGCAACACCGCCATGGCGTCCTCGCCGATTGCGCACGGCTTGATGCCGGTCTGTCCGCCGATCTGCGCCATGAAGGTCTCGACCAGAAGCGGGATGTCCTCGCGACGCTCGGAAAGCGGCGGAACGCGGATCGGCACCACGGCAAGCCGGTGGTAGAGGTCCTGCCGGAACTGGCCTTCGGCGATCATGGCTTCCAGATTGGCGGCGGTCGAGGAGATGATGCGCACGTCGACCTTGACCTTGCGCGTGCCACCGACGCGTTCAAACGTCTGTTCGACCAGAACACGCAGGATCTTGTTTTGCGTCTCGCGCGGCATGTCGGCGATTTCTTCAAGATAAAGCACGCCGCCATGCGCCTCCTCCAGCGCGCCGACGCGGCGGCTGACGCCGTTTTCTTCCGAGCCGAACAGTTCGACTTCCATGCGTTCTGGCGTGATCGCGGCGGCGTTCAACACAACGAATGGCGCATCGGCGCGCGGCGAAGCTGCATGCAGCGCGCGCGCCACCATCTCCTTGCCCGATCCGGTGGCGCCGAGAATCATCACACGGCTGTTGGTCGGCGCGACGCGCTCGATTGTCTGCCGCAACTGGTTCATGGCATGCGATTTGCCGGTCATCTCGATCGGGGCGCCGGACCGCTTTTTCAGATCTTCCACCTCGCGGCGCAGCTTGGAGGTTTCGAGCGCGCGCTCGGCAATCAACACCAGCCTGTCGGCCTTGAACGGCTTCTCGATGTAGTCATAGGCGCCGCGTTTGATCGCCGAAACCGCGGTCTCGATGTTGCCGTGGCCGGAGATCATCACCACGGGGAGCGTCGGATGCAGCGCGTGGATCTCGTCGAGCAGCGCCAGACCGTCCAGCTTGCTGCCCTGAAGCCAGATGTCGAGAAACACCAGACGCGGAACGCGCGCATTGATTGCCGCAAGCGCGCTGTCGCTGTCGGATGCCGTTCGCGCCTCGTATCCCTCGTCTTCAAGGATGCCGGCAACGATCTCACGAATATCGGCCTCGTCGTCGACGACCAGAATGTCCGAAGCCATGGCTCACCGTTCTCCGTTTTCCAGTGTGCCGCCGAGCGCGGCCTGCTGCGGTTGGGCCGGCAGGACGATGGTGATCATCGCGCCGCGCCCATTGTCAAAATCCTCCGGCGCGTCGTTCAACTCCAGACGCCCGCCGTGGTCCTCAATGATCTTCTGCACGATCGCCAGTCCGAGGCCTGTCCCCTTCTCGCGCGTCGTCATGTAGGGCTCCAGCAACCGGTGACGATTCTCCGCCGGTAACCCCTTGCCGTTGTCGATGATGTCGACCCTGATGGCGCTTTCGCCATCTGTTGCGGCGCGCACCAGAACGCGCCCGCGAAATCCGGCATCATCAGCGCGCGACGGGTCGGATCGCGCTGAATCAATGGCTTCCGCAGCATTCTTGACCACATTGCCGAAAGCTTGCCCCATCAGGCGCTCGTCAAAACGGCAGACAAGCGGGCTGTCGGGGATCTCGCGCTCGAACGAAATGTCGTCGCGCGATACTTCCACAAGGAAGGTTGCTTCGCGCAGGACGGTACGCAGGTCATGCACACCCATGTTCGGTTTCGGCATGCGGGCGAAGGACGAGAACTCGTCGACCATGCGGCCGATGTCGCCGACCTGTCGGATGATCGTGTCGGTGCATTGGTCGAACACCGCGCGATCCTCACCGATCACCTTGCCATAGCGGCGGCGGATGCGCTCGGCGGAAAGCTGGATCGGGGTCAGCGGGTTCTTGATCTCGTGGGCGATGCGGCGTGCAACATCCGCCCAGGCCATCGAGCGTTGCGCCTGCACCAGTTCGGTGATGTCGTCGATGGTGATCACGAACGAATGGTCTTCCGCGTCCGCCTCCTCCATAGTCACCTGAACGTTCAGGGTCCGGGCACGTCCCACCCGGTCGGTGATTTCGATCTGTTTTTGCAGGCTGGACCGCTGTTGCGCGATCGCCTGTTCGAAAAGCGGCGCAATGTCGGGCAACGATTCGTCGATTGGCTGGCCGATCGGATTTGCCTGCCCGAACCGGAACATGGATTGCGCCGATCGGTTCAGGATGGTGACGCGCCCCTGCCCGTCGACGCCGATGACGGCGGCGCTGACGCCGGCCAGTACCGCCTCGGAAAAGCGGCGGCGTTCGTCGACCTGGTCCTTTGCTTCGAGGATTTCATTGCGTTGCGCCGTCAACTGGCGAAGCATGGTGTTGAAGGTCTGGCCGAGATAGCCAACATCGCCATCGGAAGACCGCACAGGAACCCGCACGTCGAGATCGCCCTCGGAGACCGCCTCGGCGGCGCCGATCAATTGCCGGATCGGCCGCACCAGACGGTTGGCGACGGCGATTCCGGTCCAGATCGCCGACAGGAGCACGATCAGGGTCAATCCAAGATAGAGCAGCGCGAAGGCGATCTGGATATTGGTGCGGCTCGACTCCAAGCCCTGATACTCGTCGGTGTTCTGTTCCATCAGCCGCATCGAGGCAATGACTTCGGGATCGACGGCGCGCACCGTGTAGAGAATGGCTTCGGGAATGTCGCGCAGTTGAACAACCGAACCGACGAGATTGGTGACACCGGGCGGAATAATGACCGGACGCCCGTCCTTCAAAGCATCGAGCGCATCGCCCGGCACTGCTGGCAGGGGCCGGTCCGTCGTGATGTCGGCGCTGATGATCGGCGTGCCGTCGTTCCGTAGTACGGAAGCTCCGAGCAGACCGCGCGCCAACGCCTGTTGCGTCAGCAACTGGCGAAAACCCGTGCGATCCAGACTGTATAGGCTACGCTGGCTGTCGAGCAGAAACGCCAGGTTGACCGACGTATCGCGCAGGTTGGTGGCGTTCTCGTTCAGATAGGAACGGGCGACATGCAGCGAGGAACTGACAATCGTCTTGGTGCGGATCTCGAACCAACGATCGAGGCCGAGATCGAGGGTGACCGAGGCGACAAGTGCAATCGCGATCGCCGGGATCGCGGCCACAAGCGAAAACAGCGTGACAATGCGCACATGCAGCCGTGATGCGGCCTTGCCGCGACGCCGCGCCGCGGCAATGCGGAAGATTTCCTTGCCGATCAGGAACACCAGCCAGGCGACGAAGACGCCGTTGGCGACCATCGCTACGGCGATCACCTCGCCGTCCGGCTCAATGGTCGTCAGGCCGGTCAGGATGACGAATGAAATCGCGGCGGTGACAAGGGCGCCGATCACTGCGATGACGCCTTGCACCGGAAGGCGCACGCTGCGCCAGCGACGGACCGGCGCGTCTTCGACCGGATCGAGCGGGATCACTTCGGATTGCAAGGCCATCACAGCGGCAGTTCAAGGGTCATCATGGCGTTGCGATTGTGCAACGCTTTGTGGCCGAATTGCAACAAAGCTTTGCGCGACTGGGGAAAACGTTGCAGCGCGCTGTTATTTGCGCCGGAAAACGCCTGCCTTTCCGGTCAGGTCAGGTCAGGTCAACCGGCCGCCGCGATAAACCGCGATGCCGAGATCACGAATCTTCTTGCGCAAGGTGTTTCGATTGACGCCGAGCAGCTCGGCGGCGCGAATCTGGTTGCCGCGGGTCGCCGCCAGCGCCGCCAGCAGAAGCGGTTTTTCCGCTTCCGCTATCACCCGATGATACAGCCCCGGCGGCGGCAGGTTCTCACCAAACGAGGTAAAGTAGGTGTTGAGATTACGCTCGACCGCCCGGGCGATGGTCTCCGGCTCGCCGGCGGCGATGCTTTCGGCGATTGGCCCGGCGCGCTGGTCGATGCGCAACTCCTGTTCGATGACCTCGGCCGTAATTTCCTCCTGCGCGTAGAGCGCAGACAGCCGGCGCACCAGATTTTCCAGTTCGCGCACATTGCCCGGCCATGGGTAGGATTTCATCTGGTCCATGGCGTCCGGCGAAATGCGCTTGGCGTCGAGGCCGTCCTTCGATGCGATGCGCATGAAATGACGTACGAGGTCCGGCACGTCCTCCGCCCGTTCGCGCAGCGGCGGCAGGCGCAGCGGCACCACATTGAGGCGGTAGAACAGATCTTCGCGAAACAGCCCCTGATTGATCAGCGTGCGCAGATCCTTGTTGGTGGCCGCGACGATGCGCACATCGGTGCGGATGGGGGTGCGCCCGCCAACCGTCATGTATTCGCCCTGCTGCAACACACGCAGCAGCCGGGTCTGCGCCTCCATCGGCATGTCGCCGATCTCGTCGAGGAACAGCGTACCGCCTTCCGCCTGTTCGAAGCGCCCGCTGGAGCGCGCCTGAGCGCCGGTGAATGCGCCCTTCTCGTGTCCGAAAAGCTCCGATTCGATCAGGTCGCGCGGGATCGCCGCCATGTTGATGGCGACGAATGGGCCGCTGCGGCGTTTGCCATACTCGTGCAGGGCGCGCGCGACCAACTCCTTTCCGGTGCCCGATTCGCCGACGATCATCACGGTCAGATCCGTCTGCATGATGCGCGCGAGCACGCGATAGATGTCCTGCATCGCGGCCGAGCGGCCGACCAGCGGCATCGATTCCTGTTCCTGCGGCTCGGCACGACGCGGCGTTTTCTCCTTCTTCGGCTCGGCAAGCGCCCGCCCTGCGATGCGGATCAACTCGGCCAGGTCGAAAGGTTTCGGCAGGTATTCGTAAGCGCCCGCTTCCGAGGCGCGGATCGCCGTCATGAAGGTGTTCTGGGCGCTCATCACGATCACCGGCAGATCGGGGCGCGCCTTCTTCATGCGCGGAAGCACATCGAAGATGTTGTCGTCGGGCATGACGACATCAGAGACCACCAGATCGCCCTCGCCGGAGGAGACCCAACGCCACAGTGTGGCGACGTTGGAGGTTACGCGCACTTCGAAACCGGCGCGCGAGAATGCCTGGTTCAACACCGTGCGGATAGCCGCGTCATCGTCCGCGATCAGGATTGTACCCTTGCTCATGCGCTCGTTGCCCCGGATTCGCCAGCTTCGCCCTTCCATGCCGGCATGAGGATGCGAAACATCGTGCGGCGCGGCTGCGAATCGCATTCGATCACGCCGCCATGGTCGCCAATGATCTTGGCCACCAGCGCAAGTCCGAGACCCGAGCCGTTGGGCTTGGTGGTGATGAACGGATCGAACATGTACGGCACCAGATCGGCGGGCACGCCGGGGCCGTTGTCCTGGACGATGAACTCCAGCGGCAACGAAACGCGTTCGCGCACGCCCGGTACCGACAGGCGAATGCCCGGACGAAACGCGGTGGCGAGCCTGATCTCCGGATTTTCAACGCCCACAAGGGCTTCCACCGCGTTCTTCACCAGATTCAGGAAGACCTGGATCAGTTGGTCCTGATTGGCCCAGACCGGCGGCAGCGACGGATCGTATTCGCCGACAAACCGGACGGAGCGGCCGAATCCGGTCTCGGCGATCGCCTTCACCCGGTCGAGCACGATGTGGATGTTGACCGCCTCCCGGTTTACCGGGCGCTCATCGGAGAACACCTCCATGCGATCGACCAGCGAAACGATGCGGTCAGTCTCGGCGGTGATCAGCTGGGTGAGGCTGCGGTCGGAATCGGAGACCACCATCTCCAAAAGCTGCGCCGCGCCGCGAATGCCGGAGAGCGGGTTCTTGATCTCGTGCGCCAGCATGCTTGCAAGGCCGGTGACCGAGCGCGCCGCGCCGCGATGGGTGAGTTGCTTGTCGAACTTGTCAGCAAGCGAACGCTCGCGAAACATCACCGCGACCGCACCCGGCAACTCGTTGACCGGAGAGACGAAAGCGTCGACGACGCGCTCTGCGCCAAGGCGCGGCGAGGAGAGGTCGACAGCGTATTCATTGACCGGCGCGCCGTTCTCGCGCACCTGGTTGACCAGCGTGATCACTGGGCTGCCGAAGGGAAGGAAGTGTTCCAACCGCTTCCTGGCCATGAAACTGGAAGAAGAGGAAAAGAAGAACTCCGCGTCGGTATTCGACCAGGCGATGAAGCCTTGCGCATCGACCATAATGACCGGGTGGCTCAAGCTGTTCAGGACCAACGCGGCGATGTCGCGGCTGTCGCCAGCCTGCTTCGGATCGGGGCTGGTCATGCGGCGTCCGCCATTCGGGAAATGGGCCGGCGCACTGCGAAAAGCTCCCTGATCGCCACCTGCACCGCCCGAACATCGCGCCCGGTCAACAAAATGCCGCGCAGGGCGTTGGCTCGGGTTGTGGCGGGGGGGGGGGGGCCCCCCGCCCCCCCCCGGAGGCTGCGCGCGGCGCGCCAGCCCAAGCCCCCCCCCCCGGGAGCCCCCCG
>CALMYO010000064.1 GCA_937873685.1 uncultured Paracoccaceae bacterium
CGTCTGCTTTCGCGCCCCGGTCGAGGAACTCGACGGCTGGCGCGCGCATTTCGAGGCGAAAGGCATCGCCATCGACGCCGATTTCCGCTGGCCGAACGGCGCGCGCTCGATTTATGTGCGCGATCCCGCCGGCAATTCGGTGGAATTCGCCGAACCGAAACTTTGGGATCTGGAATGAGACGCTTTCGCGACAGGCAACTGGTGCTCGCCACCCACAACGCCGGCAAGCTTGCCGAAATCCGCGACCTGATCGGCCCCTTCGGCATCGAGGTGACGTCGGTTGGCGAACTCGGCCTGCCCGAGCCGGAGGAAACCGGCGAGACCTTCGAGGATAACGCGCACACCAAGGCGCTGGCCGCGATGCGCGCGACCGGCCTGCCCGCCCTCTCCGACGATTCCGGCCTTTGCGTCGACGCGCTCGGCGGCAAGCCCGGTGTCCACACCGCCGACTGGGCAACCCGGCCGGACGGATCGCGCGATTTCGCCATGGCGATGCGCAATGTCGAGGAACTGTTGCAGGCAAAAGGCGCGGTTGCGCCGGCGCAGCGTCGCGGCGCCTTCGTCGCCGTGCTCAGCCTCGTGTGGCCCGACGGTCATGTCGAATACTTC
Organism: uncultured Paracoccaceae bacterium; assembly: GCA_937873685.1. GTDB lineage: Bacteria > Pseudomonadota > Alphaproteobacteria > Rhizobiales > Rhizobiaceae > CALMYO01. Next base: position 610 of record CALMYO010000064.1, read on the forward strand.
CGCGGCGAAGCGCCCGGAACGCTGGTCTGGCCGCCGCGCGGGACAAACGGCTTCGGCTACGATCCGGTGTTCCTGCCGGATGGACACGAACGCACTTTCGGCGAGATGAGCGCAGCCGAGAAACACGGCTGGACGCCCGGGCAGGCGCAAGCGCTGTCGCACCGGGCGCGCGCCTTCAAGCTGTTCGCCGAACAATGCCTGGCGGGCGAATGAACGGGGAAATTGCTTGACGAATCACCCCCACCCCTACCCCTCCCCACAAGGGGGAGGGGAACTACCCGCCAGTCCAGCGCCTTGGTCGATCAATTCGACGCCATGCATTGGCGACGGTCAGGGAGGAGACATTTCCCCTCCCCCTTGTGGGGAGGGGTAGGGGTGGGGGTCCCTGACCACGGTGAGACCGTCATCGGCAACAGCCGGGGTGCGGGTTCCGAAAGTGCTTTCGGCGTCTATATCCACTGGCCGTTCTGCGCCGCCAAGTGTCCGTACTGCGATTTCAATTCCCATGTCCGCCATGGTGGCGTCGACCAGCCGCGTTTCGTCGCGGCATTCCTCGCCGAGATGGCGCACATGCGTGCGCTCACCGGGACGCGCAGCGTCGCCAGCATCTTCATCGGCGGCGGAACCCCGTCGCTGATGGCGCCTCAGACCGTCGCCGCCTTGCTGGAGGGCGTGGCTGACGCTTGGACGCTTTCCAGCGACGCCGAAATCACGCTCGAAGCCAACCCCTCTTCGGTGGAAGCAGAGCGCTTCGCCGGCTACCGCGCGGCCGGCGTCAACCGCGTCTCGCTTGGCGTGCAGGCGCTGAACGATGCGGACCTGCGTTTCCTCGGTCGCCTGCACGATGTCGGGCAGGCGCTCAGCGCCATCCGGCTGGCGCGCGAGACCTTCCCGCGCCTGTCCTTCGACCTGATCTACGCCCGTCCCGGCCAGACCACTGATGCCTGGCGCGACGAGCTGGATCGCGCGATCGACCTCGCCGCAGACCACCTGTCGCTCTACCAGTTGACGGTGGAAGAGGGCACGCCGTTCGCCGCGCTGCATGCGGCGGGAAAGCTGCCGGTTCCAGACGCCGACCATGCCGCCGCGCTGTATGACCAGACGCAGGAAGTGACCGCCTCGCGCGGCCTGCCGGGCTATGAAGTCTCGAACCACGCCGTGCCCGGCGCCGAAAGCCGGCACAACCTCATCTACTGGCGCTATGGCGACTACGCCGGCATCGGCCCCGGCGCCCATGGCCGATTCGGCATGGAGGGCGAGGGCCGCATGGTCACCATCACGCAGCGCCACCCGGAAACCTGGCTTGCGGCGGTCGAGCGGCAGGGGCCCGGCATCGCCGAGACCGAGGCGCTCGACGCAGCGGCGCAAGCCGACGAGATGCTGCTGATGGGTCTTCGCCTGCACGAAGGCCTCGACGTCGCGCGCTGGGAACGGCTGTCCGGCCGCGCCTTCGATGTGCGCCGCCTCGCCATGTTGCAGGAAGAGGGTCTGGTCGAACCGTTCGGCAATGCGCGGCTGCGGGTTACGCCGAAAGGCCGCCTGTTGCTGAACGCTGTCGTCGCCGAACTTGCGGCGTAGCGTTTCGGGTGGCGGGGCAACGCCGGAGGTGATCTTCTGCGGCAAAAGACAAGGAGCATCGCCATGACACTCTCCGCCCGCCTCGCTGACGACATTACGCCCGCCGGTTCAGACTACGAGATCATCCGCGCCATCGTCGAGCGCATCAGCCTCGATTATCGCGACCAGCCCGCGCTCGACACGCTCGCCCGCGATGCCGGCATGCATCCGGCCACGTTGCAACGGCTATTCAGCCGCTGGGCGGGCCTCACGCCGAAGGCCTTCCTGCAGGCGGTGACGCTCGATCACGCCCGCAAGCTCTTGGCCGATGGCGCGCCGATCCTCGATGCGTCCTACGAGGTCGGCCTCTCCGGTCCAGGGCGGCTGCACGATTTGTTCGTGACGCACGAGGCCATGAGCCCCGGGGATTTCAAGGCGCGCGGCGGGGGGTTGACGATCCGCTACGGCTTCCATCCCTCACCTTTCGGCATCGCGCTGGTGATGGTGACCGATCGCGGCCTGTGCGGCCTTGCCTTCAACGATGCCGGCGGCGAGGCCGAAGCCTTGGCCGACATGTCCGCCCGCTGGCCGAATGCCCGCTATGTGGAGGATTCGGCGGCGACCGCGCCCTATGCGGCGCGCGTGTTCGACCCGCTACGCTGGCAAGCCGGCGAACCGTTGCGCGTGGTGATGATCGGCACCGATTTCCAGGTCCGGGTCTGGAACGCCCTGCTTGAAATCCCGATGGGGCGCGCCGAAACCTACTCGTCGATCGCCGCGCGGATCGGCAAGCCGACCGCATCGCGCGCCGTCGGCGCGGCGGTCGGCGCAAACCCGATGTCCTTCGTGGTTCCGTGCCACCGCGCGCTCGGCAAGTCCGGCGCGTTCACCGGCTACCACTGGGGCATCACCCGCAAGCGGGCGATGCTCGGCTGGGAAGCGGGGCAGGTATCCGGCGGATGAACGTGCGACCTTGAAGCCGGCGCGGCGGAACTCTACCCTTCGACCGGTGAATCGGAGCGATGGTGAAACGATGCGACAGGTCAGGCAGTTTCTCGCGGCGATCCTTGTCGCATGGGGTGCGATGGCGCTCGCCACTCCGGCGTTGGCGCAATCGGCCGCGGTGGAGGCGCAGTTCCGCGACTGGCTCAGCAACGACCTGTGGCCGCAGGCGCGCAAGGCCGGCGTCTCGCAGGCGACATTCGATGCGGCGCTCGGCACGGTGTCGATCAACTGGAAACTGCCCGATCTGGTGACGCCGGGCGCCAAGCCCCAGACGCCGAAGAAGCAGATGCAGGCCGAGTTCCGCTCGCCGGGCGCCTATTTCTCCGAAAAGACGCTTCGCAATCTTTCGGCGTCCGGTCGGGCGCTGATGCGCAAGCATGCGCGCACGCTTGCCGCCATCGAGAAGCGCTATGGCGTGCCCGGCCGGATCGTCGTCGCCATCTGGGGTCGCGAATCGGGCTTTGGCCGGGTGAAGATCCCGCACGATGCCTTCGAGGTGCTGGCGACCAAGGCGTTCATGTCGACGCGCAAGGACCTCTTCCGCAAGGAATTGCTCGCCGCCCTGCAGATCGTTGAGAAACGCCTTGCGCCGGCATCCGCCATGCGCTCCTCCTGGGCCGGCGCGCTCGGCCAGCCGCAGTTCCTGCCGTCGTCGTTTCTTGCGCATGCGGTCGATTTCGATGGCGACGGCAAGCGCGACATCTGGAATTCGGTGCCGGACACCTTGGCGTCGATCGCCAATTATCTCGCCCATTTCGGTTGGGTGAAGGGGCGCGACTGGGGGTTCGAGGCCACCGTACCACCCGGCGTCTCCTGCGCTTTCGAGGGGCCGGACCAGGGGCTGCGCGTGGCCGATTTCGCGAAGATGGGCGTGACCCGTGTCGGCGGCCGGCCTTTCCCTGAAGGCGAGATGCGCAAGCCCGGGTTCCTGCTGATGCCGGCCGGGCGGCACGGGCCGGCTTTCATCGTCACCGAGAATTTCTACGTGCTGAAATCCTACAACGAGAGCGATCTCTACGCGCTGTTCATCGGCCATGTCGCGGACCGCATCGAATTCGGCGACAGGCGGTTTTCGACCGGGTGGGGCGAGGTCGGTGGGTTGCACCGGTCCGACATCGCCGCGATGCAAAAGACGCTGGAGGCGAAGGGCTACGATGTTGGCGGCGCAGACGGCCTACCCGGTTTCAAGACCCGCCGTTCCATCGGCGACTGGCAGGCCAAGAACGGCCGCGCCGAGACCTGTTTTCCGGACCGCGATCTGGCCAGGGCCTTGAGGTGAGGGGGTGGTGTTTCAAACCGGCCGGTCGACCGGTTGGTCCAGCACGACTGCCCCGAACTGCTCGCCTGCGGCCATGCGCAGGCAGGTGAGTTCGTCATCCGGGCAATCCAGCCGCGTGATGAAGGGCAGGGCGGGGCGCAGCCCGGTCCATCCGGCGACGCGGACGTCCAGCGCCGCAGGTTCGTGCGTCAGCGCGAGTTGCCATGTCACGCAGTCAATGGCTGCGACATCGGCCTTGCCTTCAGCCACGGCGCGGATCGAGGCGCGGTGCGCGCCGGTCTCGAGCGCTGGCGCGGGTTCGTCGAGCCCGAGCATCTCGCAGTCGCGCATGAGGGAAACGAAGCCGGAGAGCGAATCCCGGCCGTTGAACGCCAAGCGCATTCGGTCCATCGGCGGCAGGTCGGGGGCACCGTCGTTGGACGGCGGCAGGGAATCGTCCGGGGCCCCCGCCACCACGATTACCGAGCGATAATGGCCCGGCGTGCATCCCGGCGCGTCGTAATGTGGTGTTGCGACATAGCGCACCTTGCCGGCCAGCCGCGTCTCCAGCGGGTAGGCGCAGGTCTGCGCCAGCATCAGCTTCGGAGACAGCCACAAGGCGTCGAAATCGTCGCCGCGGGTCAGGAAGTCGGGCGCATCGAGCCCCAGTTCCACCAGCCGCGAACGCAGTCGCGCCCATTTCGCATCGACGCTGGCGCATTCCTCCGGCCAGTCGTACATCGGCAAGGCGGCGATCATTGCAGCGGGCAAGCTCAATCGTCCTGTTTCTGCGCCGGCACGCCGCAACTGTTCGCCGGTCCGGCGGTAGCAGCCCGCATGCGCGGATGGAAGGCGCGGCCGGCAAGCGCTTCGCGGCGCAGCGCCGGGTGGGTCACTGGCTCCTTTGCCTTCAACGCCCAGCGTGCGAAGATCTCGCGATAGCTGGCGAACACATAGCCTCCATTCATCGTCTTCCATTCGTCCCGCCGCGCGTCCAGCAGCGCTGGCAACCGGTACCATGCGACATTCGGAAAGGTGTGATGCACCAGGTGAAGGTTGTTGTTGAGGAACAGCAGCGACAGCAACGGCGCGCGCTCGACGATGATCGTGCGGCCTTTCGGGTCTTCCGCCCAGCGGTGTTCGCAAAAGGTGCGGATCGCGATCAGCGACAGGCCGCCATAGGCGGCGAGCATGTATTGCCACAACGGAATGCCGAATCCCTGCGTCACGATCAACACCAGCGCCGCAAGGCCGATGGCATGCCGCACCCATGCGTCGCGCAGCCCCTTGACGTTGGCCCATACCAGTTTCATCTCGGCTCGCCAGAAGCCGAACACCATCAGCGCCGGTCCGAGGATCATGCGGCCGAGCAAGGTGTTGTTGGCGGTGAGCAGCGCCCGCATCGGGGCCGAAAGCGCATTCCAATCCTTTTCAGCCAGATAATAGCTCTCCGGATCGTCATAGGGGTCGGTCAGCCGCTCGTCGCAGTGATGGCGCAGATGCAACGCCTTGAAGCGGCGGTAGGGGTAGGCGAGGGTGAGCGGCAGCGAGACGAACAGTTCGTTCAGCCAGCCGATGCGCGTCGGGTGCCCGTGCAGCACTTCGTGTTGCAGCGAGGAGTGTTGCGCCCCGGCAATCGCCATCACGACAAGCGCCAGCAGCGGCGAAACCGGGTAGAGAAAGAGCGCCGCTGCCACCCACACCCCATAGGTGATCGCCAGCATCGCCACGGTCGGCCATTCCATAGCGCCCGCCCGGGCAGTGGCGGCGCGCGCATCAGCGTTCATGTTCAATCCACCCCCGCGGATTTGCCCCGGATTCCAGCCGCATGGCCGGTCCCTTCCTGACAATTGGTGTCACATCCTGTCAGCAGAAGAAACGCGGCAATGCGCGATAAGTGTTGAACATGCGCTGCAAACGGCGCAGATGTGGTATTTAGTCTGCACATGATGGAGATTCACCATGGACAAGCGCGATCTGGCGGGCATTTTCCGCGAGCGCCTGCAGCGCCTCGTCTCGCGGTCCGGTCTCAACCAGTCGGAGTTTGCCGAAGGCGTCGGGCTCGACCGCTCCGCGCTGTCGCAGCTCCTGTCGGGAAAATCGGTGCGCCTGCCGCGCGCCGAAACGCTGCTGAATATCGCCGAAACGCATGCGGTCAGCCTCGACTGGCTGCTCGGCCTGTCACAGGACGAGGGCGTCTCGACGGCGATTTCGCCGGCGCTCGAGATCGAGGAAAGCCCGGACGCGTTCGATCAGACCCTGCTCGCGCGCTGGCATGCCGAAGCGGCGGGCACGAAGATCCGTTATGTGCCGGCCGGCATTCCCGATTTGCTGCGCACGGATGCCGTCGTCGCCTTCGAGGCGCAGGCGGCGGGCCGCAAACTGTCTTCGCAACTGACGGAAACCCGGTTTCGCGTCGACTACAACCGCCGTCCGGAAACCGACATGGAAGTCTGCATGCCGGTCCAGACGCTTTCGGTGTTTGCCGCCGGCGTGGGCGTCTGGTCAGAGCTTTCCGCGCAGGACCGGCGCGACCAGCTCGACCACATGGCGCGGCTGATCGACGACCTCTACCCGACCTTTCGCCTGTTCCTGTTCGACGGGCGCATGAACTACTCCGTGCCGTACACGGTGTTCGGACCCTATCGCGCCGCGATCTATGTCGGCGACATGTACCTGGTGCTGAACGCCACCGACGCCATCCGCATGATGACCCGGCATTTCGACAACCTCATTCGCGCTGCGGAAGTGCATGCCCACGAGGCGGCGGCGTTCGTGCGCGCGATGAAGTGCGAGTGAAGGCGCAGCATATCCCGGTTCAAACCGCAGGCCCAACAGTAGTTCAGGACCGAAGTGACCCCAGCCAGGACTGAGCCGCCTCGACCGTTTCTTGCGCGTCGACAATGCCGAGATGGTCGCGCCCGGGCACGATAAGGAACTGCGCCTGCGGCGTCAGCGGCTTCATCGCCGCCTCATAGCGCTCGGCAAAAAACGCCCCGTCCTCGCCGCCGGCAATCACCAGCAGGGGCTGTTTCAGCGCGGTAAGATCCTTTTTCCAGTTGCGCGGCGCGTAGGACGTGTTGAGCCGGTAGCTGTAGGCCGTCGTTGCGGTATGCCCGAGCGGGCCGTCGAGAACGCTCCTCGGCATCGCGAACT
>CALMYO010000065.1 GCA_937873685.1 uncultured Paracoccaceae bacterium
GGAGCATAGCAGTTCAGAAAACGCGGGCCAACCGCAACTTGGCGCGAGTGAGCAGCCGCAACTCGCCAGAGCATAGCAGTTCAGAAAACGCGGGCCAACCGCAACTGAATCTGCGGGGCATCGTCCATCGCCTGCGAGCATAGCAGTTCAGAAAACGCGGGCCAACCGCAACTCAACTTGCTGCTGGCTGAGCGACGTGCCGGAGCATAGCAGTTCAGAAAACGCGGGCCAACCGCAACGTCTTTTACCAAAAGCAGTGGCTGGAATGGGAGCATAGCAGTTCAGAAAACGCGGGCCAACCGCAACGACGCGAAGCCGGTCACGCTGTCCTTTACGGAGCATAGCAGTTCAGAAAACGCGGGCCAACCGCAACATATAGGCGTTTGCCCAGTGCGTCATCGGAGAGCATAGCAGTTCAGAAAACGCGGGCCAACCGCAACCGCGGAAAAACGCTTCCGGCGAATCGTAGCGAGCATAGCAGTTCAGAAAACGCGGGCCAACCGCAACGGCAGCCACAGCGCAACCTCTTCGTCATCGGAGCATAGCAGTTCAGAAAACGCGGGCCAACCGCAACAGCACCTTCGCAAGGTGGAGGACCGCCTTGGAGCATAGCAGTTCAGAAAACGCGGGCCAACCGCAACCCGCATGCGTTGCGGGTGCAGTTCCCCGACGAGCATAGCAGTTCAGAAAACGCGGGCCAACCGCAACTGAGGTGATCCTTGGCGAAAGACATCGCTTCGAGCATAGCAGTTCAGAAAACGCGGGCCAACCGCAACGAATGAAAGGCCGGATCCGTGGATGGATCGGAGCATAGCAGTTCAGAAAACGCGGGCCAACCGCAACCAAGTATCCGGCGCATACGGTGCGACAGTGGAGCATAGCAGTTCAGAAAACGCGGGCCAACCGCAACGCGTCGCCTCGATGGGCGTCGAGCGGGTGCGAGCATAGCAGTTCAGAAAACGCGGGCCAACCGCAACTGCTCGCAGGACGGGCCGAAGGGCGGGCCTGAGCATAGCAGTTCAGAAAACGCGGGCCAACCGCAACGAAAGCATGATGCTGGAATTCGTCGAGGCGGAGCATAGCAGTTCAGAAAACGCGGGCCAACCGCAACTTCATCACACAGACATAATGCGGCGAGCCGGAGCATAGCAGTTCAGAAAACGCGGGCCAACCGCAACACATTGTGCCGGGCATCGACGCCGTAGCGGGAGCATAGCAGTTCAGAAAACGCGGGCCAACCGCAACCTTCGCCGGGGATGACGCGGATCAACACGCGAGCATAGCAGTTCAGAAAACGCGGGCCAACCGCAACACAGTTGCAGGTACATACAAAATTCAGGCAGAGCATAGCAGTTCAGAAAACGCGGGCCAACCGCAACTCCTGGATGCAGCTGTATTCGTCGAGGCGGGAGCATAGCAGTTCAGAAAACGCGGGCCAACCGCAACACTCCGGGCGACCGACAGACATTTTCACTCGAGCATAGCAGTTCAGAAAACGCGGGCCAACCGCAACAACCGTCGCACGGGCTCAGCTTCACCGATCGAGCATAGCAGTTCAGAAAACGCGGGCCAACCGCAACTCCTGGATGCAGCTGTATTCGTCGAGGCGGGAGCATAGCAGTTCAGAAAACGCGGGCCAACCGCAACACTCCGGGCGACCGACAGACATTTTCACTCGAGCATAGCAGTTCAGAAAACGCGGGCCAACCGCAACGGCGCGCGGCCTTTGCGGCGCGGGGATGGCGAGCATAGCAGTTCAGAAAACGCGGGCCAACCGCAACGCAAAGGGGAAACGCGCGTCCGTGGGCCTCTGTCGCGGTTTCGTCATTCCGGCCCTCCCGCACCCGCCGCGTCGCCGAAGAAGTCCTCCAGGATGGCCATGATCTCGTCGCGGTCGTCGGCCGAGACGCCGAGGAAGGGGCGCCCCGGGATTGTGACGCTCTTGACGGCGATCATGCGGCCTCCGAGTGAGAACACCAGCGCCGCCGCGTTCTTCGGCCGGATCGTTCCGCCGAAATGGTTGATGGCTGCGTATTCTGCGTTGGAGCCGACCTCGACGCCCTCGCCGGCCAGCTGCCAGACGATCTCCGACAGGCGGCGAGTCTCGCCGCGCAGGATGCCCGGACCCTTCTTGATCTTGGCGTATTCCGTATTGAGCGGCGCGAAGGCCGAACCGTCCGGCGAACGCTCTGCGGCGATCCGCTTCTTCGTCGATGTGGCGAGATGCTCGCCGATGTTCTTCAGCGCCGGCGTCGGGTTGCCACCGGCGGCGACGATCTGCGCCAGCGCGTCGTTGACCTCCCTGTCGTCGACAGTGATGACGACGCCGGTCATGGCCTATGCTCGAGAGTTTGCATCACCGTTTGGGGTATCCTATATCACAAGAGTACCGTGACCGAACCGCCGGCGGTTTCCCTAGGATCACGGGCGTGAGGGGGCGGACCGGACGACCCCCTTTTCAATTTGTATCGCCTTTCCGATAAAGTAGCGCACCGACCCGTTGACGCTCGAGATAAGCCGGCTTGGGAGCGAACGTTGTGACTCCCAGCCATCCGTCACGTGTCCATTCAGAGCATAGCAGTTCAGAAAACGCGGGCCAACCGCACCGCTGGGAAGGGACGCTTGCCAACGAGGGAAAAAATGAAGGAGGGGAGCGGCCGGCCCGTCCCCTCACGTTCGCGCTCGTTCCGAAGCCGGCGGCGGCGTCGGCGCGATACTATTTGTGGATAGATCGAGGCGGTGAAAATTGCAAGCACGGAAACATACGCTATGACAGCAACGCAGTTCCTGAAAACTTGAGACTCAAAACAAAAAGGGCGGGGGAGGCCGTCCTTCCCGCCCTGTCGGGCTTCATTCCGCCAGCGATCGGCACCTCAGAACCCTCTGCAAAAATATCGGTCGCAAGCGATGTTTTCAATGGGTTTTCTTGTCAATCACCGCAAGTCTACAAACTTAAGCAGCAACGGTTTACACATAAGGAATCCCCACCGTTTTCACGGCGGGGAAGGGAATTGCTCACAAGAGGCTCAGTTGCGCATCAGTAGGATTTGGGATCGCATAGACCTCTCGCGCCATTGCGATGGTGGCCTTGCCGGCGAAGAGCGGTTTTTCGGTGACGTGGTTGACGACGTGCCAGCCGCCCCAGATGCGAAGTCCTGCGCCGGTGAAGGCGACGGACGGGCGGCCGGGGCCGCCGCTGCCGCCGAAGATGCCGAGGGTTTCGGCAAGCGCAGCGGCTAGGTCGTCGTCGGTCATGCCGACGGCGATTTCGTCCGCGTAGCGGGCGGCAAACCCGCTGGTGGCGGTGCGGAAGATGTCCTCGCGATCGGCGGCCGAGAGGGAAGGGGAGCCGGGCGGATTGCCGCCCTGGCCCGCTTTGGCTCGGCGCGGCATCAGTATTCTGACGCCAGCATGATGGTCAGCACGCGGCGGGTGACCTTCGGGTCGGCCGGATCGGGCGAGCCCAATTCGAGCTCGGTGTTGTAACAGTCGAGCTTGAAGAACACCTTTTCGCCGTCGACCGTCACCGAGCCGAAGTCATGTTCCTGGTACGGATCGTTGTCGCTCTCGAACGCGTCGAAGGCGGCGACCGCTGCCCGGCACCGGGCGACGAAGGCGTCGCTAAGCGCCTGGATGCCGGCGGTGATCATCACGTGGCCGTTGCCGATATTGCTCTTGCGCAGCGCGTCGTTGAGACGGCGGATGCGGGTGGTGCGATCGGGCGGGCTGTCGCGCCATTCGATGCGCGTGGCGCGGTCGCATTCGCCGCAGCGGGCGTGATCGAACACGGAATGAAGTGTCCATTGCCGCGCCGTGCGATCCCAGCCGGCCCAGGCGTCGCGGACGACGTTGGCCGAACCGCAACGTTCGCAGAACGGATGCTCGGCAGGGGGGTTGACGGCTTGTTTCTTGTCAGGCCCGGCAGCATCATCCTGTTGTTGGACTATGAAAGCCTGCTCGCCGCCATTGGGGATTGCAGCTGTTTGGACCTTGTCACCGGTGTTTTCTGGTTTTGTCATGGGTTCGTCCTCCTTTGGCATGGCCCGGACGGAATGTCCGGACGCATGCCGGGGAGGGCGAAAGAGGAACTTCTTCCAGATTGATTGTAACACGCGAGCATGAATAAAGGTTAAGCGTCGCGAAATAAATGTTGTGCGAAGCTTGCGAAATGGCTCAACAAAGCTCTATTATTAATAATTTGATTTTCGTATTTCTTTGTAATACCCCTTATTGTGAACAGATCATCGCATTTTGATTGATTTGAGATATAATCACTACATGAAATACATCAATTGGATAATGTCTTGTGTGATGCTGGCGCTCGTCGGCGCTTCCGGCTTCATGTTGTTGCTGAATACCCCGCAGCCGGCGCGGGAGCCATTCATGTCGGTAGAAATGAACCTTCAGGAAGTCTCCCCCCTTGGCGCGGCGGGCGGATTTGCCGTTCCCGCTTCAGGCGCAAGCGTGCCGGGCAACGTCGGACACACCTGTTCGCCCGACAACCGGTCGGTGACGATCGACTGGACGCCATCGAGCGACTTGCAAGGCCATTCCCATGAGATTCGTTACCATTTCCGGCTGGACAAGATGAATCCCCTCGTCTCGTGGAATGCCGAATGCCACGGCGTGTCGGGGTGGTGGCCGGGCACTGGCGGCGATCCGCTTCCCGGCGATGTGTGTATCAATGGCCTGACGGAAACGAAGTGGACGGGGTCGATCGAGCCAGACACGCAATACCGCTGGTGGGTGCATGCCGTGCAAAGGGAGGGCGGCTTCTGGAGTGATGCGGCCGAAGGCGCGGTGACCGTGTTTACCTGTGCCTCCGCCCCATCCGGCAATCCGCGTGTCACGCTGCAGGTTCGCAACAACTCAGCGGGAACGGGCTGGCAAAACGGGCCGATTACCATTGATGCCGGCGACGATCTCGACCTTTTGTGGCAAGGCGCCGATGTGTCAGAATGCACGGGCTCGAATTTTGAGACAGGCGCCAGCAAGCCAACCAGCGGCACACAGCCGGCTGTCACAACGCCGCCGGCCGGTTCGATACAGGCGTATACCGTTGACTGCTTCGGCGAATTCGGCCCGGCGCACGACACCGTCCTTGTATCGGTTCGCACACCTGCCGACGAACCAGACACTCCAAACGATCCTGAAACTCCGGACACGCCTGAGGATCCCGATACACCTGACGATCCCGACTCGCCTGTTGTGAACACGATCGACATCACCGCCATTCCCGCAATCGTGCGCGTCGGTGAGGAATCCGTCGTGACGTGGCGCTTGAACGGCGCGATCGGCTGTCGCGTCACTGGCCCCGGCCTGTCGCAAAGCGTCGATGCGGACGGATCGGAAAAGGTTACGATCCTTGCCCAATCGACCTATGTGCTCACTTGCGGCGCGCTTACCGACAGCGCCACAGTGCGCGTGCTCCCTACCTACGGCGAGACATGACCGGCGCGGGACTACGCAACGAGCGACCTGTCAAGTCTCCAACCTTTTGAAAATGCGCTACAATCACATTGCAACCGAACCATGGAGGTAACAGGCAATGAAACTGCTTCATGTTGCAATCATGCTCGCATCCGCCCTTGGCGTTGGGCATGTAGGGGCCGCATCGGCGGCTGAACTGAGGGCCGGCGACAGGATCGTGTTCACGTCGGGCGGCGACCGATCGGTGAAGACGGTCAACGCCTGCGGTCGGGCGATCTGTATGGAGGCATGGGGCAAGCAGCGCAAGCTGTTCCGCCACAATGGCGCGCCCTGCTTCCGGCATTTGCGGCTCGGCCGTGACGCGACCAGTTGCATGCTGGCCAACGGCAATGTGCGGATGGTCGCGCGCAAGGCCAACGGTTCCGTCGTCGAGGATTTCGTGGCCTTCCGCTGGCGACTGCAGAAGTGAACCGCAGCCGCCTATCATTCGGCCACCGGCGCATATGCGCTGGTGGCCTCTCTTTTTTTCATGCACCACCTCGATCACTACAAGGAATTCATCGTTCACGGCGATCCGTCACGAAGCCGCAAGCCGCCGCTTCACAATGGCAAGGGCGAGCGGCCCCGGTTCAGGGTGCGTTCCGGGGCATTGGTGCGCACGCTGGTCGAATGGCCACTGCTGTGGCTGGCAGGACGCGTCCTGCACAGGATGAATCCGTCTCGGACGGTGCGTTTCGGATATCTGCTGGTAACCACGATCTGGTGGCGCGCGGTATTGCGGCCATGGCTTGCTGGCGGGGTGATCCGTCACATCAAGCTCAGTTGGCCCTTTTGTGACGAGCCGCCGCTCTTTCATGTCTCGTTTGAACTGCATCCACCAAAGGCGCGAACCGATGGCGCGCTTGTCGAGCACACCTACACCCGCGCGCGCGGCCAGTCGCTTTCGGCGGCAATGTCGCGCACCATAGGCGAGGTGGTCGAGCGCTACCCGTGGTCGATCTGGCGCGAAAGCGGCTTCCTGCATCGAAGCCATGCGGAACTGTTGGCAAGCGGCCGGGATTGTCTTGATCTTGCGAGCCTCGACTTCCTGCCCGAATTCACGGGCAACAGGGCGAAGTTGCGCGCTGATCCGAAGCATCGGATTGCCTGGACGACAGCGCGCCGGATCGTCGGCCGCAAGACAATCGAATCGCATCTTCCGGCATCCTTCATCCACTGGAACCGCGACAGCCAATGCGATGGCGGCTTGTTGCTGAAAGAAACCAGCACCCATGGCGGAGCGGCCTATCCGACGGTCGAAGGCGCACTGATCCGGGCGTTGCTGGAATGGTACGGCCGCGACGGGTTCTTTCATCACTGGTGTCTCGGTCTTTCGCCACTGCGCTTGTCGATCGACAGCATTCGCCTGCTCGGCCATCGCGATCTCGATGCGCTGCTCGGAGAGACGCGGGCGCTCGGCTGCTATGACGTACACTTTCTCGACGTGACCTCGCCGAAGACGCCGGTTCCCTCGATCGCCTGCGTGCTTGTCGACAAGCGAGATTCAAGCGCCTGTCGATATGCCGTCGGAGCGGGTTGCGATCTCGATCCGGGCGCGGCCTGTCATGCGGCGATGCTGGAAGCCTGGGGCGTGCGGCAGTGGCTGGTCAACCATTTCGACGGCAAGCGTCCGTTTGTGGGCAAGCCGGTCAGGCTGTGGGGCGATCATGAACGGCTGACATGGCACGCCAGCGGTGAAAGCCACGCAGCTATGCGGCGCTTTCTTTCCGGCGAAGAACGTCCGGCCACAGACGCCATGGCGCGACATACCGTCCTTGCGGCTGGCGCATCGGAGCGGACACGATTGGATTGCCTCTGCATGCTTGCCGAAGGTCATGACGACATGGCGATCTGGTATGCGCTGCGGACGGAAACGCCCGGTTTCGATCACCTCGGCCTGGCCTCGGTGCGCACCTTCGTTTCCGGGCTGATCCCGCCATTCCAGAACATGGCGATGATGCCGCGACAATGCCTGCACAGACGCGCCGCAGCAATCGGCCGCACGCATGTCAATGACATTCCCCACCCCTACCCGTGATCGCAACACCATTCCGGTCGGCGCCGTGGTACACTTGGGGGCATATGCACAACATTCGATACGCCCTTGGCGGCTGGGTCATCCCTGCCATTGCGGCCCTCTCTGTGATTACCGTTGCGGCACTGTGGTTCGGCTTGTTAAATCGGGAACGCGAGCCGGCCGGCCAGGCAGCCTATGAGGAACATCGCGAGGCGACGGAAGCAGCGCGCGAAGCCGGCCGGCGCGGCGACCATGACAAGGAAGTCGCGATACTGGAACGCGTTGTGGCGGCGGACGCCGCCGACGGAGAAACCAACGAAGTCGAGGGGTTCAATGCCCTCGCGCTCGCCAACTCCATGACCTATGCGGAACGCGACGGCGAAGGGTTTGCGGTCAAAGCCGAACTCTGGCGCAATCCGGATTATTCGCTGGAGCTGCGTTGCACCGCCGCCTTCGATTCCGTCCAACATGTCGAACAAAATCTTGGTGCACTGATGAGCGCACAGCAAGCTCGCGAAAAAGTGTTTGCCGCCGATCGCTTCGGCGCATTGTTGCCGTCCGATATGCCGCTTGCATCTGATGCGGATATCTACGCAGCAGTGCGCCATGTCATGCGCGCTCTCGCCGATGACTGTCCTGACGGCGTGCGACCCGTTTCGACATACGCCAAGATCACATTGGCGGTGCTCAGTTTTGCCGATCTGACAGACGACAAGGCACAGCTTCCGGAAATCGAATACCGCCGCCTGGCGACCGATCGCGCCAACGAGGCCAAAGCGTTGATCGATGCGGTTGACCAGGTCGTCGCCAGACGCGTCGCAACCGAAAACGGTTACGACACACACACCGGTTTGCTGATCCAGGAAATCTGGCGCGCCACCAACCGCCTCTACAACG
>CALMYO010000066.1 GCA_937873685.1 uncultured Paracoccaceae bacterium
GTCGAAAGCGCCACGGTCGAGCACTTCGCCAAGCGCCACGCCGGCGCGGGTCGAACGATGAATGCGCGCCGCCGGATTGATGGCGCGCACGGTCGCCTCGACCTGCGCCAGCTCTTCCGGCGTCACCAGGTCGGTCTTGTTGATGACCACGACATCGGCAAAGGCGATCTGGTCTTCCGCCTCGCGGCTGTCCTTCAGGCGAAGCGGCAGATGCTTGGCGTCGACCATGGCGACCACCGCATCGAGTTTGGTCTTGGCGCGCACATCGTCGTCCATGAAAAACGTCTGCGCCACCGGCGCAGGGTCGGCCAGTCCCGTCGTCTCGACCAGGATGGCGTCGAAGCGGCCCGGCCGGCGCATCAACCCTTCGACAACGCGGATCAGGTCGCCGCGCACCGTGCAGCAGACGCAACCGTTGTTCATCTCGTAGATTTCCTCGTCGGATTCGACGATCAGGTCATTGTCGATGCCGATCTCGCCGAACTCGTTGACGATGACGGCGTAGCGCTTGCCGTGATCGCCGGAAAGAATGCGGTTGAGCAGCGTCGTCTTGCCTGCGCCGAGATAGCCGGTCAGCACGGTGACGGGAATGGGCGCGGTCTGGGTGTCAGTCATGGGAAACTCCGGAAAACCGGGCGCTATATAGGCGCTCGCGCCGGAAGGTGCAAAGGGCCGGCGTGGGTCAGTCCGATGTCTCGGCGTCGGCACCGAACCCGGCAAATCGAGCCATGTCCTCCAGCAGCACAGCAAGGCCGTCGACGGCATGCCCGAGCAGGCGTTCTCCCGTTTCGGCGTCTGCCCCAGCGGCATTGCCCGCGGCGCCGTCGGGATTGATGTCGCCCATCATCCAGCCGAAGGCATGGGCCCCGTAGGCGCGCAGGTGGGCGTACCCGGCGATCATCCGCGCCTGCAAGGAGGGGAAATCGCGGGCCTTCGCCATATCCACCTTGTCCGGATGCAGCGCCAGCATCACCGAAGTCTCGATGCGGCCGGCATGGATGTCGAGATGCCGCTCGGCCTCGTCCATGATTTCTGCAGGCACGCCGAAGCGCAGCCAGTGCGTTACCACGGCAAGCATGGCGCGGCGGGCCCGCAACTCCTGCGCCACGATGGTGAGCAGGGGCGAATTGCCGCCATGAGCGTTGAGAAGCAGGAGTTTGCGCACACCTCTGTCGGCCAGCGCCTCGCCGATGCCGATCCAGCGATCGATGGCTTCATCGTATGGAAATGACTGCGTGCGGGGAAAACCGATATGTTCGACTGAGTAGCCGATCCGTTCCGCCGGCAGCATGACGATATCGAGACTGTCGCCGATGCGCGCGATCAGCCGGTCACAAATTCCTTCGGCTATCAGCCAGTCAGTCTCGGGCGGCAGGTGCGGCCCGTGTTGTTCGGTTGCGCCAAGCGGTAATATGGCAATCGTCTTCGGCGTCACTTCGCCATCAGCGAGCGCTTGCGGCGAGGCGATGCGGCGCGCGCCGGTCATCAGGCCGCTTCCGCAAAAAGGCGTGCGATCGCACCATGCTCCTGGCGCAACCGCCCGACATCGACGCCGACGGGCGCACCGTCGGTCACGGTCCACTTTCCCGCAACCATCACCCGGTCTGCCCGGTGCGCGCCGCACAGGACCAGCGCGGCAAGCGGATCGCCTGCGCCGGAAAATCGCAATTCGTCGAGCGTGAACAGCGCGAGGTCCGCTTGCTTGCCAACGGCGATTTCGCCGATGTCGGTGCGGCCAAGGCAGCGCGCCGAGCCCTGCGTCGCCCAGCGCAGCGCATCGAAATGCGTCACCGTCGCATCATAGGTGAGCCGGTTCAGCATCAGCGCGTGGCGCACGCCTTCCATCAGGTTGGACGAATCGTTGGAAGCCGAACCGTCGACGCCAAGGCCGACCGCCGCGCCCGCGGCCTCCAATTCGCGCGTTCGGCACTGGCCGGAGGCGAGCACCATGTTGGAGGTCGGGCAGTGCGAAACGCCGACGCCAGCCGCGCCAAGCCTTGCGATCTCGCCGGAATCGAAATGGATTCCGTGCGCGAGCCAGGTTCCATCATGCAGCCAGCCGCTTTCCTCAAGATAGTCAACCGGGCGACAGCCAAAAGTGTGCCGGCAAAATTCATCCTCGTCATGGGTTTCGGCGAGATGCGTGTGCAGCCGGCAGCCGCAGCGTTTTGCGAGGGCTGCGGTGTCACGCATCAATTCGCGCGTGACGGAAAATGGCGAACAAGGCGCCAGCGCCACTTGCAACATCGCACCTTCTTTTCCGTCATGCCATTTACCGATCACGCGCTCGCAATCGGCAAGAATGGCGTCGGCATCCTGCACCACGCTGTCTGGCGGCAGGCCGCCATCCTTGACCGAGAGATTCATCGAGCCGCGGTTGAGAGTCATGCGCATGCCGAGCGTCAGCGCCTCCTCCGCCTGGATATCAAGAGCGTTCTCCAAGCCTCTCGGGAAAACATACTGGTGATCGGAGGAGCAGGTAACGCCTGAAAGCATCAGTTCCGTCAGCGCAAGGCGCGTCGCCAGCCGCAGCGCTTCCGGTGTCAATCGCGCCCAGACCGGATAGAGCGCCATCAACCAGGGAAACAATTCCTTGTTGATCGCCTGCGGGTGCGCCCGCGTGAGCGTCTGGTAGAAGTGGTGGTGCGTGTTGATCAAACCCGGCAGCACGACATGCCGCGAGGCGTCGAAGACCGTGTGCGGACCTTTCGGCGTCGCGCCGGCGTGCAGGCACTCGGCGATCCGTCCCGATTCCACGACAATACCGCCGCCGCAATTCTGCGCAAGGATCGCCAATGGCGATCGGATCCACAGCCGTTCCGTTTCCATGCGATTGTTTGTCCTTCCCGCCACGTCAGACAAGATCACCGACGCAAACGAATGGAAAATGTCACGACTTTCGCGCCGCGACAACGAGTTTTGCATTGCAAAATCCAATTGTCGGCTTACAATATTGATTAAGGGTGTTGCCAATGAGCGAATTCTACGTCGAGAAGGACAATGCCAAGGCGACCGGCGTGCTGACGCGGCTGCAGAATGCCGCGCGCGCCGCACGAACCACGCTTGCAGTGGAACTCCTCGATACCGGCCTTTACGCGGGGCAGGATGCGCTGATGCGCGCGCTTGACGCTGAAGACGGGTTGACGCTTGGGCAGATCGCCGAGCGTCTGGGCGTCAAGCCGCCAACCATCACCAAGACGGTAAGCCGGCTGCAAGCCCAGGGATTTGTGGAGAAGCGCGGCTCCGAAACGGACCAGCGCCAAAGCCATGTCTTTTTGACCGATAACGGCAAGGGCGTGATCCGCATGCTGGAGAAATCCGTGCGCAAGGCGGAGAAGAAGGCGGTCAAGGGCTGGAAGAAAAAGGAGCGCAAGGCGCTACTGCGCCTTCTTGCCAAGCTTGAGGAGAACCTGTCCGGCAAGCCGGTCGAACGGGATGACGCGGCCGAGGCGCCGGAACCCGCCGAGGCCTGAACGCACTAGTCAGCCGCAGGTATCGCGATAGGCCGCTTCAGGCGCGTTGAAGCAGCGGTTCTTCGACGAACAATACAACCGCTCCACCTTGGAATAGCTCATGATGCCGGGCGAAGGCCGTCCCCTGCCGTCACGGCCGCAACGCACGATGATCTCAAGAATCAAACCCTTGTCGATGGTCGCCTCGATCTGTGCGCCCGGATGCACGAAGCCGGGATAGAGGTTGAGGCCGCCGGTTCCGGTGGCGAGAAAGATCAGGGCTGCTTTCAGCATGGCGTCCGTCCCGTTTTGAAACGCCATGGGTGGCGTCGCGGGAAGCGGTGCAAGCATTCGGCCATGCCGGCACAGCCACGGGGCCTGAAACGATTTACCTGTTGTTAACGTAAACGTTCGCCAGATTGCATATCCGGGCGAGAAGACCGGGCTGAACTTTCGCCCTGCGTGATGCCGGTCGTGTGGTCAGCGGGCCGTCACGGTGAATCCACGTCGGCGCAGCTTCTCGACGAGGCCTTCCTCGCCCGGCAGGTGCAGCGCACCGACCGCCATGAAGGCGCCGCCTTGCGCCAACATCGGCGCGCCGGCTTCGGCCATCGTTTCGTTGCGCTTGAGGATCAGTTCCTGCTCGAACTCGGCATAGCCTGGCGCATCGTCCGCAGCGCCGGGCAGGATTTCACGCATCATCGGCATGATCGCACCAGGACGCCCCTCCAGATAGAGCGCGATCATGGTCTCGAACACGCCGGTCATCTGGTCGGCATGCCGCGCCATTTCAAGCAGGCTCGCGGCGTGCAATTCGTCTGGCGTCGCGGCGATCGCGCGGATCTGGTCGAGGCCGCTTTCCAGCCCGACCAACGCCTTTCCGTTTTCATTCGCATAGGCGCCGATGCTCTCGTCGAGCACCTTGGCGCCGGCTTTCTTGCGTTCGGTTTCGCAGGCCGAAACGGCAAGCGAGGCGGAGATCATCCAGGGCCGCATCTTGGCAACGGTCACCAACGGCAGGCCGCGCTCCCTCATCACGTCTGCAAGCATCGCGTAGTCTTCGGGCGAGAACAGGTCCTTCAGCGATTGCTTGCCGGTAAACGACGTCAGCGACGGGTCTCCGAAGATCGCCGCCGCCATTTTCTTCGGATCGAGGATGTCGGTGGTCTCGATGACGATGGTGGAAGCCTGTTCCAACGCCTGGCGCGCGGCAGGCGTCATGGCAAGCACACGTGGATCGGCGACGTGCATGGTGCCAAACAGGAAGGAGGGCGGGTTTTCGCCCTTGCGCACTTCATAGAGCAGCGCGTCGGCATTCGGCGTCTGCGCCTCGGCCGCCCGGATGCGGACTACGGCCTCGGGCGACAGCGTCTGCATCAGGTTCGCCGCATCGCAGCTGATGTCGGTGGCCCTCGCCTGGCGGCCGGAAACGGCGACCAACGTCAGCACGAAAAGGGCGAGGAATAACAGGTTGACGCCGGCGACCACGGCAAGCGCGGTGTCGCTGAGTCGTTCGGCGAATGCGATGGCGCGTTTCATGGGCTCAGTGTGGCAGGCAAAGGCGATGATTCGGTTAAAGTGCTGTAGTCGTTCGGGCCCTGAGGACGAGCTGGAACATTCTTCGGAACAACGATCCAAAGACATTCGAGGGCCTCCCGCCATACGAATGCAGGTGCAAGATATCGATTTCAAAGCCGGAACAATACGATGCCGCCCCGTTCCATCAAGTGCCGGGACTGAATATCTAGAGCGTTGTTCGAAAAAATTGGAGCAGTTTGGTGGCAGGGATTTTTCGTTTCGGCAAGGAGAACACCGCAGCGCGATATGAATATCGCGCGAGGATTTCGACGTAGCCGAAGCGGAAAAGACCGCCATGCCGGGGGAACCAAACCATTGTTTCAGCTAAAAAAACGGCAATCGTCTGGACTTGGTCTCTTGCGCCCTGGACATCGTCGCAGAACGCTGGCGGTGCTCGCACCGCGTCGCGTTCCGCTCCGTGCCAGGGCGCACGATACCGGCGTCCAAACGATTCAATTTGATCGAACAACGCTCTAGGCGATCGCGATTGGACCGGCTTTACCGCCCCCTGTCCAGGTACCGCGCCTTGCGCAGTTCGGGGAAGTACCACGCCCAGGCAATGGCGACGATCACCGAGCCGACGCCGCCAAAAACCGCGGCCGGCACCACGCCGATCATCCCTGCCATGAAGCCGGCGCGAAACTCGCCGAGTTCGTTCGAAGCGCCGAGAAACACCATGTTGACCGCGTTGACACGGCCGCGCACCTCGTCCGGCGTCCACAGTTGCAACAGCACCTCGCGCACATAGACGCTGATCATGTCGGCGGCGCCGATCAGCGCCAGCGCGCCGATCGACAGCCAGGCGAGTGTCGAGACGGCGAACATCACCGTAAACAGGCCGAACAGCGCCACGGCGGCAAACAGGATGATGCCGGCATTGTCGCGGATCGGCCGCGCCGTCAGAAAGGCCGCCATCAGGATCGCGCCGACACCCGGCGCGGCGCGCAGCATGCCAAGCCCCCACGGGCCGAGTTCGAGAATGTCCTTGGCATAGATCGGCAGCAGCGCCACCACGCCGCCGAGCAGCACGGCAAAAAGGTCGAGCGAGATCGCGCCCAGCACAATGCGCTCGGTGCGAATGAAGCGAATGCCGTCGAGCAGGGACGAAAAGGTAACCGGCGCACGCGCCGTGCGCGCCTGCGGTTTCGGGATCATCGCCACCAGCACGGTGGAAGCGAGCAGCAGCACAAGGCTGACGCTGTAGGCTGTCGCCGCCGAAACACCATAGAGCAGACCGCCGGCGACCGGCCCGACGATGGTCGCCGTCTGCCAGGCCGAGGTGTTCCAGGCGACCGCATTGGCAAAGTCTTTCGCGGGAACGAGATTGACGACCAGCGACTGCGAGGCGGGGCCGTAGAAGGCGCGCGCAATGCCGAGAAAAGCAAGGATGACGAAGACCGGGATCGGGCTGGTCGGCTCCGAAAGCGTATAGACGAGAATGGCGATGGCGCAGGCAACCTCCGCGACCGAAGAGACGAGCATTACCTTGCGCCGGCCAAACCGGTCCGCCACAGCGCCGGTCACCAGCACCAGCAGCAACAGCGGCAGGAACTGCACAAGGCCGATGATGCCGAGATCGTAGGGATTTCCGGTCATGGCATAGATCTGCCAGCCCACCGCCACGGACATGATCTGGACGGAGAAATTGGCGAGGAACCGCGCGCCCCAGTAATAGGCAAAAGGGCGGTGGCTGAACGCCGCAAAACGGGCGTCGGAGATTTCGCTTGATTCGGTCATGACGGACGCTTGTGTGGCGGGAGCAGCACCAAACGCGAATATCCCGCCTGCGTCCAGTGGGTTGCGGCGGGCCAAGCGAAGGATTACATCAGCGCCAACCGGGCCCGGCCCCCGCAACACGGCACAAACGGAGACCTCCATGGGCCTGACAATCATCCAGACCCTGCTTTACGCGATCGGCATCTACAAGTGGATCGTCATCGCCGCGATCGTGTTTTCCTGGTTGTATGCATTCAACGTCATCAATTCGCGCAACCAGTTTGTCGGCATGATCGGCAATGCGCTTTACCAGATGACCGAGCCGCTGCTGCGGCCGATCCGCAAGGCGCTCGGCAACATCCTGCCGAACATGGGCGGACTCGACATTTCGCCGATCATCCTGTTCGTGATCCTGTTCTTCATCGAAAGCCTGATCATCAACGTGCTGGCCCCGGCGATCATCTGATTCGCGTTCTACGTATCAGCCGGACCAGCTTCGTATCCCTTTCGCTTTACAACTCATTGTGACTGTGCTACTGAAACCTATGAAAAGCAATTTACGTTTCACTTCTGGTTACATTCGCTTACCGCTCGCGCCGATAATTTATTATGTTTTTAACTCGATTTGTTATTCTCTAGGTGTTAAAAGTATTGGAATTTTGTCAATATTTCCTGTGTTTTTCTTTATGGAACTCATTTCGCCATCGGATATAGATGGGAAAAAACCAAATCATGGCCTTATTCAACGAATATTGATGGCGTCGATCATTGCGCTGGCTTGGTCCGGTTTGGGAGAGGCATTTTTTATATTGACATCTAAATTGTTGGGATTCTAGTAACTACGAATAAAAAATTGCGTAGTTTCGATTTTCTCATGAAGAGAATCGTTGATTTGAATACATATCATATAGAAAAATATGTGTGAAATCCGTACCTTTGCCAATCTTCAGAATTATCCAGACTGGCTGCGCGCGGATGGCGACGCATGCCTTATTCATGTGCGGTTGACGCCGAAATCGGACAGGGACGCGCTGGAAAACGCCGAGACGCGCGCTGACGGCCGCCAGCACTTGAAGGCGAGGGTGCGCGCCGTGCCGGAAAAGGGCAAGGCGAATGCCGCGCTGGAGGCGCTTGTAGCGAAAGCCTGCGGCGTGCCGCGCAGCGATGTGCGCATCGTATCCGGCGATACCGCGCGTGAAAAGACCGTGCGCATCGAAGGAATGACGCCAGGGGCGGTGCTCGCCGCTATCGCACGATGATCCGCCGGCCGCGTTTGAGATGCGGCAGCAGCCGGCGCATGTCTGCCGGTGAGACCGCGATGCAGCCCTCAGTCGGGAGGTAACCCGGACGCGCCAGATGAAAGAATATGGCGCTGCCGCGCAAGCGCTGGCGCGGCCTGCGGTTCCAGTCGAGCACGATGCAGATGTCATAGAGCCCATCGTTGCGGCGCATACTCTCGCAGCTATGCCGAAATGGCAGGCGCACCGGGCGATTGTAGTTCGCATCGCCGGGCGCGTCGCACCAGCCGTCATCGGCGCCGATCGCCCTGAGCGCAAGCGCGGTCTGTGGCGCCGCGAGCCGGTCGCGCCGCACGTATCCATGTTCGATGCGCATCGTTGCACGCGGCGTTGCGCCATCGCCCTCGCGTTTCCTCGAAGAGACGCCTCTTCGCCCAAGCGCGCAGCGGATGGTCACGCCGCAAAACCGCATCAAGCCTTGCGTCGGGTGACCGGGGCGCTGGCGCACCACCAGCGGCGTCGCTAGGTTTTCGCGCAGCCTTTCGGTCTTGCGGTTTGCGATCACGAAACGTTTCCCGTTTTCACGCTTGCGTGCATTTTGGCGTGAGCCGCTTTTTCGCCGCACGGTTTGGTGAAACAGGGATTCGCGCTATATTGCAAGCGTCGCTGATTTGCGCCGCCAAGCCGGAGAAGGGATCGACATGACCGCTAGAAACCTGCTGATTGTCGACGACGACAACGATCTGCGTGAAATGCTTGCCGAGCAGCTTGCCCTCTACGAGGAATTTTCGATCGCACAGGAACCGACGGCCAGCAAGGGCATCCAGGCGGCGCGCAACGGCATGATCGACCTGTTGATCATGGATGTCGGCCTGCCGGACATGGATGGGCGCGAGGCGGTGAAGATCCTGCGCAAGGGCGGCTTCAAGGCGCCTATCATCATGCTGACAGGCCAGGACACGGATTCCGATACAATTCTCGGGCTAGAAGCCGGAGCCAACGATTATGTCACGAAGCCGTTCAAATTCGCCGTGCTGCTGGCGCGCATCCGCGCCCAGCTTCGCCAGCACGAGCAGAGCGAGGATGCAACCTTTGCCGTCGGTCCGTACACGTTCAAGCCGAGCCAGAAATTGCTGATCGACGGGCGCGGCGGCAAGATCCGGCTGACCGAAAAGGAATCGGCCATCATCAAATACCTCTATCGCGCTGATCTGAAGGTTGTGACGCGCGACGTGTTGCTGGAGGAGGTTTGGGGCTACAATTCCGGCGTTACCACCCATACGCTCGAAACCCATGTCTACCGGCTGCGCCAGAAGATAGAAAAAGACCCGTCAAATGCGGCGATCATCGTCACCGAAGGCGGCGGCTACAAGCTGGTGCCGTAATCCATCGCGTTCGCGCAAGCAGCGGGATGCAAGACCGTCCCGGTTCCTGCAGGAACATCGTTCGCCGTCACATTTTTCGTTTAGGATTTCGCAACGATTGAATTAAGCAGGAGCCAACGCGCAGGGGACACGTATTGGCGCTCGAAGACGATATCCGCCTGCTTGCTAAGGTCGACCTTTTCCAGGGCCTCGACCGAGAGCAGCTTCGATTGTTGGCCTTTGGGGCAGAACGCCGCCGTTTTCGCGACGGCGTCGACGTTCACCTGCCCGGCGATGCGGCGGCCGGCGGAATGATCATCACGGAAGGCGCGCTGGAATTCTGGCGGCAAACCACCGATGGCCGGAAGTCGGAGGGAATTGCCGGCCCGGTCACGCTGGTCGGCGAAATGGCGCTTCTGCTTGAGACCGACCGCACCCATGGCGCCACCGCGCGCGGCGAAACCGAAGTGCTGACATTGTCGCGCAGCCTGTTTCGCCGAATGCTTGAGGAGTATCCGGATTTCGCGCTGGCCCTGCATGGCAGGATCAGCGAGCGCCTTGCAAACCTTGCCGGCGACCTGCTGACGCTGGCGCCGGTGTTCGCCAGGGAAGGGTAAGCGCGGTTTGGGAACTTCAGCTGAAATCGAACCGCGCGATTACCGGCACATGGTCCGATGGCTGGTCCCAGCCGCGCGCCTCGCGCAGCACGGTGATGTCGCGCAGGCGCGGCCCGAGGTCGCGCGATCCCCAGACGTGATCGAGCCTGCGGCCGCGGTCGGATGCCGACCAGTCGCGGCCGCGATAGCTCCACCACGTATAGAGCTTCTCGGTTGGCGGGACATGCTGGCGCATCAGGTCGAGCCAGCCGCCGCCCTCGCGCAGGCGCTCAAGCCCCTCGGTCTCCACCGGCGTGTGCGACACCACCTTCAAAAGCTGCTTGTGCGACCATACGTCGTTTTCCAGCGGGGCGATGTTGAGGTCGCCAACCAGCAGCGTCGCATGCCCGTCGCCAAGATCGGCGCGCATCGTCGCCATCTCGTCGAGGAAATCCAGCTTGTGCCCGAATTTCGGATTGATCGTGCGATCCGGTTCATCGCCGCCGGCCGGCACGTAAATATTGTGGATGCGAAGCGGCCTGCCGTTCACATGCACCACCGTCTCCAGATGCCGCGTGTCGCCGACGGAGCAGAAATCGCGACTGGAGCGGCCGGTCAGCGGCAGTTTTGAGATCGTAGCAACGCCATTGTAGCCTTTCTGACCGTGGAATTCGACATGGCCGTAACCGAGCGCGCGGAAATCGTCGTGCGGAAACAGCTCATTGGGGCACTTGGTTTCCTGCAGGCACAGCACATCCGGCGAAAAGCGTTGCAGGAAACCGGTTACCAACCCGAGGCGCAGGCGAACCGAATTGATGTTCCAGGTGGCAATCGAAAAGTCCATGGCGGCGCTATTTCCTTTGCCGCCCTTCTGGCAGGCCGCTGAATTGCGGGCAACCCGAAACCGGACGCGACCGGCCGGCTGTCGCCTCAATCCACAGCCTGCGGCGCTGGCTGCCGGGAAGAAGTCAGCGATTGCTCTTCTTCTGGTTGGATTCGTGCACCTTGCGATAATCGATATTGAACACTTTCGGCCCGAACTTCACGCCCTCCTGGACATTGAAGATCATCACGGTCGTGTCCTTGCCCTGATTGTCTGTAATCGTCCACTGGCGCAACTCGTAGGATTTCGGGTCGAACATCAGCGTGATCACCGAATCGCCGAACAGCGACTTGTCGCCGAGCACGATAGTGGTCAGGTCGTCTGCTTCGGTAACCTTGCGCACCTTCTTGCCGGTCAGATCGATCTTGTTTGAGAGCAGCAGCTTCAGGGGTGTTTTCGAAAGCGGATAGAGATCCCAGGTCCTGAGTTTGGTGTTGTTGATCACCACCGATTCGCCATCGGAGATGACCCGGATCGGCGAGGGATCCTCATAGTTGAACCGTATCTTGCCGGGCCGCTGTATGAAGAACTTGCCGCCGGTCTGTTCGCCGCGCGGGCCGAACTGCACGAACTCTCCGGTCATCGTCTTCACGCGGGCGAAGTGGTCGGCGATCTTCTGCGCCACCGGCGAGGCGGCTTCGGCAGGCGGGGCGGCGCCAAGCGCCGAAGCGCCGGCAAGCGCGGCCATCGCGGCAATCAGGTCGCGGCGGGAAAGAGGCGTCATCGTCTTGTTGCTCCCGTGCTCGTTGCGGGCGTGTCAGTCGGGTTGGAGAAGCGCTATGCGTCCAGTTTGGCGCGAGTATGGCGCGATTCGTCGGCGCCGTCTTCGGCCGCGTTGTTCCCTTCATTCGTCATCCTGTGTCGGCACGAGGATTTCGCGTTTGCCCGTAGGCGTCGCCGGGCCGATCAGCCCCTCGCGCTCCATGCGCTCCACCAAAGAGGCGGCCTTGTTGTAACCGACGCCGAGCCTGCGCTGGATGTAGGAGGTCGAGGCTTTCTTGTCCCGCAACACGATCGCGACCGCCTGATCGTAGGGATCGTCGGAATCGGAGAAGTCGCCGCCGGCGGCAGAACCACCGCCTCCGCCCTCGTCGCCATCTTCCTCGTCATCCTCGGTGATCGCGTCGAGATATTCCGGCGCGCCTTGCAGTTTCAGGTGCCCGACGATCTTCTCGACCTCGTTGTCGGAGACGAAGGGACCGTGAACGCGCTGGATGCGGCCGCCGCCGGCCATGTAGAGCATGTCGCCCATGCCGAGCAGCTGTTCGGCGCCCTGTTCGCCGAGAATGGTGCGGCTGTCGATCTTTGACGTGACCTGGAACGAGATGCGGGTCGGGAAATTCGCCTTGATCGTACCGGTTATGACATCGACCGACGGGCGCTGCGTCGCCATGATCACGTGAATGCCGGCGGCGCGCGCCATCTGCGCAAGGCGCTGCACCGCCCCCTCGATCTCCTTGCCTGCGACCATCATCAGATCGGCCATCTCGTCGATGATGACGACAATATAGGGCATAGGCGAAAGATCGAGTTCCTCGGTCTCGTAGATCGCCTCGCCGGTCACACGGTCGAAACCGGTCTGCACCGTGCGGCCGATCGCCTCGCCGTTCTCCATGGCCTGGGCGACACGGGCATTGAAGCCGTCGATGTTGCGCACGCCGAGCTTCGACATGTTTCGATAGCGGGTTTCCATTTCCCGCACCGTCCATTTCAACGCCACGACGGCCTTCTTCGGATCGGTAACGACCGGAGTGAGCAGGTGCGGAATCCCGTCATAGACCGATAGTTCCAGCATCTTCGGATCGATCATGATCAGCCGGCATTGCTCGGGCTTCAGCTTGTAGAGGATCGACAGGATCATCGTGTTGATGGCGACCGACTTGCCCGAGCCTGTGGTGCCGGCGACGAGCAGGTGCGGCATCTTGGCGAGATCGGCAATCACCGGTTCGCCGTTGATCGTCTTGCCGAGTGTCAGCGCCAGCTTCGCCTTCGACGCCTCGTAGTCGCGCGAGGCGATCAATTCGCGCAGGAACACCGTCTCGCGCGTCGCGTTCGGCAGCTCAATGCCGATGGCGTTGCGGCCGGGCACCACGGCGACGCGCGCGGCGATCGCGCTCATCGAACGGGCGATGTCGTCGGCAAGGCCGATGACGCGGCTGGACTTGATCCCGGGCGCCGGCTCCAGCTCGTAGAGCGTCACGACAGGACCGGGACGCACCTGGATGATCTCGCCCTTGACGCCGAAATCCTCCAGCACGCCTTCTAACAGTCGCGCATTTTGCTCAAGAGCCAGCTTGGAGAACGAGGCGTCGCGCGGCGGCAGTTTCGGCTCCGCCAGAAGAGAGATCGGCGGCAGTTCGAAACCCTCTTCGCGGATCAGCGCCGGCTGCGCCTCGCGCACGATCCGCACGCCTGGCTTCGGCCGCACCGGTTCATCGGCTACGCGGGAAACGACGGGTGGAAATGCCGGTTGCGGCTCCGGCGTCGCGCGCGGCGCTGCAACGGCGGGACGCCCGACAGGATCAATCCAGACTTCCTCGTCGCAGGCGTCATCCGCGGCCCTTCCTAATCGCGGGCCTGCGCGGACCGCCCCGCGCCTATGCGCCGACCGCCTCGCCACAGTTGC
>CALMYO010000067.1 GCA_937873685.1 uncultured Paracoccaceae bacterium
GAGCTTTTCGGCAAAAGGCCGGGCCTCCTCGGCAGGTCCGCGCGCGGCCGCCGCATCGAGACTTTCGCCCGGTTCCACCCGTCCGCCAGGGAACGCCCATTTGTGCAACGCTGGCGCCCGCCCGCGTTTCACCAGCAGGATTTCGCCGCGCGGGTTGCGCGCGAACACGGAAACGGCGAGAACGGGTTTGATCTCCATGCCCCGATGCTAACCCGGCTGAGTGTCGGCGAACAGGGGCATCGTACAGGCGAGGTGCGACAATGTGCGGACGATTTTCGCTGACGGCGACGCCCGAGGAGGTACAGGAATTGTTCGGCCTGATGGAGGTCGACGATTTCCCGCCGCGCTACAACATCGCGCCTACCCAGCCCGTGCTGCTGGTGATCGCAGCGCCATCGCAGCCTGAGCCCGGCTCCAATCGCCCGTCGCGCGTGGCGATCCTCGCGCGCTGGGGGTTGATCCCGTCCTGGGCGAAAGACCCGAAGGACCTGCCGCTGCTGATCAACGCCCGTTCGGAGACGGCGGCCGAAAAGAATGCCTTTCGCGCCGCCATGCGCCATCGCCGCGCGCTCATTCCTGCTTCCGGATTTTACGAATGGCGGCGCGACAAGGCGTCGAAGACCTCGCAGCCCTTCTGGATCCGCCCCGTTGGCGGCGGGCTCGTCGCCTTCGGCGCGCTGATGGAGACATACGCCGATCCGTCAGGCGGCGAGATCGACACGGTCGCTGTCCTGACCACCCGCGCCAACACGGCAATCGCCGGCATCCACGACCGCATGCCGGTGATGATCCGCCCGGGCGATTTTGCCCGCTGGCTCGATTGCCGGGGCAACGAACCCCGCGATGTCGCTGATCTGCTTCAACCCGTCGAGGACGGTTATTTCGAGGCGATCGCGGTTTCTACCAAGGTCAACAAGGTGGCCAATACCGGAGCCGATGTGCAGGAACCGGCGCGGCCGGCCGACGGTCCGCGCGGTCGCATGGCAGGCAGGAAGGTCGCCGGGGGCGGACAGATGGATTTGTTCTGACTGGCAATCGCCAGACATCCGAAAGCGCTGTGCAGGATGTCGCCAAACGCTTGCGGATATTCGCGAAGTCCGTCATTCGCAGGTCATGGATTTCCCCACCGCCCTCATTGCCCCCGCCCTTTCCGGCTTCCTGCTCGGCGGGTCGCTGATCGTGGCGATCGGCGCGCAGAATGCCTTCATCCTGCGCCAGGGGCTGCTGCGCCGCCATGTCTTTGTGCTGTGCCTGATTTGCGCCTTGTCGGACGCGGCGCTGATCGCCGCCGGCGTTGCGGGGCTGGGCGCGCTGGTGTCGGCGTCGCCTGCGCTGCTGGCTTTCGTCACGCTTGGTGGAGCGGCATTCCTGGCGATCTATGCGGCAGTCGCGTTCCGCCGTGCTTTTGCGCCGCAGGCCTTGCGTGCGGCTGCCGATGGCGGCGGTTCGCTGCAGTCGGCGGTGCTGACCTGCCTCGCCTTCACCTTCCTCAACCCGCATGTCTATCTCGACACCGTGCTGCTGGTCGGCTCCGTCTCTGCGCGCCATACCGGCGATGCGCGCATTGCCTTTGCCACGGGCGCGATGCTGGCTTCGTTCGTCTGGTTCTTCGGTCTCGGCTACGGCGCCCGTCTGCTCGCACCGATGTTTGCCCGGCCGCGCGCGTGGACGGTGCTCGACATCGCGATCGGCTGCGTGATGGCTCTGCTGTCGTTCAGCCTGCTGCGTGCGTGGTGGATCGGCTGAACCCTAAACTCACGGACATTCCGAATCGCGCACGAACCGCGCCTTCACCCAGCCCTTCGTGGTGCGGTCGCCGTTGTAGTGCGTCACGGGGCACCAGCGCTGGCCCCAGGGGCGGGACTTCGGCGAGCACGCCGCATCGAGATGGATGATGCCGTGCTGGCCGGGAACCAGACGGTCGGTGACGCGGGCGCTGGCGGATGGCCGCGCGCGCATGTTCAGCGTATCGCCCGCACCGACATTAACGACATACAGGCATCCCGGCCCGCTTGTCGCGTGGGCGGCGCCGGCCGGGAGTGCGGCAAGGAGGAATGCAACGGTCAGGGGTTTGAGCATCGATGACGGTCCTCGGTCGAGCAACAATTCGACAGGCGTTGCCACACATGCATTGAGCGCCGAATTCTGCCCGCTTGCAAGTGGATAACAATCGCTTTCGCGTCAAATGGAAGCGGGCGGCCGAAGCCGCCCGCGCGATGTTTGCCCTGGGCCTGCTCAGCTGCCGCAGGTGATCTTGCGGAAGCCGTCGCAGAAGCCCTGGTCGCAGACCGCGCCGGTGCCGATGAGGCGGGTGCGGTGCGCATTGCCAATGTTCGGATCCATGACGAATGCCTTGGCCGTCGAAAAGCCCTTGGTCTGGCAGAACTTGTCGGCGGCGGCCTTGCCGCAGCCCTGCGCCCAGTTCACGCACCAGTCGAGCCGATCGCCGCCCCACTTCGGCTTCCAGTAGGTCCTGACCGGGGTCGGCTTGAAGCAGGTGACGACCTTGAAGCCGTCGCAAAAGCCCTGGTCGCAGACCGCGCCGGTGCCGATGAGGCGGGTGCGGTGCGCATTGCCGATATTGTGGTCGACCACGTGGCCGACCGACTGCTGGTAGCCCTTGGTCTGGCACCACTTGTCGGCGGCGGGCTTGCCGCAACCTTGTGCCCAGTTGACGCACAGGTCGAGGCGGTCGCCACCGATCTTCGGCTTGGCGAAGCTTCGGGTTTCGGCCTCAGCGGTCTGGCCGAGGGTGAAAAGGACGGCGGCTGCCGCGGCGAGGGTTACAAAAGAGGTTTTCATTTCGCTTTCTCCTTGGTTGGGGCGTCCAGGTGACAAGCGAAATGTATTTGCAACCGGCTGTACGCAGCCTGAGCGCGGCGTTCATCAAAGGTTAACGCGCCGAAAGTGGGGTCCCGGTCCTTTCAAACTCTGCGATGTCATGCGGGCGACGATCCGCCAACGCCTTGGCGAGCACCTCAGGCGATCCGGACTTTTGCCGGCTGCGCCGCCATAACCTTGCGGGTCTGATAGGCGAGCGCGGCGCGCAATGCGGCCGGGCCGATCGACCGGTACTTCTGCAGCAGGTCGTCGGCCGTGCGGGTCTTCGAGGGGATATTGGTTTGCGTCGGTTGTCGATCGCTCATTGTCTCTGCTCTGTGTGGACACGTTTGGCGCCGCCGTTTCGCGGCGACGCGGCGCAGGTGGTGATCGATCAGGGCAAAACCGTGGCGCGGGAGCCGACGCGCGCACGATATTTTTTGGTCTGTCGCGGCGGCGTCAATCCTGTTGCCTAAACGCAACGTGCGCTGCTGCCCGGATTCCGGGCAGGCTGGCCAAACAAGACGGGCGACAGCATATTTTGGAACGCGACCGCCGAAGCGGTCGCGTTCGGATATCCGCCGTTCATCCGGTCTGGTCCAGGAGCGGATGAACGGCGAAGCGCGCCGGTCTTAAGTGGGGCGCAAGGTCCGGCGCGGGATATCCAAGCCTTACGAGCCGTAAGACGTCCGTGATAATACAGCCAATTCGCCGGATTGGCAGCCAATTTCAGGTGGCAATTCTACTCGGTTTCCTGTTGACGGAAGCGCGATTTCCAGCGATACCGCGTTTCATGAAAACGATGACGAAAACCGGCGTTTTTTGCGCAATTCGGCTCATTTGTCGCTAGTGTCTCACTGGCCCGGCTGTTTTCGTCTCGACAATTCCTTAAGAGCATGACGACATCCCGGCCGGAAGGTCAAGGAGATGCAACCTTATGGTGCATGACGTCATGCTCAGCCTTTACAACACGCTGGCTCGCGAGAAGCAGGCTTTCAAGCCCATCGATTCGCACAATGTGCGGATGTATGTCTGCGGCCCGACGGTCTATGACTACGCCCATATCGGCAATGCGCGCCCGGCGATCGTCTTCGACGTGCTGTTCCGGCTGCTGCGCCATCTTTATGGCGAAGATCACGTCACCTATGTGCGCAACATCACCGACGTCGATGACAAGATCAATGCCCGCGCCTTGCGCGATTTTGGCGACCAGATCGCGTCGGGCAAGCTGACGCTGAACGAGGCGATCCGCGCCGTCACCGAAAAGACGGCGACCCAATACCATGAAGACATGGCCGCGCTCGGCTGCCTGAAGCCGACGCACGAGCCGCGCGCGACCGATTTCGTGCTGCCGCGCCAGGACAAGCGCGCCGACATGGTGACGATCATCCAGCGCCTGATCGATTCCGGCCATGCCTATCTCGCGACCGGGGAGGAGGGCGCCGAGGTGCTGTTCTCGGTTCCCTCCATGCCGGATTATGGCGCCCTGTCGAAGCGCAGACTCGATGAGCAGCAGGCCGGCGCGCGCGTTGCCGTGGAGGCGCACAAGCGCAACGCGGCCGATTTCGTGCTGTGGAAGGAATCGGCGGCTGACCAGCCGGGTTGGGACGCTACCTTCACGATCGATGGCGCGGCGATGACCGTGCACGGCCGGCCGGGCTGGCACATCGAGTGCTCGGCGATGAGCGCGGCTTATCTCGGCGAAGTTTTCGACATCCATGGCGGCGGGCTCGACCTGATCTTCCCGCACCATGAAAACGAGATTGCCCAATCGCGCTGCGCCTTTGGCCATGGCGTGATGGCGAACTATTGGATGCACAACGGCTTCCTCCAGGTGGAGGGCCGCAAGATGAGCAAGTCCGAGGGTAATTTCGTCACGGTCTACGAATTGCTGCACACCGAGAAATTCGGCGACCGCAAATGGCCGGGCGAGGTGCTGCGCCTTGCCATGCTGATGACCCACTACCGCGAGCCGATTGATTTTTCAGTGCGGCGGCTGGAGGAGGCGGAGGCGAAACTCGAAAAATGGTTAGAAGGCTACTTGCCGCCGACTTTGCTACCAGGCATGACATTCATTCCAAAATTTCGTGCTCCTGGTTTTGGTTCGGTAAATCAACCGGTTCTCAGGTCACTTTCGGATGATTTAAATACACCAAAACTCATTCATGAAATGGATAGAGTTTTTAATGATGTATTAGATGGAAAAAACTGGGCAAGAGATGAATTCAATATTTTCTTATCGATTTCGGGCCTCGGCGATGCCATAATACCGAGTAGAGCAAAAAGGTATATGGAAGAAACGGAGATTTATGAACGCACTTTCGATCAAGTGGAATCGGCTGTTGAACGCCGCCTCTCCTTCATCCGCGACAAGAACTGGGCCGAAGCCGACCGCATCCGCGACGAACTGCTTGCGCAGGGCATCCAGTTGAAGGACGGCAAGGACCCGGCCACCGGCGAGCGCATCACCACCTGGGAGGTGAAGCGGTGAAAACGCGGCCTCCATTCTCCCCCCTTGCGGCGGGGTCCGAAGGATGGGCAAGACCCGTGGCTCGCCCCAAGGCTAAGCCGACAAAGGGGTTCGAGTTCCGCACTTCAATGTCGGGCCCCCGAGAAATAGTCTGGAGGCCACGTCCATGAACGACATCCCCCGCTGGCTGCTTTACGGTCTCATCGGCAAGGGCGTGCTGATCGTCGTCATCGTCGTGTGGGTGCTGTGGTATGCCGGCGTGTTCTGAAATCCGGGAGGCATGACATGATCGATCACACCGGCTTGAGCGTCAGCGATTTCGACCGCGCACGGGCCTTCTACGACGCCGCGCTGGCACCGCTCGGCATCACCTTCATGATGCAGGTGCCGCCAGAATACACCGGCGGCGTCAAGGTTGGCGGCTATGGGCGCGAGCGGCCGCAATTCTGGCTGCACGAGGGCGCGGCGCAGACGCCGCCCGTGCACATGGCGTTCACGGCGCAGACCCGTGCCGACGTCAATGCGTTTTATCATGCCGCTATCGCCGCCGGCGGCGCCGACAACGGCGCGCCCGGCCTGCGCCCGCATTACCACCCGAACTACTACGGCGCGTTCGTGCGCGACGGCGATGGCAACAACATCGAGGCCGTCTGCCACACGCCGGCCGATACGGGAGTGTGACGATGACCGACGACGCCACAGCGCAACCGGCCGGTACGACTGGCGAGCACCATTGCGGCGGCTGCCAGTGCGGCGCGGTGCGGTTTCGCGTGCGCGGCCGGCCGACCGATTCGTCCGTCTGCTATTGCCGCATGTGCCAGAAGGCGTCGGCCAGCCACGCGCTGGCGCTGGTCAGCGTGCGCGGATACGCCATTGAATGGACGCGCGGCGCGCCATCCTGGTTCAGATCGTCCAACGCCGCGCGGCGCGGCTTTTGCGCCACCTGTGGCACGCCGCTAGCCTATGAGGCGCCGGACGGGCTGGCGTTGTCGGTGGTCGCCTTCGACGAGCCGGAATTGTTTGCGCCGCACATCGCTTATGGGGTGGAAGGCAAGCTGCCGTGGTGCGACGCCATACCCGCATTGCCAACGCGCCACACGATGGAGGACGCCGAAGCCGCGCCGTTCCTTGCCGGGCTGGAGAATTTCCAGCATGCGGATCGCGACACCGACACTTGGCCGCCGGAGGACCGGTCATGACGCCCGCCACGATCACCGGCGGCTGCCAGTGCGGCGCGGTGCGCTATCGCGCGCATGACATTGGCCGCGCTTCGATTTGCCATTGCCGCATGTGCCAGAAGGCGTCCGGAAACTACTTCATGCCGCTGTTGGAGGTCGGCAGCCTCGAATGGACCCGGGGCAAGCGCGGTGTATTCGCATCTTCCAACCTTTCCAGCCGTGGCTTCTGCCAAGATTGCGGAACGCCACTGACGCTCGAGACGCCGACTGGAACCGGCCTTTCGTACGAGGTCATGATCGGCTCGCTCGACAACCCTTCCGCAGTGAATATCGACTACCATGCCAACAAGGCGGACAGGTTGGAGATCGCAACCCGCCTCAATGACATTCCAGAAGCGACGGCTGAGCGCAACCTGCAGAACGACGCATGGAACGCCCGGATCGTCAGCCACCAGCACCCGGACCACGACACGCCAACCTAGCCGCCGGCCAAACCCGCATGACAAAGACGACACGACCATGACCCGCGAACGCATCCACCTCTTCGACACGACACTGCGCGACGGCCAGCAGACGCCGGGCGTCGATTTCTCCGTCGAGGACAAGATCGCGATTGCCGGCCTGCTCGACGATTTCGGCATCGACTATGTCGAGGGCGGCTATCCGGGCGCCAACCCGACCGACACGACGTTTTTCGAGAAGAAGCGCACGCGCAAGGCAGGTTTCGTCGCCTTCGGCATGACCAAGCGGGCAGGGGTTTCCGCTTCCAACGATCCGGGGCTTGCGGCGCTGACCGGTTCGGCGGCGGACGCCATCTGCTTCGTCGCCAAAAGCTGGGATTACCATGTGCGCGTGGCGCTCGGATGCAGCAACGAGGAGAATCTCGAAAGCATCGCCGCCTCGGTGCAGGCTGCTGCCGCGGCCGGCAAGACGCCGATGGTCGATTGCGAACATTTTTTCGACGGCTTCAAGGCAAACCCGCATTATGCGCTCGCCTGCGCCCGCGCTGCCCATGACGCCGGCGCGCGCTGGGTAGTGCTGTGCGACACCAATGGCGGCACGCAGCCGGCCGAGGTGCGCGCAATCGTGGCGCAAGTGATCGCCGCCGGCATCCCCGGCGGCCGGCTCGGCATCCACGCCCATAACGACACCGGCCAGGCCGTGGCCAATTCCCTTGCCGCGATCGAGGCCGGCGTGCGCCAGGTGCAAGGCACGCTGAACGGCATCGGCGAGCGCTGCGGCAACGCCAACCTCGTCACCATCATCCCGACCCTCGTGCTGAAGCCCGCTTTCGCCGAGCGTTTCGAGACGGGCATCGACCCAGAGGCGCTGAAGGGCATCTCCCGCCTGTCGCGCGGCTTCGACGAACTGCTCAACCGCGCGCCCGAGGCGCAGGCGCCCTACGTCGGCTCGTCGGCCTTCGCCACCAAGGCCGGCATCCACGCTTCCGCGCTCGCCAAGGGGCGGAAGACCTACGGGCACGTGCCGCCGGAAGCGGTCGGCAACCCGCGCCGCGGCAGGGTCTCCGACCAGGGCGGCAAGGCCAAC
>CALMYO010000068.1 GCA_937873685.1 uncultured Paracoccaceae bacterium
CAGCAGGCGAGGCCGAAGGTCATCCACATCAGCGAGCCGGTGCGCGCCCAGTTGACCAGTTCCGCCGATGACGTGACGAGAAAGCCCTTGTCGGCCAGTTCGTTGTCGATGCCACCGAAAAACGGATCGTCAGCGCCGACGGGCTTGCCCGTCGAAGGGTCGACCAACCCCTTCGGCCGCGGGGCGACCAGCGTGTTGCCGCTCAATCCCATTCCAGCGCTCCCTTCTTCCATTCGTATATAAAGCCGATCGTCAGGATGGCGAGGAACACCATCATCGACCAGAAGCCGAACATGCCAATTTCGGAGAAGGACACCGCCCAGGGGAACAGGAACGCCACTTCGAGGTCGAAGATGATGAAGAGGATCGAGACGAGGTAGAAGCGCACGTCGAATTTCATGCGCGCATCGTCGAAGGCGTTGAAGCCGCATTCATAGGCGGA
This sequence comes from uncultured Paracoccaceae bacterium, assembly GCA_937873685.1. Taxonomy (GTDB): domain Bacteria; phylum Pseudomonadota; class Alphaproteobacteria; order Rhizobiales; family Rhizobiaceae; genus CALMYO01. The sequence continues at coordinate 443 of CALMYO010000068.1, forward strand.
CAGCTTCTCGGGATCCGGCGCCTGATAGGCGATGACGAACGGAGCCACCATCAAAGCGATCCCGATCACCGCGCAAACGGCGATGAAAATGATGATCGGCAGGTAGGAAGCGACGGTTGCGTCCATGTCTTGCCCCGACGGGTTATGTTGGCGTTACGGCAGCGCACCGCCGTAGGCGGCCCCTGCCCGCACGGACCCGCGTTCCAGCAGGCCGTTGTGCGCTGCGGGACGGTTAGCGCGAAGGCGCGGATGGCGCAAGGCAAATCCGGGCTGGGATCGAACCATTCGCGCTGGCGCGCCGGCAGGGCGCGCTGCGTTGTCGACAATCCGCGATATCGTGATTTCTTCCCGGCCGATCGAATGCGTCTGGCGCCGCTGCGGTGCGTTCGCTATCGCCGGCGCGCGGTCCAAAACCCGGGCGATCAGGTCTGCAAGGGAGGTAACAGCGGCGAAATGGCGCGAGTGACGGGGCTCGAACCCGCGACCTCCGGCGTGACAGGCCGGCACTCTAACCGACTGAGCTACACCCGCGCATTTTCCCTTCGGCGTCGAAGGTGAGCGGTCATGTATGCGGTTGGTCCGGGCCTGTCAAGCGCGGTTTGCCGTTGCAAACGCCAAGTTCCGGCGGGCGGGCGTGCATCCCGGATCCCGACGCGCGGGCGCGCTTTCATTGCGACGCCGCGACGCCCGCGACGAGCCGCCGCCCTTGCGCGCAAACGCAAACACCCCTACACGGAACACAGCTGGCTATGCAGGCGCGGGCGGTTAGCTCAGTTGGTAGAGCGCCTCGTTTACACCGAGGATGTCGGGAGTTCGAGTCTCTCACCGCCCACCAGCCAAACCTTTAGAGATCCAAATTCGCCGTAAAGCCGGCGCAACCGGACGAGAGTGCCGCAAGCTTTACGTTAGGAAAAGAAACGGCGCCGCAATGTGTGGCGACGCCGTTGCTCACGGGTATGGCGTTCAATCCGACAGACCGGAAACTTCCTCGCCGGATTAAGCATCGCGAACACAACACCAGGGTAGCAGGCGATGCAGTCGGACGACCGGCCGGGCCGATCAGTTGATGGCGTCTTTCAAGCCCTTGCCGGGCGTGAACTTGGCGACGTTCTTGGCGGCAATGTCCACAGGCTTGCCGTTGAGCGGGTTGCGGCCGACCTTGGCGGCGCGATGCGACACCGAGAAGTTGCCAAATCCGACCAGCCGCACGTCGCCACCTGCCTTGAGAGCGGAAGTGATGGCGTCGAACACCGCGTCCACCGCCTTTGCAGCGTCGCCCTTGGAGAGCCCCGCCCCTTCGGAAACCGCGGCAACCAGCTCGTTCTTGTTCATGTTCAGTCCTTTCCCCAAATGAATTCGGCAGATCCGATACCACCGAAGCGATTCGGACCTTAATCACCGATTAGCTTAGCGCAACCCGCACATGCGGACAAAACGCCAAAAACGCACCGATACGCGAAACGCCGCCCGAAGGCGGCGTTTGCAACCCGCTTGACGGGATACTCAGTGCGCCACGGCGCCGCCGAAATCCTCGGCCTGGGCGACGGGAGCGGCGTTTTCCACCTTTTCTTCCCATTCGATCGGCTCCGGCATCCGGTCGAGGGCGTGGCCAAGCACCTCGCCCATGCGGCTGACGGGCACGATTTCCAGGCCATTCTTCACATTGTCCGGGATATCGGCCAGATCCTTGGCGTTCTCCTCGGGGATCAGCACCTTCTTGATGCCGCCGCGCAGCGCAGCGAGCAGCTTCTCCTTCAGGCCGCCGATCGGCAGGACGCGCCCGCGCAACGTGATCTCGCCCGTCATTGCCACATCCTTGCGCACCGGGATGGCGGTGAGGATGGAAACGATAGCGGTCGCCATGGCGATGCCGGCAGAAGGGCCGTCCTTCGGGGTTGCGCCTTCCGGCACGTGGACGTGGATGTCGCGCTTGTCGAACAGTGGCGGCTCGATGCCGAAATCGATGGCCCGGCTGCGCACATAGGATGCGGCGGCCGAAATCGATTCCTTCATCACGTCCCGCAGGTTGCCGGTGACCGTCATCTTGCCCTTGCCGGGCATCATGACGCCCTCGATCGTCAGCAATTCGCCGCCGACCTCGGTCCAGGCAAGCCCGGTGACAACACCGACCTGATCCTCGCCTTCCGCCTGACCAAAGCGGTAGCGCGGCACGCCGAGGAAATCGCCGAGATTGTCCGGCGTCACGGCGATTTTCGTCACCGCGCCCTTGGACTTCAGGATCTCGGTCACCGCCTTGCGGGCAAGCGTCTTCAGTTCGCGCTCGAAATTGCGCACGCCGGCCTCACGCGTGTAGGTCTGCACGATGCGGCGCAGCGCTTCCTCGGAAACGGAGAATTCCTTTTCCTGCAGCGCATGGTCGCGGATCGCCTTCGGCAACAGGTGCCGGCGCGCGATCTCGACCTTTTCGTCCTCGGTGTAGCCGGCGATGCGAATGATCTCCATGCGGTCCATCAGCGCCGGGGGAATGTTCAGTGTGTTGGCCGTGGTGATGAACATCACGTTCGACAGGTCGTACTCCACTTCAAGGTAGTGATCCATGAAGCTGGAGTTCTGCTCCGGATCGAGAACCTCGAGCAGGGCCGAAGACGGGTCGCCGCGGAAATCCATGCCCATCTTGTCGATCTCGTCGAGCAGGAAGAGCGGGTTGGACTTCTTCG
>CALMYO010000069.1 GCA_937873685.1 uncultured Paracoccaceae bacterium
CAGGCCGCTATCCGCTCCCCTTCAGCCGCCGCGCGGATGGCGCGGATGTTCTCGCCGTAAACGCCGGCCTTTTCCACCGAACCGCCGCGGAACACGGCGGAACCCGCCACCAGCACATCTGCGCCGGCGGCGGCGACAAGCGGCGCGGTTACGGGATCGATGCCGCCATCGACCTGGATGTGCACAGGCCTGTCGCCGATCATGGCGCGGATCCGGGCGATCTTTCCCGTCATGTCGATGAATTTCTGGCCGCCGAAGCCCGGATTGACGGTCATCACCAGAACGAGATCGGCAAGATCGACCAGGTTTTCCACCGCTTCGGCCGGCGTGCCCGGGTTCAGCGCCACGCCTGCCTTCATACCCGCAGCGTGGATCGCCTGCAGCGTGCGGTGGATGTGCGGTCCCGCCTCCACATGGGCGGTCAGCACATCGGCGCCGGCCTCGGCATAGGCGTCGATACAGGGATCGACCGGCGAGATCATCAGATGCACGTCCATCACGGTCTTCACGTGACGGCGGAACGCCTTTACCGCCGGCGGGCCGAAGGTGAGGTTCGGCACGAAGTGCCCGTCCATCACGTCGACATGCACCCAATCGGCGCCCTGATCCTCCACCGCGCGGATCTCGCGGCCAAAATCGGCGAAATCGGCCGAAAGGATCGACGGGGCGATCTTCACGGATCGATTGAAGGACATGGCCTATCTCCTCGTTCGGATTGTCTGAACACGCGTTGCGGACCCAAGTCTGCTCGCAATCCCGCGACAAGGGCGATTGGCGCCGTTGCGTGTCGTGCGCGGCGTCGCAGCGGCGGCATACATAGCATTAGAACCCGCGACGCGGTGGCGATTGCCCTTCGCCGGCATCGACCCGCCTATTCCTCGGTCGGCGCCATTGCCATTCCGAGCGCTTGCAGATACAGGTCGAGCACCGCTTCCTGCTCAAGCCGCTCATTGGCGTCCTGCTTGCGTATCGACACCACCTTGCGCAGGATTTTCGTGTCGAAACCATTCGCCTTGGCCTCGGCATAGACGTCCTTGATGTCGTCGGCGATGCCCTGTTTCTCCTCCTCCAGGCGCTCTATGCGCTCCACGAAGGCCTTGAGATGCTCCTTGGCGAAGCTGGTCACATCATCCGACATATCGATCTCCGGTCTCGCGCCTGCGCTGCGCGGGCTTGATTGATTCAGACTGGCGGCGATGCCCTACCGAAATGTCGAGGTCAAGCTGCAATGCGCGCCCCGGACGCCGCCATCGCAACGGCGGCCTCAATGCGGTGGCTTGTTGGCTTCAAAGGCGGCGCGCTTTTCGGCACTGGCTTCGGTCTGGTGGAGGGCGCGCCACTCCTCATAGGGCATGCCGTAGACGATCTTGCGCGATTCGTCCCTGGACAGCGTGACGCCGTCTTCTTGCGCGGCGTCGCGATACCAGTTCGACAGACAGTTGCGGCAGAAACCGGCGAGATTCATCAGGTCGATATTTTGCGCGTCGCTACGCTTTTGCAGGTGTTCCACAAGCGTGCGGAATGCCGCAGCCTCGTATTTCTGCCGTTGTTCAGGCGTCAGTTCGGTCATTTCCGCCTCCCTGGTATGTGGCCTCACTCACAGGGATTGCATATCGGCGTCGCGGATCGCCCCGTCAAGCGGCGTGCAACGCTAGAGTCTCATCCAAAGCGCCGTGGACGGCTGCGTCGCGCCGTTGACAGAAGCGGTCCTGTTGTAACAAAGGTCATGCTCAGGTAGACGAGCGCGTCGCTCGAAAGGCCAGAGCATGCCTAGATTTCGCGTCCGGATTGTCCGGCGCCCGATATCGAACCTGGTGTTTCCCTTCGCGTTCGCCCTAGCGCTGCTGGCGTCGACCCCGAGGGCATGGGCAGATTTCAGGGTCTGCAATTCCACCAGCGAACTGGTTGGCGTGGCCATCGGCTATCGTGCCCAGGCCGGCTGGATCACCGAGGGGTGGTGGCGGATCGAACCCGCGGCATGTAAGACGCTGATTTCGGGCGCGCTGTCATCGCGCTATTACTATCTCTATGCAGAAGATGCCGCGCGCGGCGGGCGCTGGGAAGGTCCGATCCGCATGTGCGTGGCCGAAACCGAATTCAAGATTAACGGCATAGAGGATTGCTTCAAGCGCGGTTACCAGCGCGCCGGTTTCCGTGAGTACGATACCGGAAACCAGGCAAGCTGGATGGTGCAGCTGACAAGCGACACCGAAGCCGGGACGCCTGCGATCACAGGGAGATAAACAGTGAAACGCAGCCGCAGGGTCAAGATCCTCGCCACGCTCGGCCCGGCTTCTTCCGATGAGGACATGATCCGCAAGCTGTGGGAAGCCGGCGCGGATGTGTTCCGCATCAACATGAGCCACTCCAGCCATGACCTGATGCGCACACTGGTGCAACGCATCCGCAATGTGGAAAACCAGGTCGGCCGGCCGATCGGCATTCTAGGCGACCTCCAGGGACCGAAGCTGCGTGTCGGCACATTTGTCGAAGGTGCGGCGACGCTGCATCCCGGAACCCATTTCACGCTCGACGACAACCCGGCGCCAGGAGACGAAACCCGCGTTCACCTCCCGCATCCGGAGATACTCGAAGCGGTGGAACCGGGACACCGCTTGCTGATTGACGACGGCCGGCTGCAGCTGGTCGCCGAGCGTTGCGACGGACGCTCGATCCTGACGAGGGTGGTCTCGGGCACGAAGATTTCCAACAAGAAGGGCGTCAGCCTGCCGGATTCAACCCTGGCGACCGGCGCACTGACCGAAAAAGATCGCGCCGATCTCGAGGCAATCCTTGAGGCCAGGGTCGACTGGATCGCGCTTTCCTTCATCCAGCGCCCGGAGGATCTTGCGGAAGTGCGCAAGATCGCGCGCGGCCGCGCCGGACTGCTGTCGAAGATCGAGAAGCCGCAGGCCGTGCAACGTCTTGCCGAGATCATTGAACTGTCCGACGCCTTGATGGTGGCGCGCGGCGATCTCGGCGTGGAGATGCCGCTGGAGGCGGTGCCCGGCATTCAGAAGCAGATCACGCGCGCCGCCCGCAAGGCTGGCAAGCCGGTGGTCGTGGCGACGCAGATGCTGGAATCGATGATTGCCGCCCCGGTGCCGACACGCGCCGAGGTGTCGGACGTGGCAACGGCGGTGTTCGAAGGCGCGGATGCGATCATGCTGTCGGCCGAATCGGCAGCTGGAGAATACCCGGTCGAGGCTGTTGCGACCATGAACCGCATCGCCGAGCGGGTGGAAAAGGATCCGACCTATCCGGCGATCATCAACGGCCAGCGTTCCGAACCGGAACCGACCGGCGCCGACGCCATCTCGCTCGCCTCGCGCCAGATTGCCGAAACGCTGAAGCTGTCGGCGATCGTCACCTACACCGCGTCCGGCACCACCGGCTTGCGCGCCGCGCGCGAACGCCCGGCGGTGCCGATCATCGCGCTGTCTCCGGTGATCGAGACAGCGCGCAAGCTGGCGCTGGTGTGGGGCATGCACTGCGTGGTGACAGAAGACGCCCGTGACCTCGACGACATGGTCGACCGCGCCTGCCGCATCGCCTTTCGCGAGGAATTCGGCCGCCCCGGCGACCGCATTATCATCACCGCCGGCGTGCCACTGCGCACGCCGGGCTCCACCAACATGTTGCGCATCGCCTATATCGGCTCTGACGGGCTGACGGGGATCTGAGGCGATTGCGCACAAGGCCAAGGCTGTGAGACGGCGCTATCACGTCTGACGCCCAAGGGCCTCCGCCTCCGCGGCAGCATCGCCATTGTCGAGACACCGGTCGAGGCGGCCATGGGAATCAGCCGCAAGCCGCCGCTCCACTGCGCGCGCCAGAGCCTGCAGGTCACGCTCCTCGCCTGCCAGTTTTTCCAGTGCCGCGATGCATAAATCCGTTGCTGCGTAGTCGGGCTTGTGCCCGAGATTCCTTACCCAGACCAGTTCGGCGTTTGCGATCGATCGTTTCAGGCCAAGCGCGTGCAGTTTCGGCCAAACGATCGTATCCCGGTCACCTGTGACGATTACCGTAGGCGTGGCGATCTCGTGGTAGCGCGCAGAAGCCTGCGTCACGAAATCGAACAGGTTGGAAATGTCGCGCGCATTGTCGCAGAAGGCCTTCGGCCGTAAAATCAGGGGGATACCGGCAGAATCCACATAGTCATCGGGCATGCGGTTGGGCGTAAACACGCAGGCCGATGCGGAGCGAATGCGCGCCAGTCCGGCCGGGATGGTCAGGGTCCAGGCGAACAGCGCGCCAACAATTGGGGTAGCCGCGACACGGTAGTGCCACTCAATGCCTCCCGGCCACGGGTGCGAGACCGGCGAAAGCAGCAAAATCCCGGCGGTGCGCTGCGGAAAGCGCAAGGCAAAAGCGAGCGCGACCGCCGCACCGAAGGAATGGCCGCTGATGAATGCCATTTCGATCCCTAGCGCATCCAGACCGGCCTTGATGGTTTGCGCCTGCCCGAAAGGCGTGTCGTTCTCGCGACCGCCGCGCGACGACCAGCCATGGCCCGGCCGGTCGATGAAGAGGGCGTCAAACCGACCGGCAACATGATCGGCAAATGGAATCATCTGGTCGCGCAGGTTGCCGCTCGCCCCGTGCAGGAAAACTACCGGCGGCTTTGTGCCTGCCGTCTTCAATGGACGGCGCACAATGTGCAGCCTCGCCCTGTCCGCATCGACGAATTCGCCAACCGGCGGATGACGACGGGCAATGGTCCTTGCCCGCCACAACGAGAAGGCAACCAGAATGAGCGGAATTGCAAGGAGAATCAGAAGGGTGTTCAAGGCGGCGTCAGGCTCCAGCGATGCGTTACGGGGCGGGCAACGGAGTGCGACGATCGTCGGAATCAAGAGCATGAACGTGCAAGGTTGGCATGCCACACGTTACGCTGTTTCGTATGGCTTCTGCGGGAGAGGCCTGTTCACCACTACGGGGATACCGAGATTTGGTCGCGCAGACGTGAACGTCGTCAAGCTGCGATGGCGCACCAGAACTGATTCCCTTCACGCAACGATGGATCGCATTACCCCGCCCGGTCCTTCCAGCGCGGGCGGCGCATCGGCCACACTTGGGAGACCGTCGTGTAATCCATGTAGCCGAGGCGCGCGACCGGGCGCACATGCGCAAGGTCGAACAACCCGTCCTTGAGAAAGCGTTCGTCAAGATGGACGCCGACGACCTCGCCGATCACCATGATCGATCCCGCCGGCCCTCCGCTGCGTGTTTTCGGGCTCATGATCTCGGTCACGACACACTCCAGCACAGCGGAGGCGCCCTGCACGTGCGGCGGCTTCACCAGACGGCTCGGCGCGGCGGCCAGCGCGGCAAGGCCGAACTCATCGATACCGAAGGGCGAATCGATGGCGGTGGCGTTCATCGCCAGGGCCAACGATTCATCGACATGGCTGCAGGTGAACTCGCCAGTCATCTCGCAGTTCGTAACGGTGTCCTTGCGTCCTTCGGAAGAGAACATCACCATTGGCGGGTTGCCGCAAACCGCGTTGAAGAAGGAATATGGCGCGAGATTCGGCTTGCCCTCGGGCGAGACGGTGGCGATCCAGCCGATAGGGCGCGGCGCAACGATGGCCTTGAAGGGATCGTGCGGCAGGCCATGGCCTTTCCCGGGTTCGTAGAACATCGCCCTACTCCGCCGGGCCGGAATATTCGCTGACGATGTCGGCCAGTTGCGGGCGCGGCCGTTCCGGAACCTTGGCCGGCGAGTGACCGACATGGATGAAGCCGGCGACGCGTTCCTGCGGTTTCAGACCGAGCAGCGCCCTGCCCTCTTCGTCGAAGGAAAACCAGTTGGTGAGCCAGTGCGCGCTGTAGCCGAGCGCGGTTGCGGCATGGACAAGGTTCATCGCAGCCGCCCCGGCGGAAAGTTGCTGCTCCCACTCGGGAATGCGTTCATGCGTCACGGGGACGAAAATCACGCCGATCACCAGCGGCGCGCGGTTGAAGCGGGCCTTTTCCTTCTCGACCGCGCCTTGCGGCATCGACGGGTCGCGCTTCAGCGCCAGCATTGCGAGTTTCTCGCCGATTGTGTTGCGCGATTCGCCGCGATAGACGATGAAACGCCACGGAACGAGACGTCCGTGGTCGGGTACGCGCGCAGCCGCCGTCAGCATCAGGTCGATATCGGCCTGCGGCGGCGCTTCTCCGCCGAATGTGGTAATCGGCGCCGATTGTCGCGTCAGCAAATGGTTTAAAACGGGATTGTCCATGAAAATGGTTGGCCTTCCTTGCCTTGAAATTGCCCGCAGGCTGGGTTTGATGGGGTGAACCCGAACACTGTTCGCCAGTCCGCAGAGTGACCAGTCCGCCCATGGCCCTGTCAAGCCTTCGCGCAATCGCGATCCTTCTCGCTTCCGTCTTGTCCATCACCGGGACGCCCGCAAGCGCACAGACCAGTGAAACGAATCCGCTTTTACGGGAAAGCCTTCCCGAATCGCCAGCCGAATCCTTTGCGCGCCAGCCGGGCGCCGGATCGGCATTGGCGCCTAAGTTCGGCGAGATGTTGCGACTTGCGGCAAAACTCACCGAAGACAGCGAATCGATTCCGCGCGGCCTGGTGTGGCGCGTGTTCGAACCTGAGCCCGGAGCGGATGGCAAGCTGGCGCTGGTTGCGACCGCAACAGGCGGCGAAACCGAATTCCGGCTTGCGCCCGGCAGCTACCTTGTTCATGCCGCCTTCGGACGCGCCGGCGCCACCAAGCGCATCACGATGGCGCGCAATGCGCGCAACGAAACGCTGGTGCTCGATGCCGGCGGCCTGAAGTTGAATGCAGTGCTGGAAGGGAACGCAAAGATCCCTCCCAAGAAGCTCCGCTTTGCGATTCATGCCGGCGAAGAGGACGAGGACGGCGAAAAGCCGCTGATCCTGCCGAATGTTAGGCCGGGCGCCGTCGTGCGGCTGAATGCCGGCATGTACCACGTCGTATCGAACTACGGCTCCACAAACGCGATCGTTCGCGGCGATATCAGGGTGGAAGCCGGCAAGCTCACTGAAGCAACTCTGGAGCACAATGCCGCGCTGGTGAACATCAAGCTCGTGCGTCAGGAAGGGGGAGAGGCGATTGCCGATACGGCGTGGTCGATCCTGACCGCCTCTGGCGAGGGGGGGCGCGAATCGGTCGGCGCCTACGCCACGCAGGTTCTGGCCGCCGGGGACTACACCGCAATCGCCAGGCATAAGGAACGCATCTTCCAGCGGGATTTTTCAGTGAAATCGGGAGAGGACGTCGAAGTCGAAGTTGTCTCCACCCAAGCGGCGACCAACGAAGCCAACTGAGGAATGCGCCGCTACGCCGATTTCAATGGCGAGTGGTTGGACGTATGGTTGCCGCAGGCGAATCACGGGGCAATTTGAAGCCAGACACAGGTGCGGTCGATGGAATTGACCCAATCGGAAGACATGGCTGCGGACATCGGAGATCGCGACGAAAGCGGCAAGGCGCGCCAGGTAGCTGCCCTGCCCTGGCGCAAGCGCGACGGGACAGTGGAGTACCTTCTGATCACCAGTCTCTACACGGGCCGGTGGATCGTGCCGAAAGGGTGGCCGCAGAAGGGAAAGTCCCGGCGGCAATCCGCACAAGCGGAAGCCTGGGAAGAGGCGGGCATTGTCGGGCCGGCGTCCAAGGCGATAGGCAGTTTCGACTACCGGAAAATCCAGTGCGACGGCGGTGCAATTCCCTGTTCGGTCGACGTTTTTCCGTTGCATGTGAGACAGGTCCGCGAGAACTTTCCCGAGCGCGGCGCCCGCAAGCGGGCATGGATAGATCGCGTCGAGGCGGCGCGGCTCGTTGACGAGCCGCAATTGTCCGAACTCATGATGCGCTTTTCCCCCGGGATGTGAGCGCTCCGATCAGTTCAGCATTTCTGTCGCCACCACTTCGAGACACAACAGCGATTCCTCAAGTGCATCCGAGAGCTCGCCGTCTTCCCATGCCACATAGGCGGGAAACGGCTCTGCCGGCACGCCTTTGACCCGGTGGACAACCCCGCTTTCCAAGTGCCGGCGCACCACGCTTTCGGGCAGATAAGCCGCCCGGTCGCGGTTCAGGACCAGCATCAGGGCGTCGGCGCCGATCGAGGCGGTCACCCTTGAACCGCGGAAATCCTGATGCTGGAGGCGATGCGCTACGGCAAATTCCGGCCCCCAGTCGACATAGACATATCGGTGGTCGAGGTCTGGCGGGTAATCGGGGTGCGAGGCGACAAGCAGAAGGCGATCCGCCATGATCTGGCGCACGCGCAATCCCGGCCGCAGTTCCGGCCGGTAAAGGATCGCTATGTCGACATGGCCGAGATGCAGTTGATGCATCAGCTGTTCCGGCTGGCCGAGCCGGATGTGGATGGCGACTTCCGGCATACGGAACTCCATCATCGTCAACCAGTCGGCGCCGACCCGCGGCCAGATCGCATTCTGGCAACCGATCATCACGGTATCGATTGTGCCCTCCGGCACCTTGATCTGGAATTGCGCGTCCTCCCAGATGTTGATCATCGCGCGCGCGTGGCGCTCGAATTGGCGCCCTGCGGCGGTCAACGCGACACCGGCCTTGGAGCGCACGAACAGCGAGCGGCCAAGCGCCTCCTCGAGCTTCTTGACGCGCAGGCTAACAGCGGACTGCGTAACCAGCAAACGCTCGGCCGCGGCAAAAAACGATCCCGTCTGGACGATCTCCAGAAATGTCCGCGCAACGACGACATCCATTGCATTCTCCCTTCATGTCAAAGCGACCCCTGATTGCTTGAGAAAACTCAATCTCAAAGATGAGTATTATCTGTTTCACTCACATTATGAATGATGTTAGCGGAGACTTCAAGTTCACGCTAACGTAAGGTAACAGGTGAACGAGAGTTTTTCGGGCAAGGCGGCTGCCGGGGTAGACAGTTCGCCAGGCCCGATAGGGGGAGGTCCTTTCGCGTGGTCCTTTGAGGGCCTCCCCCACCCTTCGAATTCTGCATGATGGGGCGCGCATTGCCGTCGCACGATAATGAGACCGGCCGCGAAGCGGTGGCGTTGATTCTCTATCAGGTCATGGTGGCCGACGGGCGGATCAGGCCGGCAGAAGTCGAATTCCTGGGCGAGTGCCTTTCCGCGCAATTCGATCTTTCGCCCGACGAGTGCGATCGCGCCATCGAATCAGTTGGGCGCGCTCTTCGCTACGGCGGCCTGGAACTCAACCCGATACGCCACATCGTCGCCCGTTTCGATGAGAATGAAAGGCTGGAGTTGGTGCGCAACTTCTGGCGCATGGCCGCAGCAGATGGCGAGATTCACGAACTCGAGGAATCGCTGATCAGCAGGATCGCCGAGATGCTCGATGTCGACGCCGAGACGGTCGCGCAGTTGCGTCCGCTCACCGTGTTCCACCGGCCCGTTTTCTAGGCCCTGAACACCGGTTGGCAAACGTCCCGCATTTTCAGCCGTTTGCGTTTCGACATTGACGTCCTTCGTCCGGAAGGAGGTACTTCGATCCCGTGTGCGAGGCGGAATTCAGCCCGCGAACAAATGGTCGAAACGTGACGGTTTTCCACGCAATTCACACTGCCCCTGCCCTTTGCCCACAACATCTAGCGAATTTTGCGCTACCGCAAACCAGTGCTTGACCAGCGCACGCGAGTCGCATCTATTGACATTTCGAGTGTCAAACCCGCCCGCAGTTTTCGTATCCGATCATGCATGGCGAGGAGTTTTCCAAGAGTTGGCGAGTGTCACGCCGGGCGTTCCGGCTTCGCAGGCATGTGCGTGGTGTGAGTGCTGGGGGTCGGTGTCGGGTTTGTGCGTAACTGCGTTAACACTATATTTAGTGTTTGATCGCAGGCTTGACACCATATAAGGTGGGTTGCCCTTCGGGAGTAACCCATATGTGGGGCGAATAACAGATCGCTGGAGCAAGCGGCGCACACAGTGCGCAAGGCTGGGTTTTTTTGTGCGGGCGGAACAGCAGCGTTCCGACGAAACGGGGAATTGTGCCGCGAGCAAGGGCGTCGCGGTCATGGGAAGGACAGACTGATGAAAATCGCACGGCATTTCACGAAGAACGGCGAATCGGCCTATGCGGGGATCGCGTTTCGCAAGGCGACGAGCGAAATCCGCAATCCGGACGGCTCGATCGTCTTTCGCCTTGCCGATATCGACGTGCCGGCGCAGTTTTCCCAGGTCGCAGCCGACATCCTTGCCCAGAAGTACTTCCGCAAGGCCGGCGTGCCGGCGCGCCTGAAGAAGGTGGAAGAGAACGACGTCCCCTCCTTCCTGTGGCGCTCGGTCGCCGACGAGAAGGCACTGGCCGAATTGCCCGAGGACGAGCGCACCGGTTCGGAAACCGATGCGCGCCAGGTGTTCACGCGCCTTGCCGGGACCTGGACGTACTGGGGGTGGAAGGGCGGCTATTTCGATTCGGAAGATGATGCCCGCGCCTTCATGGACGAACTCTGCTTCATGCTCGCCGCCCAGCGTGTCGCGCCCAATTCGCCGCAATGGTTCAACACCGGCCTGCACTGGGCCTATGGCATAGACGGCCCTGGCCAGGGCCATTTCTACGTCGACCCGTTCACGAAGAAGCTGACGGCGTCGAAATCCGCCTATGAGCATCCCCAGCCGCATGCCTGCTTCATCCAGTCGGTCGCCGACGACCTCGTCAACGACGGCGGCATCATGGATCTGTGGGTGCGCGAGGCGCGGCTGTTCAAGTACGGCTCGGGCACCGGCTCCAATTTCTCAGCGCTGCGCGGCGAGGGCGAAAAGCTCTCCGGCGGCGGCAAGTCGTCCGGCCTGATGAGCTTCCTCAAGATCGGCGACCGCGCCGCCGGCGCGATCAAGAGCGGCGGCACCACGCGTCGCGCCGCCAAGATGGTGGTGGTCGACATCGACCATCCCGACATCGAGCAATACATCGACTGGAAGGTGAACGAAGAGCAGAAGGTCGCAGCCCTGGTGACCGGCTCCAGGATCGTCAAGCAGCACATGACGGCGATCATGAAGGCCTGCGTCAACTGCGCCGGCCATGACGACGATTGCTTCGATCCGGCCATCAACACCGCGCTGAAGCGGGCTATCCGCGAGGCCAAGAAAGCGCAGGTGCCGGAGAACTACATCAAGCGTGTGATCCAGTTCGCGCGCCAGGGCTACACCGCAATCGAGTTCAAGACCTACGACACCGACTGGGATTCGGAAGCCTATCTCACGGTTTCCGGCCAGAACTCCAACAACTCTGTCAGCCTGCGCGACGATTTCCTGCGCGCCGTCGAGGAAGACGGCGAGTGGAAACTGACCGCCCGCAAGGACGGCCGCGCGGTGAAGACGCTGAAGGCGCGCGATTTGTGGGAGAAGATCGGCCACGCCGCCTGGGCCTCGGCCGATCCCGGCCTGCATTTCAATTCGACGATGAACGACTGGCACACCTGCCCCGCGGCAGGGCGCATCAACGCGTCGAACCCGTGCTCGGAATACATGTTCCTCGACGACACGGCCTGCAATCTCGCCTCCATCAACCTGCTGCCCTACCGCAACGCCGACGGCACGATCGACATCACTGCCTACGAGCATACCGTCCGCCTGTGGACGGTCGTGCTGGAAATCTCGGTTATGATGGCGCAGTTCCCGTCGCGCCAGATCGCCGAACTCTCCTACAAGTACCGCACGCTCGGCCTCGGCTATGCCAATATCGGCGGGCTGCTGATGACCTCAGGCGTCCCCTACGATTCGGACGCCGGCCGCGCGCTCTGCGCCACGCTGACCGCACTGATGACCGGCGTGTCCTACGCCACCTCCGCCGAGATGGCCGCTGAACTCGGCGCGTTCCCGGACTACAAGCGCAACGCCGACTCCATGCTGCGCGTGATGCGCAACCACCGCCGCGCCGCCCGTGGCGAGGCGACCGGCTATGAGGGGCTGTCCGTCAATCCGGTGCCGATCGTCGAAGCCGACCTTTGGCAGAAGGACCTGCTCGTCCATGCCCGCGCCGCCTGGGACCGTGCGATCGCGCTTGGCGAGAAGCACGGCTACCGCAACGCACAAGCAACAGTGATCGCGCCGACCGGCACGATCGGCCTCGTGATGGATTGCGACACCACCGGCATCGAGCCGGATTTCGCGCTGGTGAAGTTCAAGAAGCTTGCCGGCGGCGGCTACTTCAAGATCATCAACCGCGCGGTGCCGGAAGCGTTGCGCACGCTCGGTTACTCCGAATCGCAGATCGCCGAAGTGGAGGCCTATGCGGTTGGCCACGGCAACCTGAACCAGGCCCCGGCCGTCAACCCGGCCAGCCTGCTCGCCAAGGGCTTCACGCCGGAGAAGATCGACGCGCTGAACGCGGCGCTGAAGAGCGCCTTCGACATCAAGTTCGCCTTCAACAAGTGGACGCTCGGCGAGGACTTCTGCCGCACCGCGCTCGGCTTCACCGACGAGCAGCTGAACGACATGACGTTCGAGATGCTGCCGGCGCTGGGTTATGCGAGGAAGGACATCGAAGCTGCCAACATCCACATCTGCGGGGCGATGACGCTTGAGGGCGCGCCGTTCCTGAAGAAGGAGCATTATCCGGTGTTCGATTGCGCCAACCCGTGCGGCAAGCTCGGCAAGCGCTACCTCTCCACCGAGAGCCACATCCGCATGATGGCGGCCGCGCAGCCCTTCATCTCGGGTGCGATCTCCAAGACCATCAACATGCCGAACGACGCGACGGTGGAGGATTGCAAGAGCGCCTACATGCTGTCGTGGAAGCTCGGGCTGAAGGCGAACGCGCTCTATCGCGACGGCTCAAAACTGTCGCAGCCGCTGAACTCGGCGCTGATCGCCGACGAGGAGGATGAGGACGACGCGGTCGAGACGCTGGCGTCGATGCCGCGTGCCGCAGCTGCGGCGATCATCACCGAGAAGATCGTCGAGCGGGTGATCGAGCGCGAGGTGCGGTCGCTGCGCGAGAAGCTGCCGAACCGCCGCAAGGGCTATACCCAAAAGGCGGTGATCGGCGGCCACAAGGTCTACCTGCGCACCGGCGAATTCGATGACGGCCGACTTGGCGAGATCTTCATCGACATGCACAAGGAGGGCGCGGCCTTCCGGGCGATGATGAACAACTTCGCCATCGCCATCTCGCTTGGCCTGCAATACGGCGTGCCGCTGGAGGAGTTCGTGGAGGCCTTCACCTTCACCCGCTTCGAGCCGGCCGGCATGGTGCAGGGCAACGACGCGATCAAGAACGCCACCTCGATCCTCGACTACGTGTTCCGCGAACTTGCGGTGTCCTACCTGTCCCGCCACGACCTCGCCCATGTCGACATGTCGGATTTCTCCAACACCGCGCTCGGAAAGGGCATTTCGGAAGGCAAGACCGTGCCCTTCTCCAAGGGGCTGACGCGCGGCGCGGCGCTGAAGGTGGTGACCGGCTCCGACACGCCGAAGGGCGCGGGCGGCGCCGGCGCGGGCGACCGCATCGGCGATCCCCGGCACGCTTCCCCTGCCCCGCTGAAAGCGCCCGTTGCCTCTGCCCCGTCCGGCGCGGCGACATCGCGCGGCGGCTCCACGGTGACCTCGGTCATCGCCGGCGCAACCGTGCTGGCGCTGCAGGAAGAGGCGGCGGCGTTCTCGCGCAACACCGAGGCGACGGCCTTCAAGCGCGACTACGAGGAACGCGCGCGCGAATTCGCCCGCGAACTGGAGCAGGAGGCGACCGACGCGCTGTTCTCCGACGAGGCGGCGGACGAAGCCGCCGAAGCCCGCGCACAGGCCGCCGATGCGGCGCAAGCCGACAAGAAGCGCGCCGCCGACCGCCGCGCCCAGGCGCTCGCCATGGGCTACACCGGCAACATATGCGCCGAGTGCCAGAACTTCACCATGGTGCGGAATGGGACGTGTGAGAAGTGCGACACGTGTGGAAGCACGAGCGGGTGTAGTTGAGGGATGCCGCACAAAAAATGAAAGAGTTTCTTATCACAGTCGGCAGCTCGATCGGTTTGATTTCCCTTCCGGCATTCGGTGCCTTTCTTGACAAGATAATCAAGAAAGATGTCAAGGCACGTCTGGCATCGCATTTTTTCGGAACTTCGCAACTTAAATTATCCGCGTACATGGCACACATATACATGATGTGCCATGCTATCGCCTTTAACGGCAAAAAACCTGCTCATCGGCGAGTTTTCACTTTTTGCTTAATTTCAATGACCGCTGTCTTTTCCCTTCAATACTTCCTTAATCAAAGCGAATTTAGAGAAATATTACTATCACTGTCGACGCTACTAGATGATAACATTTTTTCTTTGGCTTTATTCTTTTTTTCACTTATCATTATCGATGTATTTTCTTTTTATCAAACGATGATATTTCTGCGCTTGAGTCAAAATATTGAAAATTTATTGGAGCTATCTTTTCTCGCTTTTGGTGATTTGATTTTATCTCTTTCACTCGTTTCTTTTCTAATTCCGTTTGTAGTCATTGCGGTATTTTATTTCACGTTCGATAAAGAAGAGCAACGACTTATACTAGTATTTGATAACCGAGATAACCAACAAGTTATTCACTTGCGCGATGTCGTTAGGATGACGTTACCGAGGATTCCGCATGACGATTCGGCAGATGCCATTCCTTCGGTGCAGGATAACAATAGACTAGCTGACGCAATGGATGAAAATGGCTGGATTTATGCTGTCACTTCTGTTGGAATTTTGCCATACAAAGATGGCTTCCAATTATCTCAAGATGCTATAAAGGATCTGTATTACAATAGTATTTTCGTATATTTTCAAAGCCCTAGTTTACCAATTGAGAAAATAGCAGATTCCTTGGCTGCGGTGTTCGAAAAGGAAGATGGCGTTATACATGCTCGCGTGCTTGCGGCCGAAGCCAGCATGTTTGGCCGCGAGATCATCGCGTTAGATGTAAAATTTGATGTTAAACGACCGCCAATGTGGTGGTATATACGATCATTCTGGCAGAATTTTGACGAAACATATCTATTAAAGAATAGCGTTCAAGAAGCGATTAGTTTAAATTCGAGGTTTGTCTATTACAATAAATTTATCTGGAGTGTAATGTACCAGCGAAATGTATTGGAACTTTTCAATAATTTTTCGACGTACTGCCAAGGAAAATTTAAGCGAGTTCCGAACAATAATGATGCAATCGATTTGAAAGAATGTAACGGCCTAATTGTACCTCAGCCATCACTTTCGGGGAAGCTACTTTGGCCGCAATTTAGATACGATGAAGATATTAGACTGCCAATTATGCCATTTGCTCTATCATCTGTATTTTTTACTATAGTAATATATACAGGGGTTATAGCATCCTTCCTATTACGTGTATTTTTCTACGTAGGTGCCAGACACGTAGAGGGAGGCGATGATTTTCTGCGGCAACACATTTTCGTGATTATTTTATCTTTCATCGCAGTAATTTACATATCAGTTGCCTCGCTATTAAATCTTGCCATGTAGGGTGAAATATCTTTGCTTGGCGGACTAGGGGCGGTGTTGTCGGCGTATGTGCCGGACCTGCCAGGTTGCGTGGCGACCGGCGCGACGGTTCAGGACACCGAAGCGGCCATCCGCGAGGCGATCCGCTTCCACATCGACGGCCTGACCGAGGACGGGCTGGACATTCCGGTCCCGACGAGCGTGGTGGAATACGTCGCGGCCTGAGGCGTCGCCTGCACCACCGCGCCTGCACTGTCATGGTATCGTCACGGCGCTGCGTCATGACACAGACAAACCCGCGCATGGTGGCATTTGTCGACATTCGCCGCTCCAACCCCTCGCGCACGATACGAGACCCGGCAAAATAACGCGCTCTTGAGTTCGATGCGACATGGATTGCCGCGAATGCGACATTGAATGACCGAAGCGCGCGACACAGTTGACCGGGATGCGCCAAGGCCGCGGGAGAGATGGCTGGCGCATGTTATCTGGCGGCAGCGACCAGTCGCCGGCGCAACCTTGCAAGGTGCGCATGCGCGCCCTTGTTCCGTTCACGCAACAGGAGGAATATCCGTGAAGGACGCATACCTGAAGAAGCAACAGAGCCTGCTCACGCAAGGCGTCATCGACCGCCGCCGCTTTATCATGGGCGCGCTTGCCGCCGGCGTGG
>CALMYO010000070.1 GCA_937873685.1 uncultured Paracoccaceae bacterium
TATGTTCAAAATAAAGTTTTATAATTAAGAATTTTTCTAGATGTTGCGCCAGGGTAAATCACGCTTTAGAAACTACCAACCCGCACGACTCCACCTGGCCCGTCGCCGCATCATCTTCCACCGCCACGATCTGCATCCTTGAATGCGGCGCAAACAACGGCGTGACCAGTGGGAATGAAGCCAGCGCGCGCAGCAATGCGCTCCCGCCATGGGCGTTGCGGCCGATCACGATCGCCGGGCGCAGGATGACATGATCGAGGCCGCTTTGCTTCAGCGCGTCGTCGGCCGTTCGCTTGGTCGCCAGGAACGGAAGGTCGCCCGCCGGGCCGGCCGCGTCGGCAGAGATCTGGACGATGCGCGGCGCGGCCGGCAGAGCGCGGGCGGCGGCGTAGAGCGTCACCATCGCACGATGCTGGATTGCGGCAAGGTCGTCGCGCAAACCGTCCTGCAACGCGCCGGCGCAATTGACCACTGCGCCAATCCCGTCGAGCACCGGCATCCAATCGGCCGACGTGCGCAGACGTTGCAATTCGACCGCCATCCACCGTACTTCGGGCATGCGACTGCGCGCGGCTCCCAGATTGCGTCCGAGCCCCACAACAGAAAAACCGTTTGCGAGAAGGTGTCGGATCACTTCGCTACCGATGTATCCATTGCCACCGAGTACGAGCACCTGCATGGTTCTCCCCCCCCTCACGCCGGTCGGCGCGGCACGCGCGCGCGCATCGCGCGGCGGCGCGCCGTCGCCTGCCAGCCGATATGGGCGGCGAGCGCGGCAAGGATGATCGCGCCGCCGGCAAGCGCCATGTCGTCGGGGCGTTCGGCAAAGATCATCCACACCCAAACCGGGGTCAGCACGGTTTCCAAAAGATAGAACATCGCCACCTGCGGCCCGGAAATGTGGCGCGGCGCAACCGCTAGGCAGAACATCGACACCGGCATGATGATCGCGCCGTCGATCAGCGCCCACCACGGCTGCTCAAACCGGATGCCTTCGCCGCCGGCCACCATGACCAGCGCCAGCAGGCCCGGCAGCGCGACGCCGATCATCGGCGCCAGCCCCATGTCCTTGCCGGATTTTCGGGTGATGGTGATGGCGGCGGCGATCAGGAAGGCGGTGAGCAGCGCCATGAAGTCGCCGAACCAGTTGCCGCTTTTCAGGCTTCCCGAAACGATCAGCGCCACGCCGGCGATCATCGCCGCCATGGCGAGGAAGGTCGCCACCGCCGGCCTTTCGCCAAGCACCAGCCAGCCGAGCAACGCGGCAAACATGGTGTTGAAGGCGAGGATGAACACCAGATTGGCGGTGGTGGTGGTGTGGACCGAAACCAGAAACGTCAGCCCGACAGCACCATAAAGCGCGGCGACGACGAGGCCGACGCGGCCCGGCAGCAGCGGCGGCGCATTGCGCGACACCAGGCCCCAGATGCCGAAGATCACCAGCGCCATGCCGACGGAAGCAAAGCTGCGCACCAGCAGAAGCGACCACACGTCGCCGCCGGCCAAGCGTATCGCCGGAATGTCGAAGGTCAGCATCATGCCGCCGACGAAGCCGAGCCCAAGGCCGCGCAGATGGGTCGGAGAGGGGTGCAAGCGCGGCGTCAGTCCTGCTTGCGTTCCCAGCCGCGCATGGTGAGATGCTCCTGCGGCCTGAAGTTCGCCTTGTAGGCCATCTTCGGCGATTCGGCGACCCAGTAGCCGAGATAGACATGCGGAAGGCCGAGCGCGCGGGCGCGGGCGATATGGTCAAGGATGAGCCAGGTGCCGAGCGACCGGTCGGCGATATCGGGATCGTAGAAGGTGTAAACCATCGACAGGCCGTCGCCCATCACGTCGGTCAGCGCGACGGCAATCAACGGGCCAACGCCGCGTCCGTTGAGAAAGGTGTCGGGGCCGCGGCGGCGGTATTCCACCACCTTGGTCTTCACATGGCTGTCTTCCACCATCATCGCATAATCGAGGATGCTCATCTCGCTCATGCCGCCGCGCTGGTGACGGGTGTCGATGTACTTGCGGAACAGCGCATATTGCTCGCTCGACGGCTCGGCGGTGTATTCCGTGCCGACGAGATCGAGGTTGCGTTTCGCCACGCGCTTCTGACTGCGCGTCGGCTCGAACCTGTCGACGAGGATGCGCACCGATACGCATGCCCTGCAGGTTTCGCAGGCCGGGCGATAGGCGATGTTCTGGCTGCGCCGGAACCCGCCCTGGGTGAGCATGTCGTTGATCATCGGCGCATTCGATCCGACAAGGTGCGTGAACACCTTGCGCTCGTACTGCCCCTCCAGATACGGGCACGGCGCGGGCGAGGTGAGAAAGAACTGCGGCGCGGTGTGGGAATGATGCGTCATCGGGCTCGCAGGTTCGGTAGCGGACTCACAATCCGTAGTACCATGGCGCGATCAGCGAAAACGTCAACCAGATTATTGCGACGAGCGGTGCGCCGCAACGCACGAAATCGGCAAAGGAATAATGCCCCGGCCCCATCACCAGCAGATTGGTCTGATAGGCAATCGGCGTTGCGAAAGACGCGTTGGCGGCAAAGATCACCGCGCCGAGAAACGCCTCGCGCGGAGCGCCGAGCGCATCGGCGGCGTTGATGGCGATCGGCGCAAACAGCACCGCTGCCGCGTTGTTGGACAGCACGTTGGTGGTGAGCGCAATCACCGCAAACAGCACCGAAAGCACGACGGCCGGCGACTGACCGGCAAACGCGGCAACCGCGCCCTCGGCGATCATGCGCGCGCCGCCCGTCGCTTCGAGCGCAGTGGCCAGCGCAATCGACGCGCCGACCATCAGGTAGATGCGGCCGTCGAAAGCCCGCAATGCCTCCGGTAATGTGAGGCAGCCGGTCAGCAGCATAGCCACCGCGCCAATGATCGCGGCCGCAACGATCGGCATCAGCGAAAGCGCCGAGGCCGCTACCACGGCGGCAAAGATGACAAACGCGATTGCTGCCTTGCGGGTGCGCGGCACGGCCTCGGCCGACCATTCGAGCAAAAGCAGGTCGTGGCTGTAGCGCAACGCGGTGATGGCTGAATAGGTGCCGCCGACGAGGATCGTATCGCCCGGCTCCAGCCTGATTTCCGACAGCGCGGCGCGGCCCATGCGCGCCTTGCGCTGTACGCCGATCACCTGGACGCCGTGCGAACTCTCGATGCCGGCATTTTTCACTGTGCGGCCGGCATGGCGCGAGCCTGGCGCCACCACCGCTTCGGCGAGGTGGTAGTTGGTCTGCGCCGGTTTCGGCGGTGTCGCATCGCCGTCGTTTGCGCCTGCACGCTGGCCCACCTCCGCAGAACCGCGCGCCAGCGCCTTGGCGAGAGCGCTGCGCGTGGTGTTGACCACGAGGCGGTCGCCTTCCGAAAGAACGGTATCTTCGAAGGGCGGGTTGATCTCGACATCGCGTCGGATGATCGTGCGCGGCGCCAGTTCCTTCAGTTCGGGAAAGAACCCGGCGCGCGACACCACGCCAATCAGGGGATGGCCGGCGCCGAGCCGGATTTCGCCGACGAACTGCGTGCCTTTCGCGGTTTCCAGCTTCGGTTCCGGGGTTGCGCGGTCGAGCATCGCCGGCATGACGAACAACACATACAGTGCGCCGGTCACGGCAAGGATCGAGCCCATGACGGTAATGTCGAAGAAGTCGATCTCGATGCCGGCATTATGCGCAACGCCTGCGACAAGCAGGTTGGTCGACGAGCCGATCAGTGTGGTCATGCCACCAAGAATCGTCAAAAACGACAATGGCATGAAGGCGCGCACGGCCGGGTAATTGCGCTGTGCGGCGAGTACAGCGAGGATCGGGATGAAGATCACCACCACCGGCGTGTTGTTGAGCACCGCGCTCAGCACGCCGGCGGCGATCAGAATGACCAGAAGGGCGCGGCGGGCGGACTTGCCGCCAAGCCGGGCGATGGCGCGGCTCGGCTTGTCCATCGCGTCGGTGGCGAAAAGACCCTGACCGACGATCATCAGGGCAATGACAGTCGCCAGCGCCGGGTTGGCAAAGCCGGCGATCAGGCCTTCGGCGCCGAGCGTTCGCTCGCCGCGGGCAAACGGCAACAATTCAAACAGCGCCAGGAGCGCGGCGAGGCTCGCCAAAGCAACGATTTCCATGCGCCAGCGGTCGCTGGCATAAGCCACGACGGTCGCCGCGATGATCGCATAAGTGCCCCAGAGGTGAAGCTGGTCCAATCGCCTGTCCCCGTCGTCGCCGGTGAATCATACGGCCCGGCGCGCAACGGTGGAAACGGTTATTTTGCCGCTGGCGGGAGAAGTCTGAAACCGGATTTTCGATTGAACGATAAACCCGGAAAGTTCGTTCCCGTCAGTCGGTGCGATTGCGCACAACCACTGTGCCGAGCAGCAAGTCGTGCAGCGTCTTCTTGCGATCGAGCACCAGCGTAGCCAGCAGGATGAAAGGCGTCAGCACGGTGTTGAAGGCCCAGAACATGACCGAATGCACCACGGCCAACATCGCGTCGATGCGCCCGCCATCTTCGCGCACAAGACGGATGCCCATCATGCGCATGCCGGGCGTGGCCTGATTGCGGCCGCCGAGCGTGACCGCGACGTAGGTCAATGCCACCAGCGGAACGAGAATGCCGAAGAGCATCCAGCCAAGGCCGAAGGTGAGCACGCCGAAAATGGCGACGGGGATGGAGGCAACCAGGACCGCAAACGCGATCAGCGCATAGTCCAGGACGAACGCCAGCACACGGCGCGTGCGTACGCCCTCATAGGCCGACCAATCGTCGACGCGGTGCGATGTCGCGCGATTGTCCTCAAGGTCATCGAAGATGCGACCGTCGAATGCCTGACCGCTTGCCATGGTCTCGTCCTTTCTCTGCTGGCGAAAACGTGGCGACGGTTGACCGCGGTTTCAAGGGCGCGGCGCCAGACTGCCGGCCGATCTCAAACCGCGATCATCAACGGCAGCGTCGCAACCAGCAGCGCGCCCATGGCGATGTTGAAGGCTTTCAGGCGGCGCGGTTCCGACAGGAATCCGCGCAGCGCCTGACCGAAACCGGTCCAGATTGACACCGACGGATAGTTGGTCAGGCCGAACACTGCCGCGACGACCACGACCGAGAACAATGGCCGCTCGGCGTCCGTGTAGAGCGCCATGGCGCTGACCGCCATGACCCAGGCCTTCGGGTTCACCCATTGGAAGGCAGCCGCCTCCAACAGGGTCAACGGCCGGGCGCCGGCCTGCCCGCCCTTGCCGAGCGAGCGGCTGGAGGCAATTTTCCAGGCGAGGTACAGCAGATATGCGCCGCCGGCGAGCTTCAGCGCCGTTTCCAAGGCTGGATACGCCAACAGGACGGCGCCAAGGCCCATCCCCACCGCCAGCAACAGGGCCACGAAGCCGACGAAGATGCCGGTCATGTGCGGAATGGTGCGACGGAACCCGAAATTGACGCCAGACGCCAGCAGCATGAAATTGTTCGGCCCCGGCGTTACCGAGGTCACGAAGGCAAAGACGACCAGAGCGGCGAGGGTTTCCAACGACATGGCGGCAGCGGCAAACAAAGGTCAATCTTGTTGACCTGTTTCACGCGAAAGGTCGAGCGCATTCGCGCCACGGTGACAAGATTGAGGGAATGCGTTTGTGGCATTCGCACCGCTGCCCCGCGCCGGGATTCAACCCGGTATATCGGACGCGTTGACCTTCTGCTCGTCGGGAACAGCAATCAGCGTGACACCCAACCGAACGGCCGCCAGCGCAGCAAGCGCCTTTCCTATCGGCGTCGCGTCGATCACCGTGACCGGCAGCGTGCGCTCGGGCAGGTCGTGGACGAGTTCGATGACATCGATGCGGCGGTTTCCGCGCGCTTGCGGCCGGGCGGCGGGGCGCCAGCCGCTGGCCCCCGAAACCGCCTAGGGCAACCCCCCGCGGCCCCCGGAACCGCCGGGGCGGTCGACGACGCTGACGCCGTCATCCTCCCAGGTGATCGATAGCGCCATGCGCGCCCGTTTCCAGATCGCCATCACCGGCCAGGCCGGCAGCGAGGCGAGCAGAAAGAAGAAAGCGGCTGACAGGATCTCACCATCCGCCCATGCAAGCGCCAGCGCGGCGAGCGGTATCAGGCCGAGTGTCATGGTGGCGGCGATGACGATCGCCTTGCGCTCCAGTGGCCGGATAATCTCTACGGTAACTGGCAACGTCTCCAGGCTGGTGCGAAGCGGAAAGGCGAGGCGGGCCGTGCGGCTCACATGCCTTCCGCCCCGCGATTCATCGCGGCAACGCCGGTGCGGCAGACCTCCACCAGGCCGAGCGGGGCCATGATGGCGATGAACTGCTCGATCTTCGACACGCGGCCGGTGATCTCGAAGATGAAATGCTCGACATTGGCGTCGATCACCGAGGCGCGGAAAGCATCGGCGAGGCGCAACGCCTCGACGCGGGCGTCGCCCTTGCCGGCAACCTTCACCAGCGCAAGTTCCCGTTCGATCGGCTTGTCGTGGCCGCGTTCGCGGGCGGTCTCGGTGAGGTCGACGACACGATGCACGGGAACGATGCGCTCGAGCTGGTGGCGGATCTGCGCCAGCACATGCGGCGTGCCGCGCGTCACCACGGTGATGCGCGACAGGTGCTTGGCATGCTCGGTTTCGGAGACCGTCAGGCTTTCGATGTTGTAGCCACGGCCGGAAAACAGGCCGATGACGCGCGCCAGCACGCCGGGCTCGTTGTCGACCAGCACCGAAAGCGTATGGCTCTCCGGCGCCTCGGTTTCCTTGGCGATGAAATAGGCGGAGCCGGTGGGTTGAAGCTGTGCGTTCATGGTTTTCTTTCCTTTGACGGCAGAATGGATGCATTGACGTTATGCGTTGCCTTGCCCCGGGCAATGGCGACGCCGATGAGGATCAGCGCCAGCGCGGCGACGGCACGCGGTTGCGGCTCCTCGCCGAGAATGAGAAATGCCCAGCCGACGCCTGCGACGGGCACGAGAAGGTTGACCTGGCCGAAGAACCCGGCGCCCTGCCGCTCGATCAGCTTGAACATCAGCAACGAGGCAAGGCCGGTCGGCAGGATGGCGAGGATCATCAGGGCGACCACAGGCGTCCATGATGCGCTTTCGCGAACCTCGCCTGCGAGGAGCGCGACGGGCGTTATCAGCACTGCGCCGACGAACAGCAGGAGGCTCGCCAACAGCAGTCGCGGCAGATGCAGGATGCGGCGGGTGATCACCGCGTTGAAGCCGTAGGAGATGGCGGCGGCAAGGATCGCCAGTTGGCCGATGCCCTCACCGAGATGCGACAGCAATGCCGGCCCGGTCAACACCGCGAGACCGGCAAAGCCGATGAGGACGCCGGACAGGCGTCTCGCGGTCAGCGGTTCGTCGTTGGTGAGGAAGTGCGCGATCACCAGTGTCGAAATCGGCATCAGCCCCATGAGAATGGCCGCAAGCCCGGCGCCGGCCGTCTTCTCGCCCCACGCAATGAGAAAGAACGGCAGGGCGTTGCCGAACACGCCAGCCACCACCACGAGCGCGAAATCGCGCGGGACGATGCGACCTGCCTGGCCGGCAAGGACTGCAAAGACGCCAAGCAGCGCCGCCGCCAGCCACAACCGCAATGTGGTCAGCGCGAGGGGATCGAATCCGGGCAGCGCCAGCTTGATCAGCATGAACGAGCCGCCCCAGATCAAGGCCAGGAGCAGCAGCAGGCCGTAGTCTGCCGGGCCAGGCGGAAGGCGGGTCGACGAAGAAGTCACAGGATCGAGGCTTTCTGGTGCGAACTGCCGGTCATCGCGCGCCCCCTGATGCGAGACTGACAAGCACGGTCGTTGGCGCCGAATCCAGCTGTTTTGCCTTCTTCGACAGCCTCACATCAAAAGTCAGAAAACTGCATCCGGCTTTCGTGGCATGAAGATGCAGTGCATCGGCAAAGTCCATCCCTCTTTCATGCGCCATGATTGCGTTACTGACGACGAATGCCGATTCGAACTCCACATTCTCAAGCCCCATCAGTCGCCTGAGAATCGCATTTATCTGCTCCCGATCAAGCTTCAGGACAGAACGAAGTATCCACTCCAGCTCAAGTACAACAGTAGTCGCTACGAATACTTCAGTTTGAAGTATGATTTCGATCGCTTGCGCCGATTGTGCACTGTCATCGACAACCAGCGCCCGAAGCAAGACGTTCGTATCAACCGCGTTCTTCACGGAACCGCCTTGCCGCTTCGCCCAGCAGTGCCCGATCGATCTCCTCGTCGTCGGGAAAAGGCCGGTCGATCCTGATCCGGTTTCGCAGGAACTCCTCGATGGTCGTTTTGGGAAAAAGAGGTGTGCCGTCACGAACAGGCATCAAGGTCACGCCGCTGCCGGAAGGCATGAGTTCAAACTCATCGCCCGGACCCCAGCCGTGAGAATCGCGAATGGATTTAGGCACAACGATCTGCCCCTTGTTTGACATCCTTACGCGCGCGTTCACCTCATCCTCCATGGGCACGATCCCTGAAAGGTTATCATGCCGCCCGGTGTCAAACCAGCCGCCGCCCTTCCGCACCGATGGCGTTGGCCACCGCCTCGTCGGTCGCCTCGTCGGGCAGGAGCATCTCGTTGTGCGCCTTGCCGGACGGGATCATCGGGAAGCAGTTGGCGAGGTTGGCGACGCGGCAATCGAAGATCACCGGCTTCCTCACCTCGATCATCTCGGCAATCTTGTCATCGAGTTCCGCCGGCTTCTCGCAGCGGATGCCGTGGCCGCCATAGGCTTCCGCAAGCTTGACGAAATCCGGCAGCGCCTCGGTGTAGGAATGCGACAACCGGTTGCCGTGCAACAGCTGCTGCCACTGGCG
>CALMYO010000071.1 GCA_937873685.1 uncultured Paracoccaceae bacterium
TTCTGAGCCCATACGCCACAGCAGGTCGAGCTGGTTTTCGGTCAGCGCCGTGCCGAGCGGCGCGACCGCGTTGGCAAAGCCCGCCTGGTCGAGCGCGATCACGTCCATGTAGCCTTCGACCGCGACCGCCTGCCCGCCCTTGCGCAACGCCTCGCGGGCGCGGGCATGGTTGAACAAGAGATCGCCCTTGTGGAACAACTCGGTTTCGGGCGAATTGAGGTATTTCGCCGGCGCATCGGCCGAAAGCGCCCTTCCGCCGAAGGCAACCGTGCGGCCCCTTGTGTCCGCGATCGGGAACATCACCCGGTCGCGGAACCGGTCGTAAGAAACCGGGATGTCGTCGCCGAAGACGACAAGTCCACACGCCTCGATCTGTTCGCGCGCCACGCCCTTGTCGGCAAGGTGCTGCTTCAGTGCGTTGCGGCTGTCGGGCGCATAGCCGAGGCGAAATTTCTGGATCGTTGCGGACGACAGCCCGCGGTCGCGCAGATAGGCGCGCGCCTTTGCCCCGGCGGCGGCCTGCAACTGCGCCTCGAAGAAACGCACCGCCAGTTCCATGACGTCGTAGAGCGACGCGCGCTGCTCCTCGCGTTTTTCGGCTTCCGGATCGCGCTCGGGCATCGGCACGCCGGCCATCCCGGCGACGCGCTCCACCGCTTCCGGAAACTGCAGCCCTTCAAGCTCGGTCAGAAAGCGGAAATGATCGCCTGTCACCCCGCAGCCGAAACAGTGGTAGCGCCCCTTCTTGTCCTCGCAATGGAAGCTTGGCGTCTTCTCGCCGTGGAACGGGCAGCAAGCCCAAAAATCACCGCGCGCCGCATTGGTCTTGCGCTTGTCCCACGACACCCGCGTGCCGATCACGTCTGAGATCGGCACGCGGTCGCGGATTTCGTCGAGGAAGGAGGCTGGGAAACGCATGGCGCTCATTGTAGCGTGGACGCCGCGATATAGCGACGGCGCGCGCGATGACAACTGTATCACAATGCGGCCACCATTCGGTGCGAGCGCGAGCCATGACAATTGCGGCGCGACGCGCCCTTTGAAGGAGACGACGATGCGTCCTGTATTCCCGTCCTTGCTCGCGGCAACTATGCTCGCCCCGCTCGCGCTTGCCGCAAGCCTTGCTGCGACTCCGGCGATGGCGGCGGAGGCAGAATCGCCATGGCCGCGCATCACCGTTACCGGCGAGGGTCGGGCCGCGCTTGCGCCCGACATGGCGATCCTGTCGCTTTCGGTGCTGCGCGAGGCCGAGACGGCGCGCGAGGCGCTGAGCGCCAACAATGGCGCCATGGCCGAGGTGATGACGGCAATGAAGGAGGCCGGGATCGCCGAGCGCGACGTGCAGACCGCCAATTTCTCGATTGAGCCTCGCTACGTCTATCCGCAGACAAAGGATGGCGTCAGCGAGCCGCCACGCATCGTCGGCTACGCGGTGTCGAACAGCCTTTCGGTGCGGGTGCGCGATCTCTCCAAGCTTGGCGCGGTGCTGGACCGGGCCGTGACGCTCGGCGTCAACCAGGGCGGCGGCATCAGCTTTGCCAATGACGACCCGGCCGAAGCGATAACGCAAGCCCGCGCGGCGGCGATGAAGGATGCGCTGGCAAAGGCCAAAACCCTGACCGATGCCGCCGGCATCGGCCTTGGCAAGATCGTCGAGATCTCCGAGATGTCGTACCAGCCGCAGCCGGTGCCGATGATGCAGGCGCGCATGGCCGCTGCGCAAGCCGAGGCCGTGCCGGTTGCTGCCGGCGAGAACGCCTACAGCGTCAGTGTCACGGTTTCTTTTGGGCTTGTGCAGTAACAGGCGGCGCCGGGCGTCGCGGGCCGCGCCCAAGCCCCTGCCATTTGGGTCGAACTGCTGTAGGCTTCGCCGGAATCACCGCAGCGGAGCCTTTCCATGCCCGATATCGTCCTCAACTTCACCCGCGACGAATACGCAGCGCGGCTGACGAAAACCCGCGCCGCAATGGCGCGTGCGGGTTTCGACCTGCTGATCGTCTCCGACCCGTCCAACATGGCGTGGCTGACCGGCTATGACGGCTGGTCGTTCTACGTCCACCAGGCGGTGCTGGTGGCGATGGACGGCGAGCCGGTGTGGTTCGGCCGCGGCCAGGACGCCAATGGCGCGGTGCGCACCGTGTACATGGCCGAGGACAATATCATCGGTTATCCGGACCACTACGTGCAGTCGACCGAGCGCCACCCGATGGATTACCTCTCGGCGAAGATCGCGGAGCGCGGCTGGGGCAAGACGCGCATCGGCGTGGAGATGGACAATTACTGGTTCTCGGCCGCAGCCTTCGCCTCGTTGCAGAAGAACCTGCCGAACGCCCTCTTCGGCGACGCGACAGCGCTGGTGAACTGGCAGCGTGCGGTGAAGAGTGCCCAAGAAATCGACTACATGCGCATCGCTGCCAGCATCGTCGAGGCGATGCATGCGCGCATCGTCGAGAAGGTGGAGCCGGGATTGCGCAAATGCGATCTGGTGGCGGAGATCTACGACGCCGGCACGCGCGGCGTCGGCGCCCATGGCGGCGACTATCCGGCTATCGTTCCGCTGCTGCCCTCCGGATCCGACGCTGCCGCGCCGCACCTGACCTGGGACGACAAGCCGATGAAAAGCGGCGAGGGCACGTTCTTCGAGATCGCCGGCTGTTACAAGCGCTACCACTGTCCGCTGTCGCGCACCGTATTCCTCGGCAAGCCGACGCAGACCTTCCTCGATGCTGAAAAGGCGGTGCTGGAGGGCATGGAAGCGGGACTTGCCGGCGCGAAACCGGGAAACGCCTGCGAGGACATCGCCAACGCCTTCTTTGCAGTCTTGAAGAAGTACGGCATCGTCAAGGACAACCGCACCGGCTATCCCATCGGCCTGTCCTACCCGCCGGATTGGGGCGAGCGCACCATGTCTCTGCGCCCCGGCGACAAAAGCGAACTGCAACCCGGCATGACCTTCCACTTCATGACCGGGTTGTGGATGGCCGATTGGGGCATGGAAATCACCGAGTCGATCCTGATCACCGAAACCGGCGTCGAGTGCCTCGCCAACGTTCCGCGCAGGCTGGTGGTGAAGTAGCGGCCAAAGCGCCATTGCCCGGTTGATTTTACCGCGCGGCTGAAATCATATGCGCGCGCGGGGAGGAGCCCGCGACGACGCCCGCTCACATTGCGGGCATATTGCGGGAGAAAACCATGTTTCTCGGCCTCGACCTCGGCACGTCCAGCGTCAAGGCGCTGCTGATCGACGACGACCAGCGCGTTGTCGCCTCGGCTTCGGCCGGGCTCGACGTCGAACGCCCACATCCCGGCTGGTCAGAGCAGGAGCCGGCCGACTGGATCGCCGCAACGGAGAACGCAGTTGGCGAACTCCACGCAACCCGGCCGGCCGAACTCGCCGCCGTGCGCGGCATCGGACTGTCCGGCCACATGCATGGCGCGACGCTGATTGGCGCGGATGACAAACCGCTTCGTCCCTGCATCCTGTGGAACGATACGCGCAGCCATGCCGAGGCCGCCGAACTCGACGCCGATCCACGCTTTCGTGCACTGACCGGCAACATCGTTTTCCCGGGCTTCACCGCACCGAAGCTGGTTTGGGTGCAGCGGCATGAGCCAGAAGTCTTCGAGAGAATCCGCAAGGTGCTGCTGCCGAAGGATTTCCTGCGCCTGTGGCTGACCGGCGAACACATTTCGGAAATGTCGGATTCCGCCGGCACCAGCTGGCTCGACACCGGCGCGCGCGCATGGTCGTCCGAACTTCTGGACGCGACCGGAATGCGAGCGGACCAGATGCCGGCGCTGGTTGAGGGCACGCAAACCGGCGGCACCCTGCGCAGCGACCTCGCCGCACGCTGGGGCATGGCGGCCGGCGTGCCGGTTGCCGGCGGCGCAGGCGACAACGCGGCTTCTGCCGTCGGCATGGGCACAGTCGCCGATGGACAGGCCTTCGTATCGCTCGGCACATCCGGCGTGCTGTTTGCCGCCAATGCCGGTTACCGGCCGATGCCAGAAAGCGCGGTGCACGCCTTCTGCCACGCCTTGCCTGACACCTGGCACCAGATGGGCGTCATCCTGTCGGCCACCGACGCGCTGAACTGGCATGCGCGCGTCGCCGGTGTTTCGGCTTCGGACCTGACTGCGGAACTGGGCGAGACGCTGCGCAAACCCGGCCGCGTCACATTCCTGCCCTATCTTTCCGGCGAGCGCACCCCGCACAATGACGCCACCATTCGCGGCGCATTTGCCGGCATCGGCCACGAGACCGACCGCGCCGCGCTGACGCAGGCGGTGCTGGAAGGCGTGACCTTTGCCCTGCGCGACAATCTGGATGCGCTGCGCGCCGCCGGCACCGAACTGTCGCGCGTCATTGCTGTCGGCGGCGGTTCGCGCTCACGCCTCTGGCTGAAGATGATCGCGACATCGCTCGGCATCCCGGTCGACATTCCGGCCGATGGCGACTTTGGCGCGGCCTTCGGCGCGGCGCGCCTCGGCATGATCGCCGCGACCGGCGCCGATCCGGCGAGCGTGTGCACGACCCCGGCGACCGCCGAAACCATCGAGCCCGTCGACGATCTGCAGGGCGCCTTTGAAGACGCCTATGCCCGTTTCCTCGCCCTCTACCCGGCCATCAAGGGAGCCACCGCATGACCACCGGCTTTTTCGGCGATATCACCCGCATCCCCTTCGAGGGACCGGAATCCACCAACCCGCTCGCCTTCCGCTTCTACGATCCCGACGAGATCGTGATGGGCAAGCGCATGGAGGATCACCTGCGCTTCGCCGTCGCCTATTGGCATTCGCTGGTGTGGCCGGGCGGCGACCCGTTCGGCGGCCAGACCTTCGACCGGCCGTGGTTTGCCGACCGCTGCAATGACGAGATGGCGGCGGCGAAGTTGAAGGCCGATGTCGCTTTCGAGATGTTTACCGCACTCGGCGCACCGTTCTATTGTTTCCACGACGCGGATGTCCGGCCCGAGGGCGAAAGCTTTGCCGAGAACACCGCCAACCTGAACGCCATAGTCGACGTTTTCGAGAAGAAGCAGGCCGAGACCGGGGTCAAGTTGCTGTGGGGCACGGCCAACCTGTTCTCGCACCGCCGCTACATGGCGGGCGCCGCGACCAATCCCGATCCTGACGTCTTCGCCTTCGCTGCCGCCACCGTGAAGACCTGCATCGACGCCACCCACCGCCTGGGCGGCGCGAACTACGTGCTGTGGGGCGGGCGCGAGGGCTACGAGACGCTGCTCAACACCGACCTGAAGCGCGAGGACGCCCAGCTCGGCCGTTTCCTCAACCTCGTGGTCGAGTACAAGTACAGAATTGGTTTTCGCGGCACGATCCTGATCGAGCCGAAGCCGCAGGAGCCGACCAAGCACCAGTACGACTACGATGTCGCCACGGTCTATGGCTTCCTGAAGCGCCACGGGCTGGAAAACGAGGTCAAGGTCAATATCGAGCAGGGCCACGCCATTCTTGCCGGCCATTCTTTCGAACACGAGCTGGCGCTCGCCAATGCACTTGGCATCTTCGGCTCGATCGATATGAACCGCAACGACTATCAGTCCGGATGGGACACCGACCAGTTCCCGAACAACGTCGCCGAGGTGGCGCTGGCCTACCATGAAATCCTCAAGGGCGGCGGATTTGCCACCGGCGGCACCAATTTCGACGCCAAGCTGCGCCGCCAGTCGATCGACCCGCAGGACCTGTTGATTGCCCACATCGGCGGCATGGACACCTGCGCCCGCGGCCTGAAAGCCGCAGCCCGCATGCTGGAGGACGGTGTGCTGAAAACCTTCGTGGACGAGCGCTACGCCGGGTGGAACGGTGAGGAAGCGGCACGAATGCTGGCTGGCGGCTATGCGCTGGAAGAGATCGAAAGCTGGGTCGTGCAGGCGAACGTCAACCCGCAGCCGCGCTCGGGCCGGCAGGAATGGCTGGAGAATGTGGTCAACCGGTATGTGTGAGCGGTACGCAGCGATACCAAATCCGTCTCTTATTATGGAAACCTGAAGAACACGAATTGCGGGATCGGCTGGCGGGCTCCACGCTTTCCCCCTTGCCATAGCTCTCCAAACAGCGTTCGATACGTCATCCGGGCGGCGGTAGATCCGCCGTCGCAACCGCCCGCATTTCGGCGGGCGAAAAAGGGAGAGACGATCATGCACCATTCGATGAGAACCTTCCTGCTCGCGCTGGCCGCGACGACCATGCTGACCGGCGGCGCACTCGCCGCCAGCCTCAACATCCACAATGGCGGCGATCCGACATCGCTCGATCCGCACAAGCTTTCCGGGGACTGGGAAAACCGCATCGCCGGCGACATCTTCGAAGGGCTGGTGACGGAAGACCCGAATGCAGAAGCGGTCCCCGCCCAAGCCGAAAGCTGGACCCTCTCCGACGACGGCAAAACTTATACGTTTAAGATACGCCAAGATGCTGTTTGGAGCGACGGTAAACCTGTAACGGCGGGCGATTTTGTTTTCGCCATTCAAAGACTTCTTGATCCCGCTTCTGCTGCGGAATATGCCTACTTGCAGTATCCAATTCTAAACGCCGAAAAGATCAACAAAGGTGAGATAAATGATTTTAGTCAACTTGGTGTCAAGGCGATCAATGACAAGACGCTGGAAATAAAATTGGAAAATTCCACGCCCTACTTTCTTGACGGGCTTATGCACTATACGGCCTATCCGTTGCCGAAGCACGTAGTCGAAGCCAAGGGTGCCGACTGGGTGAAACTGGAGAATATCGTGGTCAACGGCCCCTACAAGCCGATAGAGTGGGTTCCGGGCAGCCATGTCAAGACCGTCAAGAACGACAAGTACTACGGCGTCGCAGACTTGAAAATCGACGGTGCAACTTTCTTTGTATTGGAGGACCAGCAGGCGGCGCTGAAGCGCTACCGCGCCGGCGAATTCGACATCCTTACCGACTTTCCAGCAGACCAATATGAATGGATGAAGGAAAATCTACCAGGAGAGGCCCATGTCGCTCCGTTCATGGGCTTGTACTACTACGTCGTCAACAGCCAGGACGACCGCTTCAAGGACAAGCGGGTCCGCCAGGCTCTGTCGATGGCGATCAACCGCGAGGTGATCGGCCCGCAGATCCTCGGCACCGGCGAACTCCCGGCCTATTCCTGGGTGCCGCCCGGCATGGCGAACTATGGCGAACCGGCCTATGTCGACTGGAAGGACATGCCTTACGGCGAGAAAGTGGAGGAAGCGAAAAAGCTGCTCACCGAAGCCGGGTTCGGCCCGGACAAGCCGCTGTCGTTCACGCTCCGCTACAACACCAACGACAACCACAAGCGCATCGCGGTGGCCATCGCCTCGATGTGGAAGCCGCTCGGCGTCAATGTCGAACTCTACAACACCGAGACCAAGGTGCACTACGACGAGATGACCCGCGGCCAGGTGGAAGTGGGGCGCGCCGGCTGGCTGGCTGACTACAACGACCCCGACAACTTCCTCAACCTGTTGAAGTCCGGCACGCCCTACAACTACGGCCGCTGGTCGAACGCCGATTACGACAAGCTGATCGACGAGGCCAACGCCATGACTGACATGGACGCGCGCGCCGCCAAGCTGAAGGAAGCTGAGAAGATCGCGCTTGGTGAGTCCGCAGCAATCCCGATCTACTACTATGTCTCGAAGAACGTCGTTTCCCCGAAAATCGAGGGATTTGTCGATAATGCCCGAGACATTCACCGCACCCGCTGGCTTTCGGTGAAGGAATAGGGGCGGGTGTTGTATCCCCTTTGAACTGACGTGACAGCCCCTGGCCCTCTGGTAGCCAATCGACGCGAAACGTGGCTTACCCCCACCCCTTACCCCTCCCCACAAGGGGGAGGGGAAGGCTGGCGTCTGACGTCCGGACCACGCGGGGTAGCCACAATGGGACTCGCGTCGGTTCAAGCGGTTCCCTTCCCCCTTGTGGGGAGGGGTCAGGGGTGGGGGTACGCTATCGCCACTTTCCTGGCCATCAATCACCAATGCTGACCTACGCCTTCCGCCGCCTGTTGACGACGATCCCGGTCATGTGGATCGCGGTGACGGTGTGCTTTTTCATCCTGCGGCTAGCGCCGGGCGGGCCGTTCGACGGCGAGCGGCCGCTGCCGCCGGCAATCCTGAAGAACCTTGCCGCCCACTACAATCTCGACAAGCCATTGTGGGAGCAGTACCTGATCTATGTCGGCGACGTGATGCGCGGCGATCTCGGCCCCTCCTTCACCACGGAGGATTTCACCGTCGCCGAGCAGATCATGATCGGCCTTCCCTACACCTTCACCGTCGGCCTTCTCGCCTTCGCCTTGGCGATCATCGTCGGCGTGGCGAGCGGCGTTGCCGGTGCGCTGTGGCAGAACCGCCTGCCGGATTACGCGACCGGATTTATCATCCTGATCGGCCTGGTGATCCCGAATTTCCTCATTGCGCCTGTGTTGCAGCTCGTCTTCGGCGTCAAGCTCGCCTGGCTGCCGGTCGGCGGATGGGGCGACGGCTCGCCTTCCCATCTTGTGCTGCCGGTGATCGTTCTGGCCTGGTCGCACGCAGCGCGCATCTCGCGGCTAATGCGCGGCTCAATGATCGAGGTGCTGAACGCCAGCTTCATCCGCACCGCGCGCGCCAAGGGCATCGGCCCGCGGCTGACCGTCACGCGCCACGCGCTGAAACCGGCGCTGATGCCGGTCGTCTCCTATCTCGGGCCGGCGGCAAGCTACCTGCTCACCGGCTCCCTTGTGGTGGAATCCATCTTCGGCCTGCCCGGCATCGGCCGCTATTTCATCAACGCGGCGTTGAACCGCGACTACGGCATGGTGCTCGGCACGGTGATCTTCTACATGGCGCTGATCATCCTGCTGAACCTCATCGTTGACATCGCCTACGCCTTTCTCGATCCGAAGGTTCGCACGCGATGATCTTCCCTTCGCCTCGCCGCGCCGCCCTTGTCGATGCCGTCGAAGCCGGCGAATTCGCCTCGCCGAAGGGCCGCTCGCTGACGCAGGACGCGATCGCCCGGCTGCTGCGCAACAAGGCGGCCGTGGTGTCGCTGTTCGTGCTCGCCGCCCTTGTGATCGCGGCCTTCCTCGGGCCGTTCTTCATCCCGTTCAACTACGAGGATCCGGACTGGGCCGCCTTCCGCGCCCCGCCCTCGCTGGAAAGCGGGCACTGGTTCGGCACTGACCAGAACGGCCGCGACCTGCTGGCGCGAACGCTCTACGGCACCCGCGTCTCGCTTGCCGTAGCGGTGGTGGCGACGCTGGTCTCGGTGGTGATCGGTGTCACCTACGGCGCGGTGTCAGGCTATCTCGGAGGCCGCGTCGACCAGGCGATGATGCGCTTCGTCGACATCATGTATGCGCTTCCCTACATCCTGTTCGTGATCCTTTTGATGGTGATCTTCGGGCGCAACGTCATCCTGCTGTTTGCCGCCATCGGCGCGATCGAATGGCTGACCATGGCGCGGATCGTGCGCGGCCAGACCCTGTCGCTGAAGGAACGCGAGTTCATCGAGGCAGCGCGCGCCGCCGGCCAGAAGCCGTTCACGATCATCCGCCGCCACATCGTGCCGAACCTCGTCGGCCCGGTGGTGATCTACGCTGCGCTGACGGTGCCCGAGATCATCGTGACGGAAAGCTTCCTGTCCTATCTCGGCTTCGGCGTACAGGAGCCCCTAACCTCGCTCGGCACGCTGATCGCCGAGGGTACCGATGTGTTCGAGGTGATGCCCTGGCTGCTCGGCTTCCCGGCGCTGTTCCTGGTCGCCCTGCTGATGAGCCTGCTGTTCATCGGCGACGGGCTTCGCGACGCCTTCGATCCGAGGGATCGCTGATGGCGGCGCTGCTCTCGCTCGAAGACTATTCCATCCGCTTTCGCACGCCGGAAGGCGATGTGCAGGCGGTCACCGACATGAATTTCACCGTCGCGCCGGGCGAAAGGGTGGCGATCGTAGGCGAATCCGGTTCCGGCAAGAGCCAGACCTTTCTCGGCGTGATGGGCCTGCTGGCGAAGAATGGCGTGGCGACCGGGCGCGCGATGTTCAACGGCGTCGACATGCTGAAACTGCGCGGCGCGGCGCTTGACGCCGTGCGCGGACGCGACATCGCGATGGTGTTCCAGGATCCGATGACGGCGCTGAACCCTTCGCTGCGCATCTCGCGCCAATTGACCGAACAGCTTGAGGTGCACCAGAACGCCAGCCGCGCCGAGGCGGAGAAGGCGGCGCTCGCCATGCTGGAGCGGGTCGGCATTCCCGATCCGGTGCGGCGCTTCAGGCTTTATCCGCACGAATTGTCAGGCGGCATGCGCCAGCGCGTGGTGATCGCCATGGCGCTGCTGACCAGGCCGAAGCTGCTCATCGCCGACGAACCGACGACAGCGCTCGATGTGACGATCCAGGCGCAGATCCTCGACCTGTTTCGCGAACTGACCGCGGATCTCGGCGCGGCGCTTGTGCTGATCACCCATGACATGGGCGTCGTCGCCGGTCTCGCCGATCGCGTGGCGGTGATGTACGGCGGCCGCGTGGTGGAGGAAGCGCCCGTCGATCCCGCCTTCGAGGCGCCGGCCCATCCCTACACCGCCGCCCTGCTCGCCTCGATCCCTCGCGTCGATCGCGATGCAGCCGACATCCAGCCTATCCCGGGCCGGCCGCCGAACCTGATCCGCCTCCCCGCTGGCTGCGCCTTCCATCCGCGTTGTGCGCATGCGCAGGACAACTGCCGCGCTACGCCGCCGCCGCTTTCAGCCCTTGCGGCCGGACGACGCGCTGCATGCTTTCATCCCGTCCATGAGGAGAAAGCAGCGTGAATGGCCCCCTGCTCCGTGTCGAGAATCTCGTGACTGCATTCGAGGTGCGCGGAAGGAGCCTTTTCGCCAAACCGCTCGAACTGCGCGCCGTCAACGATGTCAGCTTCACGCTTGCAGCAGGCGAGACGCTCGGCGTCGTCGGCGAATCCGGCTGCGGCAAGTCCACCCTTGGCCGCTCCATCCTGCGGCTGATCGAGCCGACCGCGGGCCGGATCGTCTGGCAGGGTCGCGTACTGACCGGCCTTACCGACGAGGAGATGCGGCGCGCGCGCCGCGACATGCAGATCATCTTCCAGGATCCGGTTGCCTCGCTCGACCCGCGCATGACCGTCAGCGACATCATCGCCGAGCCGCTGACCGTTTTCGAGCCGCAGCTGAGGCGCAAGGAACGCGAAGCCCGGGTGCAGGAAATGATGGAGGCCGTCGGCCTCGCGCCGGAGATGGTCAACCGCTACCCGCACGAGTTTTCCGGTGGGCAGGCGCAGCGCATCGGTATCGCCCGCGCCATCGTCACGCGGCCGAAGTTGATCGTCTGCGACGAACCGGTCTCGGCGCTCGACGTGTCGATCCAGGCGCAAATCATCAACCTGTTGCGGCGGCTGCGTGACGAATTCGACCTGACGCTGATCTTCATCAGCCACGACCTTTCCGTGGTGCGGCTGATCTCCGATCGCATCCTCGTGCTGTATCTCGGCCGCATCGTCGAGATCGGCGACAGCCGCGCGGTGTTCGATCGCCCCGCGCATCCCTATACGCGCGCGCTCCTCTCCGCCGCCCCGATCCCCGATCCGAAGATCGCGCGCAACCGCCCGCGCGTGCAGCTGACGGGCGATCCGCCCTCGCCGATCTCGCCGCCGCCCGGCTGCGTGTTTTCCAGCCGTTGTCCTTTTGTCATTGACGCCTGCCGCACGGCGCAGCCGCCGCTGATCCAGACCGCGGGCGGCCAGCAAGCCGCATGCATCCGCCTTGACAACGCTTTCCAGTCACAAGCGCCTAGCGTTTAGTCTTGCGCAGGTCTCACCACTGGAACACAGCAGAACGGCTAGGCGGCTTTCCCTCCCCTCGATGGGGAGGGTCCGGCCGAAGGCCGGGGGTGGGGTGTCCAAGTGCTTGAGATTGCAGATAATCACCCCCTCCGGTCGCTTCGCGACCACCTCCCCCATCAAGGGGGAGGAGGGGGGCCGAGGCGATTCGCCGTTTGCGCCCTGGGCTTTAAGCGGACCAACTGAGCCCCGCGTTCGACTACTGGATCACGATTGCCGGAAACAGCCTGTCCTTGCCGGCTGCGATGAACTCGTCGAGCCGGATCGGCCGGCCGAATTCCTGCGCCGGCGGGCTCGCCAGAACGCCGAGATCGCCTTCCAGCAACCTGCCGCGCAACGCGCCGTCGTCGTCAAACTCCAGATCGAAATAGAG
The DNA here is from genome assembly GCA_937873685.1 of uncultured Paracoccaceae bacterium. Classification (GTDB taxonomy): domain Bacteria; phylum Pseudomonadota; class Alphaproteobacteria; order Rhizobiales; family Rhizobiaceae; genus CALMYO01. The sequence continues at coordinate 12,228 of CALMYO010000071.1, forward strand.
CCCGTTCCAGGCGTCGATGCCGAATTCAGCCGGCGTCTTGCGCAGGAAAAGCAGGGAGTACTCCAGTTCGGTCAGATCCCCGGTCGTTACTTCGCCACGCAGCGCATAGGGATAGGGCAGATGGCAGAACCATTCGCTTTCGCCCTCGATGCAGCGGAACGGCCGCATTGAAAGAAACTGGTCGGTGAACCGCGGTGAATCAAGTTCTACGGAAAACCGGGTATGCCCCTGTTCGGATTGTGAAAATTTGACGCCGCCGACCGCCAGTTCCTGTCCCGACCGGTCGATGAGGCTGATCACCGCATTTTCGGGAAACACCGGTTCGGCGGCTGCCGGAAACGCCCATGCGAGCATCGCGGCAAGGATGAAGCGCTTTGTCGTCATTCGTTATCGCTCCCAAGGAAGTTCACCGGTTCCGCCGGCGCAAGCGCCCGCCCTTCGTCGCGCCAGCCGTCGGTTCCTTCCGGATACCACAGAACCCGGCCGTAGCCCCACAGGATGGCGCGGCGCGCCGCATTCCACGCCTGCCAGCAATCTGCGGTGCAATAGAACAGCAATGGCTCTCCGGGATTCTCGGAAGCGATACGCTGCAGATTGCGCCGGAAATAGGCCTCAAGCTCCGGCTCGAGGTACCCACGCCCAACCTCGGGCAACCAGATCGAACCGGCAATGTTCTCGCGCGCCTCGCTGTTGCGCCATGTGCCGTCGAGCGGGTCGGGGCCTGCGCCTTTCGGCGGGTAAACGTCAATCAGCACGACGGCATCGTCCGCCGCCAGCCGCGCCACATCATCGCCATGCACCACGGCGCCACCCGGCAGGACATCCGGCACCGGCGCGCGGTAGCGCTCCATGCGAAACCCGGTTGCCGGATCGACGCCGGCGGGCAGGCTTTCGCCACACTGCGCCGCCGGGTTGCAAACGGCTGGGACAAGGGCTGCAAACAAGATCAGCGCGCGCGCCATGTCCGTTCCTCCCGCAACGACTATGCGCCATGGGAAGCCGGAGGGCGACTGTACCAAAGTGCATGAGCCGCAGGCTGAATAGCGCTGCCGAATGCGTTATCATGCTGGCATCGTCGGCGGGTGGAAAGCTCTCCGGCCATGGGAGGACGACAATGCAGTTCTTTGCCCGCTTGGCTGCAGCGACAGCCGCGCTTGTGATTTTCTTTTCAACAATGGCGTTCGCTGAAACCGTGCGCGTCGGCGTGCTGAAATTCGGCACCGTCAACTGGGAGCTAAGCGCCCTGAAGACTCACAAGCTTGACGACGAGCACGGTTTCGATCTCGAAATCGTGCCGTTCGCCAGCGAGGACGCCACCACGGTGGCGCTGCAGGGCGGCGCGGTCGACATCATCGTTTCCGACTGGCTGTGGGTGTCGCGCCAGCGCGCGCTCGGCGGCGATCTCGCCTTTGCGCCCTATTCGTCTTCTGTCGGCGCGATCATGATTCCCCCGGACTCGCCGATGCAGTCCCTCGCCGATCTGAAGGGCAAAAAACTTGGCGTCGCCGGCGGGCCGCTCGACAAGAGCTGGCTGCTGCTGCAGGGCTGGGCAAAACGCGACTTCGGCATCGATCTCGCCGCCGAAAACGACATCGCCTATGGCGCACCTCCCTTGCTGGCCGAAAAGGCGCAGCAGGGCGAATTGGACGCGGTGCTGAACTTTTGGCACTTCGCCGCGAGGCTGGAAGCGGCCGGATTTCGCCGCCTTGCCAGCGCCGAACAAGCGGCACAGGCGCTCGGGGCCAAGGGCGCGGTTTCAGCAATCGGCTACATCTTCTCCGAAAAATGGGCGGATGAGCATCCGCAAGCCGCGAAAGGTTTTCTCGCCGCCTCGCGCGACACCAAGGGGATCCTGAAAACCGACGACGCAGAATGGGACCGCCTGCAAGCCGCCGGCGTCATCAAGGATGAAGGTGCTGCGCTGCTGGCCTTGCGCGATCGCTATCGCGAAGGCATCCCGTCCCGACAGATCGCGGACGAAGAAGAGGACGCCGCGCATCTCTACGCGGTTCTGGCCGAACTCGGCGGCGAAAAACTGGTCGGCGAATCGCCCACCATGCAGCCCGGCACATACTGGACCAAGTTGAAGAATGGATTCTGATACCGGGCGGGCGTTCAAGACGGCGCAAAACCCGGCGCTTGGCGCTGCGGGGCGCGTTGCCCTGTCGCTCGCTGTTCTGCTTGCAGTCTGGTTCGCGGTTTCCATTTTCGCCGATCCGCGGCTGCTGCCCTCGCCTGCCGCGGTCGGAACAGCCCTCCTGCGTGAGGTCGCAAGCGGCGATCTTCCTTTTCACCTCGCGATGACGCTGATGCGCGTGGCGGCAGCCTTCGTGGTCGCGATGGCGATCGGCGCGGCTATTGGCATTGCGCTCGGACTGCGCCCGCGGCTCGACCGGTTTTTCGACGCCTGGGTTGTGCTGTGGCTGAACGTTCCGGCGCTCGTCATCATCGTGCTCGCCTACATCTGGTTCGGGCTGAACGAGGCGGCGGCGATCGGCGCAGTCGCCGTCAACAAGATCCCGAACGTCATCGTCACCATGCGCGAAGGCGCACGCGCGCTCGACCCGTCGCTGGACGAAATGGCGCGGCTGTTTCGTCTGTCGCCGCGCCGCCGGCTGACGGAGGTGATCGCGCCGCAACTGCAGCCTTATTTCGCCGCTGCGGCGCGTTCCGGAATTGCGTTGATCTGGAAAATCGTGCTGGTGGTGGAACTGCTCGGCCGCTCAAATGGCGTCGGCTTCCAGATCAACCTGCATTTCCAACTGTTCGACGTGGCGATGATCCTTGCCTACACGCTGGCTTTCGTCGCCGTGATGCTGGCGCTCGAACTGGCGCTGGTGCAACCTTGGGAGCGCCGGGCGCGGCGCTGGCGCGGCGCCCATGCTTGACATCTGCGTCACCGAGAAGGCCTATCCGCTTGGGCGCGAAGCCGGGCGTCACGTCGCCATTCGCGACCTTGCCTTCACGGTGGACGACAACACGCTGACTTGCATCGTCGGCCCGTCAGGCTGCGGCAAGTCGACCTCCCTGCGGATGCTCGCGGGTCTCGAAGAGGTCAAC
>CALMYO010000072.1 GCA_937873685.1 uncultured Paracoccaceae bacterium
GCAGTCGCGCCACCAGCATCATGCCGGCGGTTGCGGCAAGCATGCCGGAGACCGCATGCGCCCAGATCACCGTGCGCCCGACATCGATGCCCGACAGTTCCGCCGCATGGCGGTTGCCCCCGACGGCGAGAATGTGCCGGCCAATCCGCAGCCGCGCCAGCACGTACCACATCAGCACCGCAGCCAGCAGGGCTGGCAGCACCAGCCAGGGGATCGGTCCGAACAGCGTGAGGTTGCCGAAATCCTTCACCGATTGCGGCACGTTGTAGAAGGGCTGCGCCTCGGTGATGCCGAGATTGACGCCCTTGAACACCTGCAAACCGGCAAGTGTGATGATGAAGGCGGAGATGCCGGTGCGCGCGATGATGAACCCGCTCGCCACGCCGGCGCCGGCGCCGATGGCAAGTCCGCCCGCGGCCGCAACAAGCGGCGGCAGGCCCCAGACTTCCATCATGCCGGCAAAGCTGATCGCCGCAAGCCCGCCGACCGCGCCGAGCGCGAGGTTCATCTGGCCGATCGCGATGATCACCAGTTGCCCGTAGGCGACCAGCATGTTGACCGCGATGGCTGACAACAGCACCGTGATGTTGAAGGCTGACAGGAAACTCGGCTGGAAGAACGAGATCACCGCAATCGCGATGACGCTCACCAGCGCCGGGCCGGTCCAGTCGTTGTCGAAGGCGCGCGTCAGCGTTCCGCCGCTCATGCCACCACACCCCTTCGCCGCAACCATCCGTGCCGCGCCCGGTCGGCCAGCACCGCAAACAGCAGCATCAGCCCGAGAAACGCCTGGATCCAGAATTCGCCGACGCGCATCAGCAACAAGCCGCTGGTCATCACATTGACGAGTGTGGCGCCGAGCAGCGTGCCGATCACCGAAACCCGCCCGCCCGAAAGCAGCGTGCCGCCAAGCACCGGCGCAAGGAAGGCAGGCAGCAGCCAGTCTTGGCCGAGATGACCGGCCATGGAGGGAACGGCCGCGCCTGTGCGCGCCGTCACCATCAGCCCCGCCAGCGCGGCGAGCGCCCCGGTCAGCATGTGGCAGGCGGTGAAGATGCGGTCCGTGCGGATGCCGGAAATCCCGGGGGCGCGCCGGTTGGCGCCCGCCGCAAGCATGGCCCGTCCGAGCGTGGTGAAGCGATAGAAAAGCGCCAGCACAATGCAGACCGCCATCGACAGCAGCAGCAGCGCCGAAACCGAGCCCGCGAACCGGGTCTTGCCGAGGGCGGTGACGTCCGCCGGCAGTTCTCGGAAGGCCTGCGCCTGTGTCAGAAAGATCATCACGCCGAAGAAGATACTCATCGAGGCGAGCGTGATGATGAAGCTGTGCACGCCAGTGCGCACCACTACCGCGCCATTGATGAAGCCGAGCGACGCGCCGAAGGCGACCGCCAGCGGAACCGCAAGCGCCGGCGGCATCCCGGGCCCCGGCAGCAGCCACCCGAACCCCATGGCCGAGCACCCCCCGTCCGCCCCGCCCAAAAGACGGGCCCCGCCGGTGACGATCACCGCCATCATTGCAAGGCCGATCATGGTGTCGATGCCGATCTGGCGGCCGATCGCAAACAGGCTGAACGGCGAGGTGAAGCCGGGAAAGGCCGAGGCGAAGAAGATGAACGCGAGCACGATCAGCGCCACGAGACCGAACTCGTTGCCGGTGACCAGCCGCTGTGCGGCTTGGCGCAGCCCGGCCGGCGGCGCGGGCGGCCCTGCGGGATTGGTCGCGTCGGAAAGGGTCATCGGGGACCGGTTGGATCAGCGGGGATGACGCCCGGCGGCCGCGCAAGCCGCCGCCGGGCAATTTCGATTCACCTTCATGATGCTAATTGCAGTTCATGAAGTCCTTCTCGAAGCTTTCGAGCAGCGTCTTGGAAATGCCGCGCATGGCGTCGACATAGGTGTCGGCCTGAGATGCGTCGACGAAGACGGTGCCGGAATCGACGAACTTCGCGGTCAGCGCGTTCGACTTCCACGGCGCGTCGTCCTTCAGCGTGCAGCCGGAGCGCAGCTTGTCGAGCACGTAGGAGCCGATATAGCCTTGGCCGTAGGGGTTCTGCAGCATCGTGCCGTTGACGAAGCCGTCCTTGATCGCCTGGATCACCACCTCGTCATGGTCGATGCCGACCATCTTGATGCGCTTGTCGCCGATCTTGCGCAAAGCGTTGGCCGCCGTCACCGCCGGCACCCAGGCTGTGGTGACGATGCCGTCGACATTGGCGGCGCTGGCGGCGAGGAATGCGTTGATCTTCTCTTCTGCCGGCTGCGGCGCGTCGATGTCGGCGATCACCTGCACAACTTCAACCGCGCCGTTGGTCTCGTCCGCCGCCTTCTGCACCGCGTCGATGCGCAGCTGCGTGTTCGGATCGACAAGGAAGCCGGTGAAATGGGCGATCTTGCCCTTGCCGCCCATCGCCTTGATCAGCTCCTTGGTGCCGAGATAGGCCGAATTGCCGGTGTCGGTGCCCATGCAGAACAGGGCCGGCGTCGGGTCCTTCAGGCAGCCGGCGAGCGCCAGCGCCTGTCCGCCGTTCTCGGTGATCTCCTGTACGACGGTGTTGGTGCCGACCGCGTCGCCCGGAAAGATCAGGAATGCGTTGTAGCCTTGCGTCAACAGGCTTTCGAGCAGCTGGCTCTGCTGCGAAAGCTCCCATTTCTGCGGCACGCGGTAATCGCCTGCGCCAATGCCGAAGTCGCGCACCGCATCGGCCCCGGCCTGTTCCCAGGCGGCGAAATAGGGGTGCGGGCCACCCGGCACCAGCGCCACACGCGTATCCGAACCGGCCCAGGCCATGCCAGCCGACACGGCGAGCGCCGATGCGGCAACCGTCAGTTTGCGAACCATGCTTTTCATGCAATCCTCCCTGCAGCGGCGCCCGGTGGACATGCTTGCGCCGACAATCAGAATGCTAGTATACAAGTTTGAACCGGTCAACGGATTTGGCAACCACATGCTTCGACAGGACGACAAACGGGTCATCGCATGAATGCTCTGGCTGATCGCGGGGAAGCGCAGGATGGCGCAGGCGTGACGCCGTTCCTGCTCGACCGGCGCATGCCGGCGGCTGACCAGGTGTACCGTTTGTTGCGCGACGCGATCATCACCTGCCAGCTTGAGCCGAACGAGGCGGTAAGCGAGAACCGCCTGTGCGGCATGTTCGGCGTGTCGCGCTCGCCCGTGCGCATCGCACTGACGCGGCTGGCCGAGGACGGGCTGATCGACATCTATCCGCAACGCGGCACATTCGTTGCGCCGATCCGGCTGGCGGCCGTGCGCGAGGCGCAGTTCGCGCGCTCGGCGCTGGAGACGGCGCTGGTGGCCGAAGCTGCCCGGCGTTGGAACGCTGCCGACCGGTCTGCACTGGCAGCAAACCTGAATCGCCAGATGCTCCACGCAGAGGCCGGAGACGGGCGCGGCTTCTTCCTCGACAATGAGGATTTCCACCAGATCATCGCCCGGGCAGCGCGGCTGGAAGGGGTGTGGAACACCATCCAGGGTGTGAAGATGCTGTGGGATCGCATCGGCCACATCGCCAACCGCGATTCGGCCCACACGCGCGAGATCATCGCCGAACACGAGGCGATTGCCGTTGCCCTGGCTGCCGGCGACCCGGCGCGCGCATCCGAAGCGATGCGCCAGCACATGCGCTCGGTCGATCACGCGATCGAGCGGCTGCGGCCTGTGCACAGCAGCTACTTCAGCGACTGATCCTACATTCGCCGAACTTGTTTTGTCGGATGCGCGGCGCGAGGGGCGCTCGCGCGGCTGCGGGCACGACGTCTCGCAGTCCGCCACGGGATCGAAAAAACTGCTTGCAACGAGAACAAAAAGCGTACATATAGCGAATACAACAAAAACAGGAGTTCGTCATGCCCCAGATCGCCCGCGACATCGCCTCTCTCGTTTCCGTTTCGGCGTTCGTCGCCGCATTCACGATCTTCGCTTCCGTCTTGTGAGCATGGGCGGTTGAAAGCCGCTTCATCGCCTCGACACGGCGCCCGCTTTTGCCAATTGTGGGAATGACGATTCTCCTGGCGAGGTAGGGCAATGAGCGGCGATCCGGCAAGAACAGGTGCGGCGGCCATGCCGGGCTTCGTGCAGTTGCGCACCCATTCCGCCTATTCCCTGCTGGAAGGCGCATTGCCGCTGTCGAAGATTGTCGATTTCGCCACGGCGCAGGCGATGCCGGCAATCGGCATCGCCGACACCGGAAACCTCTTCGGTGCGCTTGAATTTGCCCAGAAGGCCCAGAAGGCCGGCGTTCAGCCGATCATCGGCTGCCAGCTTGCTGTCGCTTTCGATGACGTTGCCGCAACGCATGCCGAAAAGGGCGAGTCGCCTTCGCTGGTGCTGATTGCAGCAAGCGAAACGGGGTACGCCAACCTGGTGCGACTGGTCAGCCGCAGCTTCATGGAGTCGGACACATCTTCGCGCGCGCGCCTCCAGCATGACTGGTTGACGCGCGAAGCCGTCGACGGCGTCATCTGTCTTTCGGGCGGGCCGTCCGGCGTGATCGGCGCTGCGCTGGCGTCCGGTCACCGCGATGTGGCCGAGCGCCGGTTTCTCGCGCTGAGCGACGCGTTCGGCGACCGGTTCCATGCCGAATTGCAGCGTTACGAAGGATACGATCGAGCCGTCGAGGCGGCGACAATCGAACTGGCCTATGAGCACGCCGTACCGCTGGTCGTCACCAACGAGGCGTTCTTCCTGTCGCGTGGCGATTATGAGGCCCATGACGCGCTGATCGCGATCTCGGAAGGCGCTTTGCTGTCGCAGGACGACCGGCGCCGCCTCACCGCCGACCATTGCCTCAAGACGGCAGCAGAAATGACGAAGCTGTTTGCCGATCTGCCGGAGGCAACGGCCAACACGGTGGAGATCGCGCGGCGCTGCTGCTGGTTTCCCGAAAGCGTCAAGCCGATCCTGCCCCGTTTCACCTCGGCGGGGGAGGGCGGCGACGCCCTCAAGGCCGAGGCCGACGAACTGCGTCGCCAGGCCCGGGAAGGCCTCGACATGCGGCTCGCGGGCCAAGGGATGAGCGCGGGAAAGACGGAAGAAGAATATCGCACAAGGCTCGAATACGAGCTCGACGTGATCGAGCGCATGAAGTTTCCGGGCTACTTCCTGATCGTTGCCGACTTCATCAAATGGGCCAAGGCGCACGCCATCCCCGTCGGTCCGGGGCGCGGCTCGGGCGCGGGCTCACTCGTCGCCTGGGCGCTGACGATCACCGATATCGACCCGCTGCGTTTTTCGCTGCTGTTCGAGCGCTTCCTCAATCCCGATCGCGTCTCTATGCCGGATTTCGATATCGACTTCTGCCAGGACCGGCGCGACGAGGTGATCCGCTACGTGCAGGAGCGCTACGGCCGCGACCAGGTCGCCCAGATCATCACCTTTGGAACCTTGCAGGCCCGCGCCGTGCTGCGCGATGTCGGACGCGTGCTGGAGATGCCCTACGGCCAGGTTGACCGGCTGTGCAAGCTGGTGCCGCAGAACCCGGCCAACCCGGTGACGCTGAAACAGGCGGTGGAAGGCGAGCCGCGTTTCGCCGAGGAACGGGCGAAGGAGCCGGTGGTCGGCCAACTTCTCGACGTGGCGATGAAGCTCGAGGGGCTTTATCGCCACGCCTCCACCCACGCTGCCGGCATCGTCATCGGCGACAGGCCGCTGTCCGAACTGGTGCCGCTCTACCGCGATCCGCGCTCCGACATGCCGGTCACCCAGTTCAACATGAAGTATGTCGAGCAGGCCGGGCTGGTGA
>CALMYO010000073.1 GCA_937873685.1 uncultured Paracoccaceae bacterium
GGGGGGGGGCCGATGGGGGGCCGGTTTTTTTGCTCGTTCCCCCCGCCAGCCAAGAGCAGAAAAACACCGCCCCGGCCACCCGCCACATAAGGCAGCGCCTCCATGCCGATCGCCAGCATCAGCACCGCCGTCACGGCGGCGATGCCAGGCGCGATCCCGAACCTCACCCGGGGCTCGCGCCCAAGCGGCGTCTGACCGCGAACCGGCGCCGGCAGGATTGCCGCAAACAGGGTCAGCGCGAGCGCGATCTGCACATTATGATGGTCGAAACTGCCCGGCGCAAACACGCCGACGGTAAAAAGCGCGACTCCGCCGACGATCATCGCCGGCTTCAACGCCGCCGCCCCGCCGAGCCTGAGCGCGCCCCAACCGATCGCAACAAGCGCGCCGAACAGTGTCAGGAACGGCCAGGCATGGCCGGCAAAAGCCTCGCCCGCCTCCCGGCTCCCAAGAAGCGCCTGCCCAAGCAAAACCAGCGCTGCAATCGGCGCATCGACGAGACGCGACCAGTGCATCCACACGCCTTCGGCTGTGCCGAGGCGGTATTGCGTCACGTCCCACCATGATTGCCCGGCGAGCAGATCGCGCACCGCCACCATGCGCATCAGGTCGTCATTGTTGACAATGCCGGTCGCGTCGCCGCGCGCCAACATGACGGCCGCGACGGCGAACGTTGTCGCCAGGGCGGCAAGGAAGATGCTCGGCCGCGATCGGCTGGCGACGCTTGACGGCGTGGCAAGAACGCTGTCGGTCATGTCAGGCTCCGCAGGTAAGTCTATGATTGTGGTCCCCTGCGGCTAACCTAGCCTTAACGGAATCAAGAAAGAGTAAAGCTGCGCGGCCGGCCGCGCCGGCGGCGGTGGTTTGCATGGCGGGCGCCGGCTGTATTGACGGGTTGGGCAACGGAGGTCGCCATGGCGGCGGGAAAGACGGAAACTGGCGCCGGTGACAGCGTTCACGCAATCGCAGTGCTGTTGCCATGTTACAACGAAGCGCTGACCATCGGCGATGTCGTCACGCGCTTCCGGGCGGCGCTGCCGACAGCGCGGATCTTCGTCTACGACAACAATTCGAGCGACGACACGGCGCTGCGCGCCCGGCTTGCCGGCGCCGAGGTGGTGCGCGAGCGCCGGCAGGGCAAGGGCAATGTCGTGCGGCGCATGTTTTCCGACATCGAGGCGGACATCTACATCATGGCCGATGGCGACGGCACCTATGCGCCGGAAGACGCGCCGGAACTGGTGCGCACGCTGATTACCGAACGCGCCGACATGGTGGTGGGCACGCGCGCCGGTGTGCGCGATGACGCCGGTCGCGCCGGCCATGCCTTCGGCAACGCGCTGTTCAATCGCATCTTTGCCGGCATGTTCGGACCGGATTTCACCGACATCCTGTCCGGCTATCGCGCCTTCACACGCCGCTACGTGAAGAGTTTCCCGGCGCTCTCTGCCGGATTCGAGATCGAGACCGAGATGAGCGTGCATGCCTGGCAGTTGCGAATGCCGGTCGCCGAGATCGCCCTGCCTTACGGGCGTCGCCCGGAGGGTTCGACCTCCAAGCTGTCTACCGTGCGCGACGGGCTGCGCATTGCGCGCATGTTCGCGCTCGCGATGAAGGAAACCCAGCCGCTGCGGTTCTTCGGCATGCTTGCGGCGATGATCGGGCTCCTCGGCGTCATCTTTATGCTGGCACCGGTGATGGAGTTCGCAATGACCGGGCTGGTGTCGAAAATGCCGACCTGGATCGGCGCTGTCGGATTGATGATCGTCGCCGTGTTGCTCGCCATGTCCGGGCTGATCCTCGATTCGGTGGCGCGCGGTCGCGCCGAGCAGAAACGCAGCCACTACCTTTCGCTCGGCGCCCTGCAGGCAAGCCGCGTCAGGGCGGTGGAGAACGCGATCGCCGAGGGCCTTGTGATCAAGGCCGAAAAGGACGCGCCGGCCACCGCAAGGACCGCGCGAAAGGCCAAGGCGGCCTGATGGTGATGACTACCGGGCGTCGATGCTTTCGATTCACTGCAGGATGCAGTTCAGGGTGACAGACAGCGAACGCAAAGCACCCCCACCCCAAACCCCTCCCCTCAAGGGGGAGGGGGGCGGCAGCGCTGCTCCAGCATCGTCCCGATACGCATCAAGCGTTGCCTGTCTGGAAACGCCAGCGCAACGAGCGTTCCCCTCCCCCTTGAGGGGAGGGGCAAGGGGTGGGGGTATGCTGCGATCGCTCCAACTGGCCGGTATTCACACCACTCCCGCGATGGGCGACCAAGCGATGCCACCACAACGTCCCTTGTTCCAGCGCCTCGCCGGCTTTGGCCTCGCTGGCGTGACCGGTCTGGCCGTCGACGCCGCCGTGCTCGCCCTGCTGCTAGCCTCCACGCCGCTCGGCCCGTTCGGTTCCCGCGTCATCGCGATTGCCGTTGCGCTCACTGCGACCTTCTGGATCAACCGCACGCTCGCTTTCGGACCGAGCAGTCGCGGCGTCGCGGTCGAGGGTGCACGCTACAGCGGCGTCGGCCTCACCGGCGCAGTGTTGAACTACGCGATCTACTCGGCGCTGCTGCTGGTCGCCCCGACGATTCCGCCGCTCGCCGCACTGTTCGTCACCTCGGCGCTGGTCACGGTGTTCAGCTGGTTCGGCTATTCACGGCTGGTGTTTGCGCGCTGAGCGGTTTCGCTGGCTCGATCAGATCCCATTTGTTGCCGTACAGATCCTGAAACACCACGACCGTGCCATAGGGCTCGCTGCGCGGCGTTTCCGCAAACCGCACCCCGTTCGCATGCATCGCCGCATGGTCGCGGGCGAAGTTTTCCGTGGTGAGGAAGAAGGCGACACGGCCCCCAGCCTGGTTGCCGGTCGCCGCCTTCTGATCCGGCCCCTCTGCACGCGCAAGCAGCAGCCGGGTTCCGTGTTGCGGGCCGACGACCACCCAGCGCTTGCCGCCACCAAGCGGCGTGTCCTCGACAAGAGCGAAGCCGGGCAGTCGCGCATACCAGCCGATTGCTTCGTCGTAGTCACGCACGAGAACCGTCACCAGTGACAGATGCGCGCCCGCCGTCATGCCTGTGTCGCCTTCCTGCGCCGGCGCAAAAGCCGCATCAGCTGGCTGCGGTCGATGGCGCCTGTGGAAAGCGTGATCGCGAAATAGAGCACCATAGCCACGGCGATGATCGCCAGCACGGCGGCAAGGCGCGGCAGGGTTCCGCCACCAAGCCAGGGCGCGGCAAGGCCGAGCATCAGCCGGATCGCCACGCCAATAAGCACGGAAGCGGCGATGACGATGGCGATGCGCCGAAGCGAGGCCGGCGCGGGACGGAAATCGCCATTGGCCCACAGCGTGCCGGCGAGCAGCAGGAAATTGACCCACACCGCCGCCGAGGTCGCCGCCGCGATCGCCACATGGCCGTAGATAGGGAAGAATAGCAGGCTGCCGGCGATGTTGACGGCTACGGTGATCAGCGAGAACCACAGCGGCGACTTCATGTTCGCGCGCGCGAAGAAGGCGGGGGGGACCCCCTGGATCAGCCCCGCCGCGGGCAGGCCGGCGGCAAAGCCCGCCAGCGCCTGCGCGGCCATTGCGGTCGTCTCCGGCGAAAACGCGCCGCGCTCGTAGAGAATCGCCACCAGCGGCCCCGGCATGGTCATAAAGCCTACGGCGGCCGGAAGCGTGAGCGCAAGCGCGAATTCCAGGCTGCGGTTCTGCAGATGGTTGGCGTCGGCATGGTCGCCCGCATTCAGCGCCCGCGACAATTCCGGCAGCAGCACCACGCCGATGGCGATGCCGATGACGCCAAGTGGCAATTGGTTGATGCGGTCGGCATAGTTCAGGAGCGCGATCGCGCCGTCCTGCGCCGAGGCGATGATCTGGCCGACCAGCAGGTTGATCTGCATCACCCCGCCGGTCAGCATGGCAGGCCCCATCAGCACCAGCAGGCGCTTCACGCCCGGCGTCAATTGCGGCCGCTTCAGCCGCATGGAGAAGCCCTCACGCCGCACACCCCACACAAGGAAACCAAGCTGGGCAAACCCGGAGAGGAACACGCAAGACGCAAGCACAAGGCCGGTCGTGCGCTGGTCGGTGCCGGTGTTCATCGCGATCAGCAGGCCGGCGATCAGGATGACGTTGAGCAGCACCGGCACGAAGGCGGCAAGGAAATACTTGCGCATCGAGTTCAGTACGCCGGACAGCATCGCGGTCAGCGACATGCAGAACAGGTAGGGGAACATGATCCGCGTCATCAGCACGGTCAGGTCGAACTTGTCCGGCGTGTCGGCAAATTTCGGTGCGATCACGGTGCCGACCAGGAACGGCATGAAGATCATGGCGAGCGCGCTCAGGCCGATGAGCGTGACGACGAGGACCGACAGCACATCCTCCGCGAAGCGTCGTGCCCCGGCCAGCCCGTCGCCTTCCAGTTCCTTGGCGAAGAGGGGTATGAACGCGGTGTTGAATGCCCCTTCGGCAAACAGGCGGCGAAACAGGTTCGGAAAGCGGAAGGCGGCATAGAAGGCGTCGGCCACCGGCCCTGCGCCGAGTGCGGCGCCGATCAACGCCTCGCGCACGAAGCCGAGCACGCGGCTTGCCATGGTAGCGCCGCCGACGGTGGCGAACTTTGCGATCAGGCTCATGGATGTTCCCGAGAGATTCAGCGCGGGGCGAAACCGGCGCGCTCCGGCCGGCCGGCGGACGCCTCGCCGGAGAGGATGGTGAGCAAGCGGCGGCGGATGCGGTCGATGCGCGATCCCTCCAGCTTGGCGCCGACGAGATCGGTCACATAAAACGAATCGATCACCTTCTCGCCGAAGGTGGTGATATGCGCCGAGGCGATGTCGAGGGAAAGATCGGAAATCGCGCCGGTGACGTCCGACAACAACCCCGGACGGTCCAGCCCCTCGATCTCGATCACCGAGAAGCGGTTGGAAAGCGTGTTGTTGATCTCGACGCGTGGCTCGATGTGGAACGTCTTCGACACGCGCCGGCCTTTTCTGCGCCGCGCGATCGTTTCCGGCGCGTTGACCTTGCCGGACAACACCTCCTCGATCAGCTTGCCGACCCGCTCGGCGCGGCGCAATTCGTCGGCATCATCCTCGAACTCGCGGTTGATCAGGATGGTGTCGAGGGCGCGGCCGTCAGTGGTGGTGAAGATCTGCGCATCGACGATGTTCGCCCCTGCCCCGGTGCAGGCGGCGGCGATCACCGACAGCAGGCGCGGATGGTCCGGCGCAAGCACGGTGATCTCGGTGATCGCGTGGAAAGCATGGGTGCGCACCATGGTCGCCAGCCGCTTCTTGTCGCGATTGGCCTGTCGGATGAATTCGGCATGGCGGCGCTGGTCGTCGAGATCGACGGTAAGGAAGTAGTTCGGATAGTGCAGCTTGACGATCGCCTTGCGTTCGGTGGCGCTCCAGTCTGTCAGCCTCTCGCCCAGCGCCGCTTTCGCCGCCTCGATGCGCTGCTTGCGCGACGTGCCGGAGAACCCGCCTGTCAGCAGCAGTTCGGTCTCATGGTAAAGTGTGCGCAGCAACTGGCCCTTCCAGCCGTTCCACACGCCCGGCCCCACCGCCTTGATGTCGCAGACGGTGAGCACGAGCAGCAGCTTCAGCCGCTCCAGCGTCTGCACCCGGGCGGCGAAGTCCTCGATCGTCTTGCGGTCGTTGAGATCGCGCGCCTGCGCCGTCATGCTCATGGCGAGGTGTTCCTCGACCAGCCAGGCAACCGTGTCCGTCTCGGCCGGCGTCAGGCCGAAACGCGGGCAAAGCCGCCTTGCGATGCGGGCGCCGGCAACCGAGTGATCCTCCGGCCTGCCCTTGGCGATGTCGTGCAGGAACAGCGCGACATATAGCAGGCGCCGCTCGCCCTTCAGCCCCGGCATCAGTTCGTTGGCAAGCGGGTGCTCATGGCCAAGCTGGCCGTGCTCGATGTCCGACAGCACGGCAATCGTGCGGATCAGGTGCTCGTCCACCGTATAATGATGGTACATGTTGAACTGCATCATCGCGACGATGCGGCCGAAATCCGGCACGAAGCGTCCGAGCACGCCGGCCTCGTTCATGCGCCGCAACGTCAATGCCGGATTGCGCTCGGAGGTCAGCAGGTTGAGGAAAAGCCGGTTGGCCTGCGGGTCGTTGCGCAGATCGGCGTCGATCAGGCGCAGCGAGCGCGTCGCCTCCTTGAGCGCATCGGGATGGTATTCCAGTTCGTGTTCGTCGGCGAGCCAGAAAAGGCGGATCAGGTTGACGGGATCGCGCCGGAACGCATCCTTGTCGGCGATCGTGATGCGGTGCTTGTCGGCGACGAAATCCGTCGTGCCGGCAATGCGCTTCCTGCGGCGCTGGAATGGCGCGAGGAACCGGTTGAGGCCGGGCGCCTGCTTGACC
>CALMYO010000074.1 GCA_937873685.1 uncultured Paracoccaceae bacterium
GAGCGCCTCGACGGCGCGGCGGGGGGGGGTGCGCGCGGGGAGCGGCTCGAATGGCGCGCGCCCCCCCGCCACCGGGATGCGCGGGGCTACCACCCCCCCGCCGAGCCTCGACGGAACGAGGTCGCGATACATCATGCCGGCGCGGCCAATGATCCAAGGCGCCTGGTCGGCGAGGCGGCGCACCACGAAGGCATGCTCGGTCTTCGGCAGCACCAGGGGCGGGTCCAACTCGTCGATCTCGATGCGGGTCCCGTTCGGTGCGATCAGTTCGCGCTCTCCGTCGGCAAAGCTGTCGGGATCGTCGGTGAGGATGCGGATCGCCCCCGGACCCTCGGGCGCTCCCTTTTCGATTCGAAGGCGGATGCCGTGACCGGAAAGCACCGCAATCTGCGGATTGTCGGCCGGATAGATCATGTCGAGGCGCATCTTCAGGACGCCGGTGTAGAACGGCAGGTCGTCGCGCAGTTCGTTCGTCGGCAGGCGGAATTCGGCGCGGACTTCGGTCACAACGCGTTCACGCGGCAATCGGGAAACGCTATGAAATGCACAAGGCGATGCCCGCGACCCTCGCCGCGAATGTGCGCCAAGATCCTTACCGTCAAACAACGCCTCATGGCGGCCTCCCTCTATATATGCATACTCAAGCAGTTCCGTATAAAAAGCAACCTGCCAATGCGGTTGCAGCGGCGGGTGGCTGGATAAGTATGTTGCTCGATCGACGATCCAGACGCTTGCCTCTGCCGGGGGCATCGCAGAGTATTCCGCTTTGGAAGCCGCCAAGAGTAACGGCGAGCCTTTGTTCATCCATATGCAAATGCATGCATCTTGAATGCCCGGCAGTCTGAACTGGCTTCGAAGTCACGGGTCTTTGGCGCTGGCCGCGCGCAAACCCGCGCCGAGCCCCAACAGATGCCAGAAAATTCCTAAACTCCCAGATATTTGTCAGTCACATCGGCGCTCAGCGCGTCCAGGCCGCCAGTCCACACCGAGCGCCCCTTTTCCAGGATCACCGCCCTGTCGGCGACAGTGCGAAGCTCACGGATCGATTTGTCGATGACGAGGATCGCCAACCCGGTTTTCTGCTTCAGCCGGCGGATCGAGGCCCAGATCTCCTGGCGGATCACCGGCGCAAGCCCTTCGGTCGCCTCGTCGAGAATCAGCAGGCGCGGATTGGTCATCAGCGCGCGGCCGATCGCCAGCATCTGCTGCTCGCCGCCGGAAAGCGAGGCGGCGACCTGGTTGCGCCGTTCGGCAAGGCGGGGAAACAGCCCGGAAACGGCGGCAAAATCCCAAGACCCCGGCCGCGCGGCGGCAATCAGGTTCTCGTGCACCGTCAGGCCGGAAAAGCAGCGGCGCCCTTCCGGCACCAGCCCGACGCCAAGCCGCGCGACCCGGTGCGAGGCAAGGCGGGCGATATCGTGACCATCGAACATGACCGAGCCGCCACGATGCTTCAACAACCGGCAGATCACTTTAACGGTCGTGGTCTTGCCCATGCCGTTGCGACCCATCAGCGCCACCACCTCACCAGCCTCGAGCGCCAGATGCACATCGAACAACGCCTGCGAGGGGCCGTAGAAGGCGGAGACATGGGCAGGCTTGAGCCGGCGCAGCGGTCGTCCTCCGCGCCGAGATAGGCGCTGCCGCGTGCCGGATTGGCGCGGATCTCGTCAACCGTTCCGGTGGCAATCACGGCGCCATAGACCAGCACGCTGATGCGATCGGCCAGCGTAAACACCGCATCCATGTCGTGCTCAACCAGCAGGATCGGAGCCTTCTCACGCAGTCCGTCGAGGAACCCCATCAGCCGGTGCGACCCCTCGATGCCGAGCCCCGCCATCGGTTCGTCCATCAGGAATGCTTTCGGCTGCGACGTCAGCGCCACCGCGACCTCCAGCTGGCGTCGCTGGCCGTGCGACAGATCGGCGGCGCGAAAATTGCGGAAATCCTCCAGCCCCACTTGAAGCAGCGCGGATTCGGCGATGTCGGTCAGGCCGCGGTCGCGCATCACCGGGCGAAAGAAGCGCAGTACGTCGCCACGCCGGCCAAGCGCGCCAAGCACGGCGTTCTCAAGCACCGTGTATTCCATGGCGAGCGAGGAGATCTGGAAGGTGCGGCCCATGCCGAGCCTCGCACGGGCGGCGGTGGAAAGAGCGGTCACGTCGCGACCATCGAAGCGGATGACGCCGCGATCTGGCGTCAGCCCGCCGGCGATCTGCTTGATCAGGGTCGATTTGCCGGCGCCGTTCGGCCCGATCAGCGCATGGATTTCTCCCGGCTTCAGGTCGAGCGAGACGTTGTCGCTGGCCGTCAGCGCGCCGAAGCTTTTGGAGACGCCGCGCACATTGAGGATCGGCTCAGCCATGGCTGGCCTCGCGGCCGGCGATCAGGCCGAGAAGCCCGCCGCGCGCAAACAGCACGACGCCGAGCAGGATGGCCCCAAGATAGACATGCCAGTATTCGGACAGGCCGCCGAGCAGGTGTTCGAGCGCAATGAACAGCATCGCGCCGGCGACGGGCCCGGCGATGCGCCCGACCCCGCCGAGAATGACGAAGACCATGATCTCGCCTGAGGTCTGCCAGCTCAGCATTGAGGGGCTGACAAACCGGTTGAGGTCGGCAAACAGCGCTCCCGACAAGCCGGTGATGGCGCCGGATATCACGAAGGCGATCAGGAACAGGCGATAGGGCTGCTGGCCGATCGCCTGCACCCGCTCCGGGTTCTGGCGCGCCGCCCCCAGCATCAGGCCGAAAGGCGAACGGCGGATCGCCGTCACCAGCGCCAACATGGCAAGCAGGATCACATAGACGAGGGCGAAGAACTGTATCGGATCCATGGTGTTGAGGCCTGGGAAGCCGTTGCGCACATAGATCGACAAGCCGTCCTCGCCGCCATAGGCCGGCCAGGATATGGCGAAGTAGAAAAACATCTGCCCGAAGGCGAGCGTGATCATGATGAAATAGACGCCGCTGGTGCGCAGAGACAGCGCCCCGATCGCCAGCGCCGCAAGCGCGCTCGCGATGATCGCGACCGGCCAGATCGCCAGCATCGCCGTCGTGCCTTCGATCGTCACCGGCCATTCGGCAAGCGGTTCGAAGTTCTGCGCATGCGAGGCGAGGATGCCCATCGCATAGCCGCCGATGCCGAAGAATGTGGCGTGGCCGAGGCTCACCAATCCGCCGAAGCCAAGCGCGAAGTTGAGTCCGATGCCGGCGATGGCGAGGATCGCCGCGCGGGTGGCCAGCGTGATCAGGAACGGCTCGTCGGCCGACCACGCCCACAGCGGCACAGCAAGCAAGAGGGCGAGAATGACAATGCTGGCCGTGGTTTCGCGGGTCAGCTCCCCCGCCTCCGAACAGGCCGCGCGGTCGAAACAGCAGCACGCCGGCCATCAGGATGTAGATCGACATCGAGGCGAGCGAAGAGCCGACCGCAGTCGCCGCCGAAGGCGACAGCATCAGGCCGAACAGCGACGGCAGCAGGAAGCGGCCGAGCGTGTCTGTGAGGCCAACCAGAACGGCCCCGACCAGCGCCCCCTTGATCGAACCGATGCCCCCGATGACGATGACGACGAAAGCGAGGATCAGCACCGGCTCGCCCATGCCGATCTGCACCGACTGGATGGCGCCGATCATCGCGCCCGCAAGGCCGGCCAGCGCCGCGCCGAGCGCGAAGACCAGCGTGTAGAGGCTGGAAATGTCGACGCCGAGAGCGCCGATCATCTCGCGATCGTTCTCGCCTGCACGAATGCGAATTCCGACGCGCGTGTACGAAATCATCGCAAACAGCCCGGCGGCGACTGCAAGCCCGACGACGATGATGGCGAAACGATAAAGCGGATAGGAAATGCCGAAAGGCAGCGACACCGTGCCGCCAAGCCAGGACGGAATCTGCAGGTACAGCGGCAGCGAACCGAACAGGTAGCGCGTGCCTTCCGAGAAGATCAGGATAAGCGCGAACGTCGCCAGCACCTGGTCGAGATGGTCGCGATCGTAGAGCCTCCGGATCACGGTCATCTCGACGATCGCGCCGACCAGCGCTGCGGCCGCAAGGCTTGCCGCAAGGGCGGCGAGGAACGAGCCCGTTGCCGAGGCGACCGCCGCAGCGGCGAACGCCCCGATCATGTAGAGCGATCCATGGGCAAGGTTGATCAGCCCCATGACGCCGAAGATCAGCGTCAGGCCAGCCGCCATCAGGAACAGCATGACGCCGAATTGCAGGCCGTTCAGAACCTGCTCGACGATCAGGGCAAGCGACATGGGGCGGTTCCGTCAGGGGCTGTCGGGGCCGGTGCGCGAAGCGCGAATTGATGGACTACGAAAATCTTCCCGGTCGTCATCCCGGGGCTTGTCCCCGGGACCCAAAAGGCGAGCGCCATCGGATAAAGTTCGGGTCCCGGGGACAAGCCCCGGGATGACGGATGGGAGGCCATGGGCGGAAGTCGCCCGTTTCCTCACATCTTGCACTCGGCAGCATAGACGTCGGTGTGGTCCTTCGCCGCAACGCCGATGATCTTGTTTGTCACCACGTCGCCTTCCTTCACCACCTCGCGCATGTAGATGGTCTGGATCGGGTGGTGGTTGGGGCCGAACTTGAAATCACCGCGGGTAGAGGCGAAATCCGCCGCCTCGAGCGAGGTGCGGAAGGCGTCCGCATCCTTCACGTCGGCCTTGTTCATGGCGGAGATCAGCAACAGCGCGGTGTCGAAGCCCTGGCTGGCATAAAGTGAGGGCAGCCGTTTGTATTCGGCGACAAAGCTGTCCACGAAGGCCTTGTTGGCGGCGTTGTCGAGATCCTTGGACCAATGCGAGGTGTTCTTGACGCCGACGGCAGCATCGCCGATCGCGCCGAGAATGCCCTGGTCGAAGCTGAAGGCCGGACCCATCACCGGCTTGCCGGCGCCGGACCCCGCATATTGCTTCATGAACGAGATGCCCATGCCGCCCGGCAGGAAATAGTAGACGAGATCGGCGTCGCTGGCCTTGATCGAGGCGATTTCGGCGGCGTAGTCGGTCTGGCCGAGCTTGGTGTAGATCTCGTCGGACACCGCACCCTTGTAGAAGCGCTTGAAGCCGGCGAGCATGTCCTTGCCGGCTGGATAGTTCGGGGCCAGCAGCAACACGGTGCGGATGCCGTTTTCGCTAGTCGAAGCGGCTGCCGCCTCGTTGAAGGCGTCGTTCTGCCACGAGACGTTGAAGTAGTTCTTGTGGCAAGCCTTGCCGGCAAGCTGCGAAGGACCGGCATTCGGCGACAGGTAGAACTTGCCTTGCGCGGTGACGGCCGGAACCACCGCCATAGCGAGGTTCGACCAGATGATGCCGGTCAGCACATCAACCTTGTCGGACTGCACCATCTTGTCGGCAAGCTGCACCGCGATATCGGGCTTCTGCTGATCGTCTTCGATAACGACCTCGATATCGCTGCGGCCGGATTGCTTGACCGCCAGCATGAAGCCGTCGCGCACATCGATGCCGAGCCCCGCGCCGCCGCCCGAAAGCGTGGTGATCATGCCGACCTTCACGCCTTCCGCTTGCGCGGCAACGCTCATGGCCAGCAGTGATGCGGCGCAAATCAGCGATTTCAGTTTCATGGCAGTTTCTCCTCTGTTGCGCCCGGTGTTCTGCTCTCGGCGCGTCCTGCTGCCGGTTTGCCAAGTCGGGGCGTCAAGCGCAAGCCCGTATGCAAGATCGGGTCGCGATGCGACGGCTCACTCTTCGCGCACCAGCCAGTCGTCGAGCACCGCCTTGACCGGCTCCGGCCATACGATGGATGTGTGTTTGTCGAGGTCGCTTGCCGCAAGCACCTGCGTCGAGGCCCAGCGTTTCTCGCCCTCGCAGCTGATGTCGTGATGAACAGTGACCGAGGAGCGGCCTACGCGCGTCACCTTCAGCGTGAAGTGCAGTTCGTCGCCAAAGAAGGACGGTTTTGAAAAATCGCACGAAATGTGCACAGTTGGCGTGCCCCAGCGCTCGTTCCAGATGATGTGATGCCATGGAAAACCGATATGGGCCCAGAACTCCTCGTTCACCCCGTTGAGGATGTTGAGGTAGGATGGGAAATAGGCGGTGCCGGAAATGTCGCAATCGCCGAAATGAAGCATGCGCCTGGTGGTGAATATCTTGGTCATCGATGCCTGCGGATGTGTATGGCTTCTGGCGCAAGCTAGCCTGATTGCGGCCCTGGCGCCAATCGCGGGCCGACAATTCACGGCTTTGACGCGCTCGCACGAACGGAGCACCTGTCACGCCCCGGGAAGGCGTTCGGCGTGGCGCACCCTATGGAGCGCCTATCGTCCCCGCGTGATCGCCGAAAGTGGCTTGTTGACCGAAAACTGCCTGACGTCAATTCCGGAGATGCCGAAGTCATTGAGCCGTTTGGAGTGTTTCGCCGTGTAGGCGCGCGCCGAATTCTCGTCTTCGAACAGGTAGACCCCGCCGCCGGTCTTGCGCTCCGGCGCTTCTGTCCAGACTTTCCAGATCAATCCGGGCTCTGTCGCGATGTCTTCGGCCAAACCCTTGAATTCCTTCGCCATTTCCGCGCCCCAAGGACCTTCCATCGGGAACTCGAACACCAACAGTATCGCCATTTCAGTTGCCTTTCTCCTGTTCGGCCGCAAACGATCGCACCGTCTGCAGCGCACCCTCCAGAGCGACGCCCTTCTCGTCCTTCAGTGCCGCATCGCGCAGGCGGCGCACCCAGTCGGCGGCGTCGACGCGTCCGGCGACCAGAGCCGCGCCATCGTTGACGCGGTCGAACTTCGAAATGCCGCGCGCATGGGTGTCGGAGTAACCCTTGATCAGGCGGCGGTTGCGGATCATCTCGACGGCGAGGTCGTAATCGGCGGAAATGAAGCGCAAAGCGCCGTCGAGCCATGTTTGCATATGCGCCTGCTCCTTCGCGTGACGCAATGTTCCGCGTCGCCAGCGCCGCAGTCCCGCCAGAGCGTAAAGCTGGAGAAATGGAAGCAAACGGTCGGAGCGCAGCCGCCTGCCGCGGTTGAACAGCTTGTCCACGAAACGCATCGCCGCGGCGTTTTGAGAAACGCGTCTTCCAAAACCCGCCGGCAACAGGCCGATGAGTTCCTCGGCGCGTGGGTGCATGAATTCTGTCACATGCATCAACGCGTCGGGCGGCGGCGCCATCTCGCGGCCGACGCGGGCCATGCGCGTCGACCGCGTCTTCAGATCGGCAACGCGGATAACATCGTCATAAACCATGGCGCGGGCGAGATACTTGGCGCATTCGACCGTCAGCAGATGCCCCCGGGAAGCGTCGTCGCGCCCGGCAATCTCCTCAAGCCGGGAAAGATACTCTGCCCCGTAGGCGGCATCCTGGAAGTCGACGACCGACTTCAGTCCTGTCCCGGCCATCGCGCGGGCCGGCTCAGGCAGCAAGGCAAGGCGCGCCTGCAAACTCTCCCACTCGGTCGCCAAAGCCGCCGGAACGAATTGAGACGGCGCGACATGCGCTGCCGCACTGACCGGCCCGGCGACCGTTCCGCCCGCGGCCTGCTCATAGGCGATGGCGAAGGCCTTCAGGCTCGCCTCCACCCCGCGCCCGGAAGCGCGGATCGCCGCTTCGAACTGCGCGCGGGTAAACGGCAGCGTTCCGGACCCGGCGAGCGCGCCGAACAGCGACGCCGAGATCACCGTGCCTGCGTCAACGGCGATCTTCTCCATGTCGAAACAAATGAACCGGCGCGCCGCGACTCCCGCCGCCGCCATCACCTCCTCGGCATTTGCGATCCCGTCTCCGGGCGCCGTCTTCTCGCTGACGGCAAGCGCCCGGTGCGACGAGGCGATCAGCGTCGTGCGGTCCGGCGTCACGAAACCGCGCAAAATGGCGCGGCCGGCTTCCATCATTTCAGCGGCGACAAGAGTATCGACGTCGCCGGCCGCCGGCATCAGCGAGAAGATCGGGTCGCGT
Source organism: uncultured Paracoccaceae bacterium (assembly GCA_937873685.1). Classification (GTDB taxonomy): domain Bacteria; phylum Pseudomonadota; class Alphaproteobacteria; order Rhizobiales; family Rhizobiaceae; genus CALMYO01. The sequence goes on from CALMYO010000074.1 coordinate 7,928, forward strand.
TCGCCCTTCGGCGCCATCTCGATGTAGTAGATCGTTGCGCCGGTGCGCTGGGCGACGCCCGCGACGGACGTTGCCTGCACCGCATGTCCGTTCGCGCGCGCGGTATCCTCGATCCAGTTGGTCAGCACGCTGCCGCCCTGCCCGCCCACCGCCATGATGGCGAGCTTGATGATCGACGCCATCGCCGGATCGGCCTTGCCAGGATTCAACAACGCAGCATTGCCCGCCATCGTCATGCCCGTTCGAACGCGATGCGACGCGCCGCGCGGCGCTGTTGCAACCAGGCGATCGCGCGCGCGGAAAGCCCTGCAAAAAAGCGCTCGATGCGTCCCGGATTGTGCACCACGTCGGCGCGATAGAACGAGGGACACAGCACGGCGGCGTCGGCAACCTCGCCGCAATTGCCGCAACCTACGCAAGACTGGTCGATGCTCGCGACAGGATCGTCGCGCAGCGGATCGTCGAGTTTCTTCAGCGACAGTGACGGGCAACCGGACAGGCGTATGCAGGCATGGTCGCCGGTGCAGATGTCCTCGTCGACGCCGAAGCGCGGCTTCTCGACGCGTCTGCCCTCCTTTATCGCCTTGTTGAGCAAGGGGCGTTCGCGGCGCTGCTTGTTGAGCATGCATTCCGAGGAGGCGACGATCACCTTTGGCCCCTTGTGGCGGGTGGTCAGCGCCTCGTTGAGAATGCGACGCATTTTCGGCACGTCGTAGGTACGGTCGATCTCGCGCACCCATTCCACGCCGACGCCCTTCACCGCGCGGGCGATGGGGTGGCCGGTGGATTTCGATGCATTGTCAGCGCGCGAGGACAGGAGATCCTGCCCGCCGGTTGCGGCCGAATAGAAATTGTCGACAACGACGATCACGCTGTCCGACTTGTTGTAGACGGCGTTGCCGATCGATGAGGAAAGTCCGTTGTGCCAGAAACCGCCATCGCCGATGATTGCAATCGAGCGTTTATCTCCGCCGCCATCAAAAGCGGCGTTGGAGGCCGGACCGAGGCCGTAGCCCATGGTCGAACCGCCGATCTCGAAAGGCGGCAGGCAGGCAAAAAGGTGGCAGCCTATATCGCCGGCGATCTGGTGCTTGCCATACTCCATTTCAGTCATTTTGAGCGCCGCGAAGATCGGCCGTTCCGGGCAGCCTGTGCAGAATCCGGGCGGGCGGATCGGCACCGTCTTCGACAGGTCGGGGACCGCCGGCTTCTCCTCCCGGTTCGGCGCGCGCACGTTGGCGGGCAAGAGATGCGGCGCTGTTTTCTTAAGGAAGGCTTCTATGCCGTTCAGCATCACCTGGCCGGTGTATTCGCCGGCCATCGGCAAGACGTCCTTGCCATGCAAGGCGACGCGGCTGCCTGCCTTGTACAGAACCGCGCTCAGCGCCTGTTCGAGGAAATCAGGCTGGCCCTCCTCCACCACCAGCACGGCCGACTTGCCATCGCAGAATTCGAGGAATTCGTCCGGAACCAGCGGATAGGCGACATTCATGCAATAGAGCGGCACCTGCGTGACGCCGTGGATGTCGGCCAGACCGAGACGCTGAAGCGCGCGGATGACGCCGTTGTACATGCCGCCCTGGCAGGCAATGCCGATTTCGGCCGTGCGCGGACCGAACACCTCGTTCAGCTTGTGATCGCGGATGAATCGCTGCGCCGCCGGCCAGCGATTGTCGATCTTGTCGCGCTCCTGCACATAAGACATCGGCGGCAGCACGACGCGATTATAGTCGCTGCGCGGCGTCGCCAATGCGTCCTTCACGGTGAACGGCGGGCGGCGGTTGTTGCGGGCGGTAAAACTGCCGGTCACATGGCAGGAACGAATGCGCACCATCAGCATGACGGGCGTGTTGGAGGCTTCCGACAGTTCGAACCCTTGCTCCACCGCCTTGACGATCGACGGCAGGTTGGGACGGGGATCGAGCAGCCAGACCTGGCTCTTCATCGCAAAGGCGTGGCTACGCTCCTGCATGATGGAGGAGCCCTCGCCATAATCCTCGCCGACAATGACCAGCGCGCCACCGGTGACGCCTGACGAGGCCAGGTTGGCGAGCGCGTCCGACGCAACATTGACGCCGACCGGCCCTTTGAATGTGACCGCGCCGCGGATCGGGTAATGCACCGACGCCGCCAGCATGGCGGTTGCGGCGGCTTCGGACGCATTGGCCTCATAGCGCACGCCAAGTTCGGCCAGGATCTCCTCTGCATCGGCCAGCACATCCATCAGGTGGCTGATCGGCGCGCCCTGGTAGCCGCCGACATAGCCGACGCCCGCCTCAAGCAGCGCCTTGGTGATCGCAAGAATGCCCTCGCCGGTGAAGGTCTCGCCTTCACCAAGCTTCAGCTTCTGCACTTCCCTGGCAAACGAGCGTTCCGCCATTGGTTCAGCCCCGTTTCACGATCATTTCGCGGGATCGGTGTTTGACCACAGCACGGGACCTCCGTCCTTTTCGTAAGCCATGCCTCCCGGGAACGAAATCGCCTCGAACTGCAACCCCCAGGGGGCGAAGAAGTAAATGATCGCTTGCCCCGCTGCCGGACCTTCGTTGACCGGAAGCGGTCCCATCAGGGTGCGGATACCCTTGGCCTTCAGATAGTCCGCGGTGGCATTAATGTCGTCTACATAAAACGCGATATGGTGACCGCCTACGTCCGAGTTGCGCGGTCGCACCGTCTTCTGATCAGGCGCATCATAGTCGAACAACTCGATATTGGAGCCAAAACCGCAACGCATCAGCACGATCTGATTGATAACCGCGCGCGGATCGACTTCGAGCAAGTCCTGCATGAACGTGCCCTGATCGTCGCGGAACGGTCCGAAGGACGTTGCTTTTTGGCAGCCCAGCACATCCGAGAAGAATGACACCGCCTCATCCAGGTCGGGTACGGTCAGGCCGATATGATTGACACCGCGGACGCCCGGCATGGGGTCGGCAAACGACAGGGTCGGAAGTGCGGCGGCGATCGCGAAGGACGCCAATGCCAATGCCTTTATCATTGTTTCTCGTCTCCCTTTTGGCGGCGCAGTGACGCCCCGGTTGTCCGATCCGGCGGGATCAGAGGTCGTGTTTGCGGATGTTGCCCAGCATCGTCTGGAGGGTAGCCACGAAGGTGCGACGATCCTCCTGCGTTATTCCGGCAAACATTTCCTGGTAGGCGATCGCCATCGACGGCCAGAGCGTCTCGAAAGCGCAACGCCCCGCTTCGGTGATGAAGACGCGCGTCGCCCGGCTGTCGGCAATGTCCGCCTCGCGCCGGATCAGGCCGTCGGCGACAAGCTGGTCGAGGGCGCGGCTCAGCGTCGATTGCTCGACTACTGTGTAGACGGCGAGTTCGCTGATCTGCACACCTTCGATCACCGACAGCACGGCAAGCGCGCGCATCTTCGGCGTGGTGAGGCCGAGCGCCGCCATTTCCTTGCGGATTGTCGCGTTGTAGCGCCCCATGATACGGTTCATCAGGTAGGGCGCAAAGTTGGCAAGGCCGATTTCGCCAAGACGCGGCAGCGCCGTGCTGACGCCCGTCGCGATCGGGTTCAACTCGTTCATGCGCCCAGCCTCCTTGCCGCAAGATAGCCGGAAACGCCGCCGAGGCCCGGCCCCGGATGGGTCGAGGCGCCTATATGGTGCAGGTTGCGAATCTCGGTCGCGGCATTCACCGTTCCGGCAAAGGGCCGCCAGATGAAGAACTGGTCGAGCGCACAGGACCCGCCATAGGGATCGCCGCCGACAAGATTGATGTTGAGCGCTTCAAGATCGGCCGGCGAATAGGCGCGCCGTCCGACCACGCAAACCGGAAAGCCTTCGATGTGACGGGCGAGGATCGCCTCGATACGGTCGGCGAAGGCCTCGCGGGTCGCCTCGTCCCAGCTTCCGTTCGTTGCGATGACGCCCGCTGCATCGCCCTTGACGAACCGCGGCGCGTCGGGGATCTGAATCCACAGGACCGACTTGCCTTGCGGGCACCGGGCGGGATCGAGCCGGTGCGGCTGGCCGACGCAGATCGTCGGCGTTTGCGGCAGCATGCCGCGCTCGGCTTCGTTGGACGATTTCGAGACCGAATCGACGCCGTCGGCGAGATGGATCAGCGCGACATCCTCCAGCCCCGGCGTTTTCCAGCGGATCGGGCCGTCGATAGCGTAATGCAGTTGGAAATCGCCGCGCCCGTGGCGATAGCCGCGCAGCGATTGCGCCGTTTCTGCTTTCGGCGTCACATCGCGCAGCAGCCTGCCGTGAAGCTGGCCGGGCGCAACCGAACAAATGACGCTGCCGGCCTCGATCTCCTCGCCGCTGGCCGTCACCACGCCATGGGCAACGCCGCCGCGAATGACAATGCGATCGAC
>CALMYO010000075.1 GCA_937873685.1 uncultured Paracoccaceae bacterium
GGTTTTCGCTTTCGCTAGCCACACGAAGCCGCCGATCAGCGCGATGTCGAGCACAAGAAACAGCACGATGCGACCGATCCCGGGACTGCGACCCTGCAGCGCCGGCCAGACCAGAAGCCAATATGCCAGCCCTATCCCGACCACCACGACGCCGATCGTCGCCGCCCAACCCTTCCAGTTGGCTGGCGAAGCGCCGTAGCCATGAGTCTTGGGTTTGAACCAGTAGTCGTCCATCGCTTGACCCGCCTTGCCCGTTTTGCGACCGAAGCCATTTCAAATTCCCGTTCTCGCCCGCAGGAACGCGAGCAGCGCCGCCGCCGCGAAACCGACCACCGCCCCGATCGCAGCGCGCAGCACCCGCCCTCCAAGCGACGGCGCAAACGCCGCGAGGCACCCGCAGACGATGGCGTAGAAGAGTGTGGCTGTCGGGTCGATGGTCACAAAAGGGCTCCCCCAATGCTGATGCCGATCAACTTCCGGTCTTCGATGTCGGAACGCTCCACCGCCGCAACGCCGTCATCCTCGGGCTTGTCCCGAGGATCTGCGGCGCTTCCCGTTAAATGGATCAGCTCGTCGAAAGGAGCACAACTTCAGCATCACCCAACGCTCCCTTCCAGCGAAATCCCGATCAGCTTCTGCGCCTCCACCGCAAACTCCATCGGCAGTTCCTGCAACACCTCCTTGACGAAGCCATTGACGATCAGCGCAATCGCTTCCTCTTCCGGAATGCCGCGCTGCATCACATAGAACAACTGGTCCTCGGAGATCTTCGACGTCGTCGCCTCGTGCTCCAGCTTCGCCGAGGCGTTTTTCGCCTCGATATACGGCACAGTGTGCGCGCCGCATTCGTTGCCGATCAGCAGCGAGTCGCATTGCGTGAAGTTGCGCGCATTGTCTGACCTGCGGTGCACGCTCACCTGGCCGCGATAGGTGTTGTTGGAACGCCCGGCCGAGATGCCCTTGGAAATGATGCGGCTCGTCGTGTTCTTGCCGAGATGCAGCATCTTGGTGCCGGAATCCACCTGCTGGCGGCCGTTCGACACGGCAATCGAGTAGAACTCGCCGCGCGAATTGTCGCCACGCAGGATGCAGGACGGGTACTTCCAGGTGATCGCCGAACCGGTCTCCACCTGCGTCCACGAAATGCGCGAATTGTCGCCGCGGCAATCGCCGCGCTTGGTGACGAAATTGTAGATGCCGCCCTTGCCGTCCTTGTCCCCGGGATACCAGTTCTGGACGGTGGAATACTTGATCTCCGCGTCCTTCAGCGCGACCAGTTCCACCACGGCGGCGTGCAGTTGGTTCTCGTCGCGCTGCGGCGCGGTGCAGCCTTCGAGATAGGACACATAGGCCCCTTCATCGGCGATGATCAGCGTGCGCTCGAACTGGCCGGTGTTCTTCTCGTTGATGCGGAAATAGGTGGAAAGCTCCATCGGGCAGCGGGTGCCCTTCGGCACATAGACGAAGGAGCCGTCGGTAAACACGGCGCAATTCAGCGTCGCGTAATAATTGTCGGTCACCGGCACCACCGAACCCAGATACTGGCGCACCAGATCGGGATGCTCGCGGATCGCCTCCGAGATCGACATGAAGATGACGCCGGCCTTCTTCAGCTCCTCCTTGAAGGTGGTGACGACGGAGACGCTGTCGAACACCGCATCCACCGCCACGCGGCCGCTCTTGTAGACATTGTCATTCGCCTCCCCGGCATCGTCGTCCGCGCCGTTGGCGGCATCGAGCGGCGAGGGTTCGCCCGCCTTGCGCACGCCGGCGAGAATCTCCTGCTCCTTCAGCGGAATGCCGAGCTTCTCGTAGGTGCGCAGCAGTTCCGGATCGACCTCGGCCAGCGAAGACGGCCCGGCCTGCGTCTTCGGCGCGGCGTAGTAATGGATGTCCTGGAAGTCGATCTTCGGATACTCGACCCGCGCCCATGTCGGCTCGGTCATGGTCAGCCAGCGGCGGAACGCCTCCAGCCGCCATTCCAGCATCCATTCCGGCTCGTTCTTCTTGGCCGAGATGAAGCGGATAATGTCCTCGTTCAGCCCCTTTGGCGCGAGGTCGCTTTCGATCCGGGTTTCAAACCCATACTTGTACTGGTCGACGTCGAGGTCGCGGACCTGACGAACAGTTGCCTCTACGGCGGGCATTGGCGTTCTCCACGCTGTCCGGGGGCAAGGCCCGGCAGTTGATCGAACGGAAGCTTTCCGCTTCCATATAGTCTACCACGCCGGTCAGGAAAACCGGGCGCGGCGAAAATTTCAGGCGGCTGCAGCCGCGATTCGGCGCCGGCTGGCGATACGGGTGAGTTCATTTGCCAGCGCGTCGACTTGTCCGGCCGTGTTGGACGCGCCGAGGGATACGCGGATCGCGCCGGCCTCTGCGTCCAGCCCCATCGCCGCGAGCACATGGCTGCGCCCGACCTTTCCGGACGAACAGGCCGACCCGGCCGAAACGGCGAAGCCCGCGAGATCGAGGCCAATCACGGCCGTCTCCGCCTTGAGGCCGGGAATGAGCACGGCGCTGGTGTTGGCGAGCCGGGGCGCGCCTGCCCCGACGATGATGGCATCGGGAACACCCTGCAGGATCGCTGCCTCGAACCGGTCGCGCAGCGCCCCAAGCCGCTCCACATCCGAAAGCGACGCAGCCTGAGCGGCCGCCGCGCCAAAGCCGGCAATCGCCGCCACATTCTCGGTGCCGCCGCGATGACCCGCCTCCTGCCCGCCGCCCGTGACCAGCGGGAAAGGCATCAGCAGTTCCGACCCCGCGACCAGCGCGCCGATACCCGCCGGGCCGCCGACCTTGTGCCCGGACAGGATGACGAAATCCGCCTTCCACGCCGCGATGTCGATCGGGATGCGCCCGGCTGCCTGCACCGCGTCGCACACGAACAGCGCGCCATGCGCCTTGGCGATCCGGCCGATCTCGGCAACCGGCTGGATCACGCCGGTCTCGTTGTTTGCAGCCTGCACCGCCACCATCGCAAGACCGGTCGCCCGATCATGGGCGCCGAGGGCGGTTTCAAGCGCGGAGAGGTCCAGCAAGCCATTTTCGCCAACCGGAAGCGCCTGGCGCGCATCGGCTCCAAACCGGCCACCGGCCAGAACGCAGGCATGCTCGGTCACACCGACAAACAGACGCGAGGCCGCCAAAGAACCGCGCCCCATCCGCATCTGCGGCGAAAGCGCGAATGCCGCCGCCTCTGTCGCGCCTGACGTGAACACCACCTGGCCCGGCGCCGCACCTGCAAGCGCCGCCACGTGACGCCGCGCTTCGTCAATCACCGCGCGCAGCGCCCTGCCCTCGCGATGGACTGAAGACGGATTGCCGGCAAGCCCGAGAACGCACGCAAACGCCTCGCGCGCCGCGTCGCTCAGCGGCGCGGACGCGTTGTAGTCGAGGTAGGCGCGCTTGGCCTGCTCCATGCCATTTCCCTGTCGCGTATCAATTTTCTTGAATTCGCGCGCCGTTCCGTCTTATGGAAACCCGCATTGGCGCAGGCCCATCAAACTTGGAACTGTTCTAAACTACGTTTTAGGGTTCGCGGCCGTTGTCGTCAAGGCGAACCATGACACCATCACCGGAGCACCAATGCCCGAGATCATTTTCAGCGGCCCGGCCGGCCGTATCGAAGGTCGCTATCAGCCCTCTAAGGAAAAAAGCGCGCCGATCGCCATTGTGCTGCACCCGCATCCGCAATTCGGCGGAACGATGAACAATCCGATCGTTTACGACCTGTTCTACATGTTCCAGAAGCGCGGCTTTACCGTGTTGCGATTCAATTTTCGCGGCATTGGCCGCAGCCAGGGCGAATTCGACCATGGCTCGGGCGAATTGTCAGACGCCGCTTCCGCGCTCGACTGGGTGCAATCGCTGCATCCCGATTCCAAGACCTGCTGGGTCGCAGGCTATTCCTTCGGCGCCTGGATCGGCATGCAGTTGCTGATGCGCCGACCCGAGATAGAGGGCTTCATCTCGATCGCACCGCAGCCAAACATCTACGATTTCTCGTTCCTCGCGCCGTGCCCGTCTTCCGGCCTGATCATCCATGGCGACAACGATCGCGTCGCGCCATCGAAGGACATCCAGGGCCTTGTCGACAAGCTGAAATCGCAGAAAGGCATCCTGATCACCCAGCAGACCATGGCCGGCGCCAACCACTTCTTCACCGGGCAGGTGGAGGAACTGGTGCACAGCTGCGGCGATTATGTCGACCGCAGGCTTGCTGGCGAACTGGTGCCAACATCGGCAAAGCGGCTGCGGTAGGCTGTTTCTCAACCTCGCCGCGTCGCCCGTGACTGTGGAGAGGCGACGGCTTTTGGCCGGTTGAGAAGCAGATTTGCCATCATCCACAGCAACACCCCGGCAATCGCTATCATCGACCAGCGGAAGGTCCAGCGGATCTGTTCATCCTCTTCGCGTGGAGGGGTACGCGACAGATCGACGCCAAATTTCGCCATGAAAGCCGGCAGGCCTTCCTGATCAAGCGCGAGGTGCTGCTTGTCCGCCCGATAGCCGATCCATTCGCCTCCCCACAACCGGCCGTGACGATAGCCAAGGTCAAAATGGCGACCGTCGTGCGCTATGAAGGGTGGTGCATCGGGCAGTTCGTATGCCAACACGGGCGTTGGCATCGTCCCGGTGAACAGGCCGGATGCCCCAATCGACACAAACCGCGCAATCTTGCGGCCGTCGACCTGCGCGCCCAGTCCGCGCCGTTTCGCCCCCGCAGGTCCGCTCGTTGCGACCACCAAACCGGCGACAGCCAGAGCAGCCAATATTTTCACGCGCATGTTCACCCTTCGCGCAGCTTTGCTACGGAACATGCATCCAAAGGCTGTCAATACCGCTAACGAGAGTGGTGAACGTCAAATGAAGTCGACACCATGTGCGAAACCAACTGCTACTGCGTCAACCGCCCGATTCCTTGTCGAACACCATGTAGTCGAGCGGCATCTGCGTCGTGTACTTGATGCGCTCCATCGCAAAGGCCGAGGAGACGTCGCGGATCTCGATCTTCGCGATCAGGCGCTTGTAGAAGGCGTCATAGGCTGCGATGTCCGGCACCACGACACGCAACAGGTAATCCACGTCGCCGCTCATGCGATAGAACTCGACGACCTCCGGAAACTCCTGGATCACCTCGGAAAACCGCTTCAACCATTCGATCGAGTGGGCGTTGGTACGGATCGAGACGAACACCGTCACCTTGGTGTTGATCTTGTCGGGATCGAGCAGCGCCACGCGCCGCGTGATGACACCGTCTTCCTCCAGCTTCTGGATGCGCCGCCAGCACGGCGTCGTCGACAGGCCGACTTTCTTGGCGATGTCGGCAACGGCGAGTGTTGCATCCTCCTGCAGCAGGCGCAGGATCTTGCGGTCGAGGCGGTCCATTGGGGCAAGTTCCAGAATTTTTTTCTATGATTAGGTCGATCGAGCGCTGTGTATAGAAATTTTTTCTCCGCCGCAAGCGTCATATCAATCGCCGGACCTCGTTCCGCAAAACCGGCAACAGCTCCGTTTCGAACCATGAATTGCGCTTCAGCCAGCCAGAGTTGCGCCAGGACGGGTGCGGCAACGGCAGAACCTTCGGCCTGTTGGTCTGGTGGAAAATGCGCGCCCAGTCCGCGACGGTCTGCGTAAGTGTTGGCTGACGCAACGCGCCGAGGTGCCAGGCCTGTGCGTAACTGCCAATCGCCAGCACGAGTTCGACTTGCGGCATCGCCGCGATCAATTCGCTGCGCCACGCTTGCGCGCATTCGCGCCTCGGCGGCTTGTCTCCGCCCTTGGCGTCGAGTCCGGGAAAGCAGAACCCCATCGGCGCGATGGCAACGCGCGCCGCATCGTAGAACACCTCCGAGCTAATCCCCATCCACGCGCGCAAGCGCTCGCCGGAAGGATCGGTGAAGGGCCGGCCGGACGCATGCACCCGCGTGCCCGGCGCTTGTCCCGCGATCAGCAGGCGCGCCGTCGACGACGCGACGAGCACCGGCCGCGGCTCATGCGGAAGCGCCGCGCCGCGTGGATGATCGCGGCACAGGCGGCAGGCGCGAATGCGGACGACAAGCGCGTCAAGTTTTCCGTCCGGTTCAATGCGATCGGGCAAGGCTTGTCGCCCGCTCACGCCTCGGCGCTCGGGCGCGCCTTCACCGCGGCATGCCAGCGCCGGAAATGCGTCGCTTCCTCCGGAACCGTGATCCGCGCCGGTTTCATGAAATCGGACGCCACCAGCGCCGTGATGTCGGCGACCGTATAGGCGTCGCCGGCAATGAATTCGCGGTTCGCCAGTTCCCGGTCCATCCAGGCAATGAACTCGAGGGCTTTCGGCTTGTTCGCCTCGCCCCACTCCGCGATCTGCGGCACTTCCCAGCCCTTCATCGCCGGGTGAATGTGGCGGAACGCCTGCGCCACCGGCCACAGGAAATGCCACTCGACGCGCCTCTGCCACATCTCCACCATCGCCTGCCCGAGTGCGCCGACGCCGAACAGCGGCGGATCGGGATGAAGCGCCTCGAAGTAACGGCAGATCGCGATCGTCTCGGAAAGACATGTGCCGTCATCGAGTTCCAGCACCGGCAGGCGCATCAGCGGGTTACGGGCGGAAACCTCGGCGTTCCTGTGCTCCAGCGCACCCATATCCACCGGCACGAGCGGTACCGAAATCCCCTTTTCAGCCAGATAGATGCGCACGCGGCGCGGATTGGGCGCCTTGCCGCCGTCGAACAGTCGCATGTGTCCTTCTCCGGTTTGTCGCCGCCGTTCGCATGCCGAGTGGCGGATACGCAAGCAAAGATGCATGGCCGCGCGGCGCACGCAAGTGCAATCGCGTTCACAAGACCATGCCAAGCGCAAGACGCGCCAGATCGCGAAAAAAGCGGATCGCCGCCGATTGCGCGACATGCGGCGTTTCGCCATCTCGCGCGTGGCGTTCGCGCCAGTCGGCCGGCCGCTCAAACTCGCCCGACCAGATGCCGCGCCGCGCCACGCGCGCTTGGCGTTCCTCAGCGGCGTACCGCCCGAACGAAACAGCCCAGCCCTGCGCGACCAGCCTAGCGTTGACATCGCCTTCCGCGTCGCGGCATTCCACCAGCAGCCTTCCGTAGCGATCCTCACCCACTCCGGCGCAGACGAGGTGTCCGCTGCTTGCCATGCGCGCCAGAACTGCCTTGGCGTCCGCGCCGCAACGCCAGGACGTCTTGCCGCGCATGCAAACCTGCGCAAGTTCCGGCGCGTCGATCCCGGAAAACCGCAGCCGCCGACCGGCCTGCGAAAGGGTATCGCCATCCACGGCCTGAAACACGCCCGCAACGCTTTCGCGCGTCAGCTGTCCGGCCAACTCGGCCAGAGCCCCGAGCGCCATGAAAACCAGCAGTGTTATCAGGATCCTGGCCCGCAACGAGGCGCGCCTGCGGTGGTAGCGCCGGCTCATGTCGAGACCGCTCTTCGGAAGGGGTTCTTAACCATTTGAAAATACTGTTCGAAAGAAATCCGCGACCGAAACCCGGCTCGGAACATCGCTAGCGCATGGTTTGAGTAGTGCAGCCGCCCCGGCCCAGCAACCCCGACAAGAACATCGTCGACCGGCGCAAGCTCCCCCGTAACAGGGAAGTGTGGAGCGCCGTGAAGCGCACGCGCAATCGCCTCGCCACGGCCGGCGGCGACCCGCGCTATATCCGCGAACTTCTTGTGCTGCATGCAAAGTCGATCCAGTCGGCGGCTGTTGCTGTGCCGGCCCTGGTGCTCGTCACCGCAATCGGCATGCTGTTTCTGGGCTATGATCGCGGCGTGCTGCTCTGGTCGATCGTCGCCACCCTGTCCTATTTTGCGCTCGCCTTTGGCGCACGCCGTCTCGACCGCACGCCGGCGCATGAAATCGACGCGGATTACTGGCGCAATGTGCTGCTGGCTGGCCATTTTCTCACAGGTCTGACCTGGTCCTACTTCGCGTTTCTCCACTGCTCGTCCTGCATGCCGATCGATGTGCTTGTCGCCAAGGCGATCGTGCTGCTGCTCGCCATGGCGGCGACCGCGATCGTCTCCTATGCGCTCAACTGGTCGACCCTGACCGCCTTCGCCTTTCCGGTGTTGTCCTTCGCCATTGTCGCGCTGATCGCCGGCTTGCCGCTCGGATACGGCCTTGCGGTCACGATTGCCGCCGCGCTCGGCTTTTTCTCCTTTATCGCCCGACAACTCAACGCCTCGTCGGTGATGCTGTTCACTTTTCGCGCCGAGAAGGATTCGCTGATCGCAGAACTGGAAACCGCCAAGGCCCATTCCGATGAGGCCCGCCGCCGCGCCGAGGAGGCCAATCTCGCCAAGAGCCGTTTCCTTGCCTCCATGAGCCATGAGTTGCGCACGCCCCTGAACGCCATTCTCGGCTTCTCCGAAGTGATGGCCAAAGAGGTGCTGGGTCCGATGTCGAACGCCTCCTATCTCGACTACGCCAATGACATCCATCGTTCCGGCGCGCATCTCCTCAACCTGATCAACGAAATCCTCGATCTCTCACGCATCGAGGCGGGCAAGCACCAGTTGATCGAGGAATCGGTCAACCTGCTCGATATCGCCGAGGATTGCGTCTCGATGGTGCGGCTGCGCGCGCGCAACAAGGATATCCGCATCGAAGAACTCTACGAGAAGACACTTGGGTCCCTGTGGGCCGACGAGCGCTCGGTGCGCCAGATCATCCTGAACCTGCTGTCCAATGCCGTGAAATTCACGCCACGCGGCGGCGAGATCTTTGTCAAGGTGGGTTGGACGGCGTCGGGCGGGCAATACGTCTCGGTGCGCGACAATGGCCCCGGCATTCCCGAAGACGAAATTCCCGTCGTGCTGTCTGCCTTCGGTCAGGGTTCGATCGCCATCAAGAGCGCCGAACAGGGCACCGGGCTTGGCTTGCCGATCGTCCAGGCGCTGATACACATGCATGGCGGACGCTTCGATCTGCGCTCGCGGTTGCGCGAAGGCACCGAGGCGCTGGCGATGTTCCCCAAGGCGCGGGTAGAGAAGGCGACGCAAGCAGACGCCGTTTCACAAAAACTGAAACCGAAGGTAAAACTGAAGGAAGCCGTGTAGTTCCCTGGGACTTTCGGCGCTCTGGAGCGTTGTTCGGTCAAACTGAAACTTCCCGACAACGCCCTATCTTGCAGGCGCAGCGCTGCGGTCGCTCACCGCGGCTTCCGCAAACGTCGCCATGCCGGAATGGCAAAGCGCTGCGGCCTTGACGATTCCGGCGGCGAGCGCCGCGCCGGTGCCTTCCCCCAGGCGCATGCCGAGATCCAGCAGCGGCGTCTTGCCGAGATGCTCAAGCGCGCGGCGATGCGCCGGCTCCGCAGAGACATGGCCGAACAGGCAATGGTCGAGCGCCCGATCGTTCATGGCGTGCAGTACCGCAGCGGCTGCCGTCGCCACATAGCCGTCGACAATCAGCGGTACGCGCTCCATGCGCGCGGCAAGGATTGCGCCGGCCATCGCCGCCAGTTCGCGCCCGCCCAGCCGGCGCAGCACTTCGAGCGGGTCCTTCAGATGCGCCTTGTGCAACGCGAGAGCCGCCTCCACAGCAGCGACTTTTCGCTCAAGCAGTTCGCCATGCGAGCCCGTGCCGGGACCAACCCAATCGCGCGCCTCGCCGCCGAACAGCGCAGCAAACATGGCGGCGGCAATTGTGGTGTTGCCGATGCCCATCTCGCCGATGCACAATAGGTCAACGCCACCGGCGATCGCCTCCATGCCATAGGCGATGGTCGCCGCACAGCCCCGCTCGTCCAGTGCCGCTTCGCTTGCGATATCGCCGGTCGGCGCATCCAGCGCCAGTTCGAACACCTTCAGCCCGAGATCGTGGGCGATGCAAATCTGGTTGATGGCCGCGCCGCCATTGGCGAAATTCGCCACCATCTGCCGCGTCACCTCCGGCGGAAACGGCGTGATGCCGCGCGCCGCCCCGCCATGATTGCCGGCAAACACCGCCACAAGCGGCCGGTTCACGGCGGGGGGAGACCGACCACTCCATGCGGCAAGCCATTCGGCGATCTCTTCTAGACGACCGAGCGCGCCAGCCGGCTTGGTGAGTTTGCCGTCGCGCGCACGCACCACAGCACGCGCCTTCTCGTCCGGACCCGGCAGGTTGCGCACAAGGTCGCGTATGTCGTCGAATGGCAAGGCGGACGCCATGGCGGTTTCCTTCGTGAATCGTTTAGACCCTGCTATAGGTTCGCGCCAGGCGGAAGCAAACCTGCGGCAGCGACGAGGGGCGACGCATCGTGGCGCTTTTGGCTGTATTGCGGGGAGTGGCCGGGCGCATATCCTCTCGCAACCAGAACCGTGTAATCGCATGAACGACGAAAGCGCCACATCGCCAACCGGAATTATCGGTCGCCTGGCAATCGCCACCGGCTTCCTGACGCGGTTGCCGGTCCCGGGCGCGCTGTTTCCCGCGCCCCCGCTTCCACTTGCACAAGCCGCGGATGCATTTGCCCTTGCCGGCGTCATCGCCGCGCTGATCCCCGCGTTCGTCCTGCTGGCCGCGTCTATGCTCGGCATGCCGGACCTGGTTTCGGCCGTGCTCGCTATCGCGGCCTTGGCGATCGTTACTGGCGGGCTGCACGAGGACGGGCTGGCGGACTGTGGCGACGGGTTGGCCGGTTATCATGAACGCGAAAAGCGTCTGGAGATCATGCGCGATTCGCGCATCGGCGCGCATGGCGCGGTAACGCTTGTCCTCGTGCTTTTGCTGCGCGTGGCCGCGCTTTCGGCCATCCTTGCCCATGCCGGCGGGCTTGGTTCAGCTGCCATCCTGCTCGGCGTCGCCGCAGCGTCGCGCGCGGGCATGGCTTTGTTCTGGTTTGCAACGCCGTCGGCGCGCCATGAAGGACTGTCGGCCTCCGCCGGCATGCCGCAGAAAACAGCAGCATTGCGCGCGCAGCTCATTGGACTGGCAATTCTCATCGTAACCGCCCTGCCCTTCGCGCCGGCCGGTTCGTTGCTCATCGGTCTTTCATTCGCCGCGCTTGCACTGTACGCGCTGCGCCGAGTCTGTCTGCGCCAGATAGGGGGCCAGACCGGCGATGTTCTCGGCGCCGCGCAACTGCTGGCCGAATGCGCCCTGCTTTGCGGCCTTGCCATTGGCGGCTGAAACCCCCATCTCGCAGTGAATCGGAGCCACGCATGAGCATGATCGAATCGCCTTGCATCCTTGTCTGCTCGATCGACTGGAAGACCGGTTACTGCTTCGGCTGCGGCCGCACACGCGATGAGATCGCCGGCTGGATCGCGATGACGCCGCAGGACCGGCGCGCTGTCATGGACGCCCTTCCGGCGCGGCTGGAAACCGTTGAGCGAAAGCCACGCCGAGAGACGCGGCGAACCCGCATGGCGCGCGAACGCGCCGGGGACGGAACCACCCAATGAGAGACGGGCTCTGGGCCGGATTGGCGATCCTTGGCATCGCCCTCGTGTTGCTGATTGCCAATCACGACAGCGGCAGTGTCGCGGGTGTTGCAAACAGCGATTTCGCCCATCTTGTCTGGCTTGGCCTGATCGGCGCGGTGATCGCCGCCTCATTGTTTGCATCGCGCATTCCTGTGTCGGCGCAAATGAAGCAGTTGGCCACTTGGGCCGGCATCGTCGTGCTATTGATGGGCGGTTATGTCTATCGCTACGAGTTGCAGGATTTCGCCAGCCGCATGACCGCAGGCATCGTGCCCGGCAGCCCCTATTCGCGCACGAGCGAGGATGGCGTTCTCACGGTCATGATCGACCGCTCGCGAGGCCATTTCCAGACGGTGGCCGAGGTCAACGGCAAGTCGCTGCGCTTCATGATCGATACCGGCGCCTCCGCCGTGGTGTTGACGCCGGATGCTGCGCGCGCCGCCGGTTACGATCCCGATGCGTTGTCCTATACGGTCCGCGTCAACACGGCCAACGGCACGGCGCAGGCCGCCATCATCCGGCTCGACGCAATCGACCTTGGCGGCATCGTGCGCCGCGATGTCGAGGCGATGGTCGCCGAACCCGGCAAGCTCGACGAAAACCTTCTCGGCCTGACGTTTCTCGACACGCTTTCAGGCTACGAGGTGCGCGGCGACCGCATGATTTTCCGGGATTGACGGGGCGCAAGCCTTTCCCGGTTCATTGCGCGTCCCGCTCCGCCGCCGTCTCGTCGAAACCGAGCAGGTTCCAGCTTTGCGCCATGTGCGGCGGCAACGGCGCGGTCGCCTCCAGCCTTC
This sequence comes from uncultured Paracoccaceae bacterium, assembly GCA_937873685.1. GTDB lineage: Bacteria > Pseudomonadota > Alphaproteobacteria > Rhizobiales > Rhizobiaceae > CALMYO01. Next base: position 12,222 of record CALMYO010000075.1, read on the forward strand.
CCCCGTCAGGGTGCGGGATCGAGATGTATCGCGCATGCAGGTGGAGCCGGTTCTGGATGCCGCCCGGAAAGGTCCAGTTGGTGTCGGCGACAAAGTACTTCGGGTCGCCGATGATCGGGCACCCCATCTCGGCGGCGTGGACGCGAAGCTGGTGCGTGCGCCCGGTATGCGGCTCCATCTCCAGCCATGACAGTGCCTGGCCGGCGGTCTCGATCACCCGGTAGTAGGATACGGCGTGATCGGCCCCCTCCTCGCCATGCCTGGCGACGCGCACCCGGTCGCCGTCCGGCGATGGTTCCTTGACGAGCCAGCTTGAAATCTTGTCCTCGCGTTTCTTCGGCACGCCCTTCACCAGCGCCCAGTACAGCTTGGTGGTGGTGCGCTCGCGAAACGCCGCCGTCAGCTTCACCGCCGCGCCGCGCGTGCGCGCCACCACGAGAACGCCGGAGGTGTCGCGGTCGAGCCTGTGCACGAGGCGCGGCTTTTCACCCTTGCGGTTGATCAGGGTTTCCAGCATGCCGTCGACATGGCGCGCCACGCCCGAACCGCCCTGCACGGCAAGACCGGATGGCTTGTTGAACACGAAGACCTTGTCGTCCTCATGGATCAGCATGCGCCGCAGGGCATCCTCGTCGGATTGGTTGCGGATCGTGCCCGCGGTCAGGTGCGGTGTCGACGCACCGCTGTCGATCGGCGGCACGCGCACGGTCTGGCCGGCGGCGATGCGCGTCTCCGCCTTGGCGCGCCCGCCATCGAGCCGCACCTGCCCCGTGCGCAACAGCTTCTGCAAAGCCCCGAAACCAAGCCCGGGATAATGAGCCTTGAACCAGCGGTCGAGGCGCATGCCGTCCTCATCGGCCTTGACGGTGATCTGCTCGACGCCCGCCATGGTTCAGCCGAGGCTCCGCATGATCGACAATCCCGCGAACAGCGCGGCGATCGAAACCACGACGCTTGCCGCAACATAAACGAAAGCCGCGCCGATCGCACCGCGCTCGTACAACGTCACAGCGTCAAGGGAAAAGGCCGAAAAGGTCGTGAAGCCGCCGAGCACGCCGGTCGCAAGGAACAGCCGCGTCGCCGACGATACGCCATCGATCCGCGCGAGCGCCCCGATCAGCAGCCCCATCAGCAGCGACCCGGCGCTGTTGACGACCACCGTGCCGAAGGGAACGTTCGGCCCGAGCGCGCGCAACGCCCAGCCGTTGACGAGATGGCGCATGCCAGCGCCAAGCGCTCCGCCGGCGGCCACGATGAGAAAATGGTTCATGCAGGCGCTGATAGCCGAAGCCGGCGGCCGGTGAAAGCCCGGTGCAGACCGTCGTCACACCGTTTCCTGCGCCGCCTTGGCGAGGAACCCGGAGACGAATTCAGCCAGCGCCGTCCAGTCGGTGAACTCGTGGTCGGCGGTCACGTCGAGCGGACCGCCCTCCTTCTTCGCGATATGGCGCATCAGGAGGCGCTTGAAGAAATCGTACTTGGTGTAGCGCAAAGCGCCGGCGGCGTGATGCATCCTTTCCGGGACCCAACCGGTCTTTTCCGACAGTCCCGCCGCCAGCGCCTCGATCTCCTTCAACTCTTCGGGAAAAGCCGAGGCGGCCGCCAGGGAAACCGACACGAAAGCAGTCGGCATGCCGTTCAAGTCGCCGCAATTCCCGGCAAGCCAATGCACCAGCGGCTGCGGAAAGCTGCCGGCATGCACCGGCGCAGCGACGATCACGGCATCGGCGAGCGCAAGGTCGAGATCGGCGAGATCAGCCGCATCGAAAACCGTCGCCTGATGCCCGGCGCTCTGGACGGTGGCCGCCATTGTCCGGGCAATCTTGCGTGTCTGCCCCTCGATCGACCCATAGACGATGATGACATGCATGGCGGTCTCCCTTCAGGTCCAGTGACGGTCAGCAGGACTGGATCTCGCAGGCGGCGATGGTGAATTCGTTCTCCGGTTCGGTCCGCGCGCCGTCGAAATAGCGCCCGTCGGTGCAGCGCACCCGGGCCTCGAAGGTCTTGCGGCCGGCGAGTTCCCCCTCCCGGATGTTGATCCACACCGACGCCTCGCACTGCTTTTCCCGCGCGAGCTGGTCTGCAAGATCGTCGAGCCAGGCCGGATCGGAAGATTGGGCAAGCGCCGTCACGGGCGCGAGCAACAGGCCAAGGGCGAAAAGGCGCGAAAGCAGGCGCATGGCGTATCCTTTCATTCGATGATGAAAGGTTAGCCAGGTCGCCGCCCGCCCGCCTTGATAAGGGTCAAACCGTATCAGGCTGGCTTGCGCGCGCCCGCGATCATCGTCCAGTTCTTGTAGAACACCGCCTTGATGCGCTCGGCGATCACCGACACCATCGACAACAGACCCGAAAGCAGGCCCGGGAACGGTGTCGGGCGGATAACGTCCATGAACACGTTGTAGCGCCGGCCGTCATGCTCGTTGACGGAGCGGTGAAACAGCGTGTCGTCGAAGATGTAGAGCGGATCGCGGTTCCATTGGTGGCGCACGCCGTTGCATTCGATGAACACCGCATCGGTGTCGGCGGGCTTAAGGTTGTAAAGCAGGCGCAGCGAAAGACGCAGCGGGCCGTAATGCCAGGTTGTCGATTCCTTGCCCGAGAACACTGACACCGCGATGGTCTTCACATAACGGAATTCGCGATTGAACTCTGGCACGGTATCGATGAACGGCTTGCCGTACCAGCGATACACATACATGCCGCGGCGGCCCTTCTCGAACTTGGCGTCGATCTCGGCCATGATCTCTTCTCGCCGCGCCTTGAACACGTCGAGCACGCTGTCGATCTCGGCGCGCCACTCCGGCGGAAAATCCTCCATCTTCCAGATGCCGGGATTGCGTCGCGAAATCAGGTCGACAGCAAGGTTGAACGGCGCCAGCAGCCAGGTGAGGATGCCGTTGCCGAAAAAATACCGGTTGAACATCAGGGCATTGCGACCCTTGTTGCGCATGACGTCGATCAGCCCGGCAACGATCCAGATGATCGCGATCACCGGGACGAACCAGAGGGCCAGCAGCAGGACGGGCAAGGCGATCGCCATGCGTCGCAGGAGTTTCTTCTGTTGCTTGTCCATGGCCGGGGCTTTCGATGCGGTGAACCGGATTCGTTGCGGCGCCATTTGCCACGGGCGGCCGCTTGACTTCAAGCGCGGGCGGATAACCGCGCCACAACATCACGCAGCGGCTGCCCGATCGAAACGCCAAGCGCGGCCGCCGGTTCGTTGACCACCGTCACCACGCCGTTCTCCAGCGTGTCGCGCGCATCGCCGATCCGCGCGGTCTCGTGGCCGACCGCAACACCAGCGAGTCCCACCTCGGCAAGCAGGTCGAGGCCGCGCACGCCGGCGCGCTCCTTGCCGATGCCGGCGTCATTGAAAACATGCAGCAGAGCCGGCACGACGGCGGCGAATGTCGCGGCGCTGACACCACCATGCGAACCGCTTACAACCAGCGCGCCAGCATCGTGTGGTTCGACCTGGGTGATGGAGTCCACCAGCACGAGACGCAACGGACCCGCCATCTGCTCGCTGCGCTGCGACTGCGCGCTCACCCCTTACCCGCCCGTTCGCGCCTGAGCTTCTCCCACCAGTCCAGCCGCTTGCGGATATCGCGCTCGAAGCCGCGTTCGGGCGGGTCGTAGAACGTGTGTCGCCCCATCTTCTCCGGGAAATAGTCCTGGCCGGAAAACGCGTCCGGCGCATCGTGGTCGTACTCGTAGCCCGCGCCGTAGCCTTCCGACTTCATCAACTTCGTCGGCGCGTTGAGAATGTGCTTCGGCGGCAGCAGCGAGCCGTTCTCCTTTGCGGCCCGCAGCGCCGCTTTCCAGGCGACATAGACCGCATTCGATTTCGGCGCGGTCGCGAGGTAGACTGCAGCCTCCGCCAGCGCCAGTTCGCCTTCCGGTGAGCCGAGATAGTCGTAAGCGTCCTTGGCCGCGAGCGCGACGACGAGAGCCTGCGGGTCGGCAAGGCCGATATCCTCAGATGCCATGCGCACCAGCCGCCGGCCAAGATAGAGCGGATCCTCGCCCGCATCGATCATGCGCGCGAGCCAGTACATCGCCGCGTCCGGATCGGAACCGCGCACCGATTTGTGCAAAGCCGAGATCAGGTTGTAATGGCCGTCCTGGCCCTTGTCGTAAACCGGGGCGCGGCGCTGCACCACACGCTGCAGTGCGGCGGCGTCGAACACTTCGTCCTTGCGCGCGGCGCGCCACACCTCTTCGGCCAAAGTCAGCGCAGCACGTCCGTCGCCATCGGCCATGCGGACAAGCGCCATGCGCGCTTCCGCGTCCAGCGGCAGCGCCTTGCCTTCGGCCGCCTCTGCCCGTTCGATCAGGGTGGAAAGGCTTTCGCCATCGTGCGGGTTCAGCACCAGCACGCGCGCCCGCGACAGGAGCGCCGCATTGAGTTCGAAGGACGGGTTCTCCGTCGTTGCACCGACGAGGATGACGGTGCCATCCTCCATCACCGGAAGGAAACTGTCCTGCTGCGCGCGGTTGAACCGGTGGATCTCGTCGACAAACAGCAGCGTCGCCCGGCCAGACTGCCGGCGAAGCCGCGCCGCCTCGAACACCTTCTTCAGGTCGCCAACGCCCGAGAAGATCGCGGAAAGCTGCTCGAAAGCGAGCCCTGCCTCGTCGGCAAGAAGGCGCGCGATCGTTGTCTTGCCGCTGCCGGGCGGTCCCCACAGGATCATGCTGCCGAAGCTGCCGGATGCGATCATTCGCGTCAGCGCGCCGTCCGGACCGGTGAGATGGGGCTGGCCGACCACCTCGCCGAGGCTGGTCGGGCGCAGCCTGTCTGCGAGCGGCCGGTAGCCGCCGCCCTGCCCCGCCTTGGTTTCCGTGCCGAACAGATCGGCCATGCGATCAGCGGAAAACCTGGCGGATGCGCTGGCCGCCGCGGTCGATCTCGAAGCGCCACACGTTGGCGCGGTTGCGCACCAACCCGGCAAGTTGCTGCGTATCACGGACCTGTTCGCCGTTGACTCCTAGCACGATGTCGCGCGGCGCAAAACCGTATCGCGCCGCCGGCGCGCCGCGGGGAATGTCGAGGATCACCACGCCGGTCGCATCAGAGGAGAGATCGAGTTCGACCGCAAGCCTCGGCGACAGGTTGGCGACAACAGCGCCGGCAAGCGGGTTGCGCCCCTCGATGATGCGCTCGTCGGCCGGCACCGATTCGGGCGCACGCTCGAGACGGATCGCGATCTCGCGCCGCTTGCCGCGCGATAGCACATCGAGAAAAACCGTGCTGCCAAGACCCGCCGTCTCAAGCCGGTAGCCGAGTGCATCGGGATGCTCGATGACGACGCCGTTCAGCGCCAAAACAAGATCGCCCGACCTCAGCCCCGCCCTGTCGGAGGGGCCGTCGCGCACGACGTCGAGCACCAGTGCACCGCGGGGTTGGCGCAGGCCGAGTGCTTCGGCGGCTTCGGCGGTGACCGGCGAGAAGGTTGCGCCGATCCACGGCCGCTCGAAGGAATCCGCCCCGCTCTTCGCCTGGTTCACCACCGCGCGCACCATGTTGGAGGGGATGGCGAAGCCGATGCCGTTCGATCCACCCGAGCGAGAGAAGATCGCGGTGTTGATCCCGATCAGGGCGCCATCGACATCGATCAGCGCGCCGCCGGAATTGCCGGGATTGATCGCCGCGTCGGTCTGGATGAAGAAGCCGAAATCGGACACGCCGACCTGGTTGCGCGCCAAGGCCGAGACGATGCCCGACGTCACGGTCTGGCCGACACCGAACGGATTGCCGATGGCCAGCACAATGTCGCCGACTTCCACCGTGTCGGAATCGGCGAATTGTAGCGCAGGCAACCGGTCGCGCACGTCGATCTTCAGCACCGCCAGATCGACGCGCTTGTCGCGCAGCACGATGCGGCTTTCATATTCCTCGCCATCGGAGAAGGCGATCTTCACCTCGTCGGCATCTTCAATGACGTGGTTGTTGGTCACGATGTAGCCGGCCGGATCGACGATAACGCCGGAACCGAGCGACTGCTGCACCCGGGGTGGCCCCTCGAAGCCACCGCCGCCAAAAAACCGCTCGAAGAACGGATCGCCGGCAAACGGCGAACGCTGGCGCACGGTGCGCGCCGCATAAACGTTGACCACGGCCGGCGCGGTTTGCTTCACCAGCGGAGCAAAGGAATACTTTATCTCGGATTCGCTTTGCGGAACCCGGCGCGCCGGCCTGTCGAGTTGCGCCTGTCCGTTGCCGCGCTCGGTCTGCGACCGCTGATCGTCGCCCGGCGACTGGCTCTGTTCAGGAGACTCCCCGCCGCCTTTCAGCAATTCGCCGAGAATGCCACGCAGGATGTCGGCGGGCTCGTCCTGTGCCCTTGCGGGAAGCGTCGCGACCGCCATTCCTGTCGCGAACGCCACGAGAAACAAGGCGCGCAGCACGCGACCGGCGAAACCTGACATGGCGAATCCTCCGCTGAATGGCGATCATATTGCCCCCGATTGCGCAAAATGAAAGGCTTCGTTGCGGGCCTGGTGCGCCGGATAAAAAACGTCGAGTTGTTAGACGAAGCGCTGCAACACGGGGGCTTTCCCTCCCCCTTGAGGGGAGGGTCCGGCCAAAGGCCGGGGGTGGGGGTGCGGGCCGTCTCAACACGCCCGGAAAAAAGCGATGGGAATTCATTGATTTGCTGAAATCCCGGTACCCCCCACCCGTCGGCTGCGCCGACACCCTCCCCTCAAGGGGGAGGGAAAGTCCCCGCGATACAGCGCATCGCTGTCAGCCGACTTGACGTTTCATACGATGCTCTATCACCCACCGGCGGCAGCAATGCGTTGCGCCATCGCTTCGAAGCCGAGACGGCGCGCATGGGCAAGCGGCGTTTCCCCCTGATGATCGGCGATGTTCGGGTTGGCACCGGCATCGAGCAACAAGTCTACGATCTCGGCATGCACCGGTCCCCCGTCCCCGAGGATCACCGCCTCCATCAGCGCCGTCCAACCCAGCCGGTTGACGTGATCGATGTCGATACCGGTCCGCAGCAGGACGCGCACCGTTTCCGGATGACCGTGATGGGCGGCGGGTATGAGTGCGGTGCCGCCGTAACGGTTGGTGTCCCGAAGGTTCGCCCCGGCCGCCAGCGCCATTTCCAGTATCTCGTTGCGGCCTTCGGCGCCGGAATAGAGATACGGCGTATCGTGAATGTGGTCCTTGGCGTTGACATCGGCCCCGGCCTCAATCAGTGCCCTTGCGATCTCCACATCATCGGCATGGGTCGCAACAAGCAAGGCGGTGGCGCCGCGGGCATCGCGCGCTTCCAAAGGCGCTCCCGCTGCTATCAGCCGCCGCACTGCCGCAACGTCGCGCGCCTTGACAGCGTCGAGGAGTTCCACGCCCATGGCATTCTCCTGTGCAGACACGTTCGCCAAGGCAAACGGCATTATCGCAGATGCGGCAAGAAGTGCGGCGACCAACCTGCGTGTTCGTGAATGCGACATGTCGGCATCGTAGCTGCCGCGAGAAAAAAGAAAAGGGCGCCACACGGGCGCCCTCAGATCCGATATCCGGAACGCGTCAGCCGCTCACGCGGCCTCGCTCTCGGTCTTTTCCTCTGCCGCAGTGCGGGCATGGTCCGCCGCGCCCTTGGCGTCGATGTCACGCTCGACGAACTCGATCACCGCCATCGCGGCATTGTCGCCGTGGCGAAAGCCCGCCTTCATGATGCGCAGGTAGCCGCCGTTGCGGGCCGCATAACGCGGCGCGATCGTGTCGAACAGCTTGCGCACCACGGTCTCGTTCTTCACCGTCGCCAGAACCTGACGGCGGGCATGCAGGTCGCCCCGCTTGCCGAGCGTTACCAGCTTCTCGACGATCGGCCGGATTTCCTTGGCCTTCGGCAGCGTGGTGGTGATCTGCTCATGTTCGATCAGCGAGGTCGCCATGTTGGCAAACATCGCCTTGCGGTGGCTGACCGAGCGGTTCAACCGGCGGCCTGAATTGCCGTGACGCATGGTCCTACTCCTTCATCTCGGGTCGGCGGCGCGGAAGCGCTCGCTCAGTACTGGTCTTCGTAACGCTTGGCGAGATCCTCGATGTTCTCCGGCGGCCATGCCGGCACTTCCATGCCGAGATGCAGGCCCATGGAGGCGAGGACTTCCTTGATTTCGTTGAGCGACTTGCGGCCGAAGTTCGGCGTGCGCAGCATCTCGCTCTCGGTCTTCTGGATCAGGTCGCCGATATAGACGATGTTGTCGTTCTTCAGGCAG
>CALMYO010000076.1 GCA_937873685.1 uncultured Paracoccaceae bacterium
CCACCTCGTGCTGGAGCGCGACCGCATTGCCGAACGCTGGAGGTCGCACCGGTGGGATTCGCTTGTGGCAAACGGCCCGGCCTGGCACGACCGCTTTCCCGGCATGGAGTTTGCAGGCGATCCCGACGGTTTTCCCGGCAAGGAAGACGTGGCGGATTACCTGGTCGCCTATGCGCAAAGGATCGGCGCGCCGGTGCGCACCGGCGTCGAGGTCACGTCGGCGGCGCGCATCCCCGGCAGGCCGGCGTTCCTTGTGCACACCTCGGCGGGCGATATCGAGGCTGGCAGCATCGTTGCCGCCACCGGGCCGTTCCAGAAACCGGTGATCCCGCCGATCGTGCCGCAAACTGAGAGCCTGCTGCAGATCCATTCCACCGCCTATCGCAATCCCGGCCAGTTGCCACAAGGTGCGGTGCTGGTGGTCGGCGCGGGTTCCTCCGGCGCCCAGATCGCCGACGAACTGCTGCGCGCCGGCCGCCGCGTTTTTCTTTCCGTCGGCCCGCATGACCGGCCACCACGCAGCTATCGCGGCCGCGATTTCGTCTGGTGGCTTGGCGTTCTCGGCAAATGGGATGCAGTGACGCCGCCAGCCGGCGCCGAACACGTCACCATTGCTGTCAGTGGCGCCTATGGCGGCGCAACCGTCGATTTCCGCCGCTTTGCCGAACGCGGCATGACACTTGTCGGCCGCACAGACTCGTGTGTGGACGGCGTCATGCGCTTTGCGCCCGATCTTGCACGCAACATCGCCAATGGCGACGCCAACTACCTGTCGGTGCTCGAGGAGGCGGACAGTTGGTGCCGACGCACCGGAACCGACCTTCCCGAAGAGCCGGCGGCAAAGATCATCGGCCCGGACCCCGCCTGCGTCGCCGACCCGATCCTCGCGCTCGACCTGAAGGATGCCGGCGTGACGTCGATCATCTGGGCGACCGGCTTTGCGCTCGATTACGGCTGGCTGAAAGCCGACACCTTCGACGCCGGTGGCAAGCCGCTGCACCAGCGTGGCGTCTCACGCGAACCGGGCGTCTATTTCCTCGGACTGCCCTGGCAATCGCGCCGGGGATCGTCTTTCATATGGGGCGTGTGGCACGATGCGAAATACATCGCCGACCAGATCGCCATCCAGCGCGGCTACAGGGCCTACGATGCGCTGGCGCGCGGCCGGCAAGCGGCACAATGACCTTTCGGGAGAACGACATGGCGCACACGCGAATCCGCAAGTTCAACACGCGCGAAACCTATCCCGAACAGCGGCTCGACAACGACCTTTGCCAGGCGGTGGTCACGCGCGGCGGCGCGACGGTGTGGATGCGCGGCCAGTGCCCGCAGGATCTCGATACGTCAAAGAGTATCGACAGCCACGATCCCATCGAGCAGACGCACAAGGTGATGCAGAACATCCGCCAGCTGATCACGGAAGCTGGCGGTTCGATGGAGCATCTGGTCAAGATCGTCGTCTATCTCACCGATGTGCGCCATCGCGAAGCGGTTTACCGCACCATGGGCGAGTACATCCGCGGCGTTCATCCCGTCTCGACCGGCGTCGTCGTCACCGCGTTGGCGCGGCCCGAATGGCTGGTGGAAATCGACGCCACGGCCGTGATCCCGGACTGAGCGGGGACAAGCCGGCATGACCTTCTCTCTCGTCGCCCGCTGCGCCGCAACCGGCATGTTCGGCGTCGCGATTTCCTCCTCCTCGCCGGCGGTAGCGGCGCGCTGCGCTTACGCCCGCGCCCGGGTCGGGGCCGTCGCCTCGCAGAACGTCACCGATCCGACGCTCGGGCCGCTGGCGCTGGACCTGATGCAGGAAGGCCGCTCGGCTGCGGATGCGGTTGCGGAACTGGTGAAATCCGGCCGTTTCATGGAGTACCGGCAGGTGCTGGCGGTAGACAGTTTCGGCCGCACGGCAATTCATTCCGGCGCCAACGCGCTCGGCGTCTGGAGCGAAGCGAAGGCGGAAAATGTCGCGTCCGGCGGGAACCTGCTTGCCAATGCCGACGTGCCGCGGGCGATCGTCGAGGCGTTCCTTGCCAGCAGCGGACATCTCGGCGACCGGCTGATTGCAGCGCTTCGCGCCGGACTCGCAGCGGGCGGCGAGGCCGGGCCGGTGCATTCGGCCGGCTTGAGGCTGGTCGACCGTGTGGCCTGGCCGGTCGCGGACTTGCGCTGCGACTGGACGGAGGATTGTCCGATCGAGACGCTCGCAAGCATCTGGGACATCTACAAACCGCAGATGGACGCTTATGTGCAGCGCGCGCTCGATCCCCGCGCTGCACCTTCCTATGGCGTGCCGGGCGATGAGTAACTGTCCGGACGGTTGACCCATTTGTCTTGAGCAGGAACCCGACGATGCGCGACAACCGATACGATATCCTGTTCGACAAGGTGCGGATCGGGCCGCTGACGGCAAAGAACCGCTTCTACCAGGTGCCGCACTGCAACGGCGGCGGCTACCGCGACCCGTCGGCCGCCGCTGCCATGCGCAGAGTCAAGGCCGAAGGCGGCTGGGGCGTCATCTTCACGGAACAGTGCGAGATCCACCACACCAGCGAAATCACGCCCTTCATTGAATTGCGGCTGTGGGAGGACAAGGACATCCCGATGCTGGAAAAGATGGCCGCGGCGATGAAGGGCCACGGCGCGCTCGCCGGCATCCAGCTGGCCTATTCCGGCGTCAATGGACCGAACCTTTATACCCGCGAAGTCCCGCGCGCGGTTTCGGCGCTGCCGGTGCGCACATTTACGCCCGATCCGGTGCAGGCGCGCGCGCTTGACAAGCGCGACATCGCCGATCTGCGCCGCTGGTTCGTCAACGCGGCGGTGCGCAGCCAACAGGCGGGCTTCGACTTGATCTGTCTTTATGGTGCGCACGGTTTCGGCATCTTCCAGCACTTCCTGTCGCGCGCCACCAACCAGCGCGGCGACGAATATGGGGGCAGCCTCGAAAACCGCTCGCGCTTTGTGCGCGAGGTGTTTGCCGACCTGCGCGACGCCGTCGGTGATACGATGGCGCTGACGCTTCGCATCTCGCTCGACGAGACGATCGGCGAACTCGGTTTTTCCAACGCCGAGATGCGCGAGTTCGTGCAGATGAACCGCGACCTGCCTGACCTGTGGGATCTTGCCCATGGCACATGGGAGGATTGCTCGGGCCCGTCGCGCTTCAAGCAAGAAGGCGCGCAGGAGGCGCTGGTGCGCGGCATTCGCGACCTGACCGACAAGCCGGTGGTCGGTGTCGGCCGCTTCACCTCGCCGGACGCAATGGTGCGCCAAGTCAGAACCGGACTGCTCGATTTCATCGGCTGCGCCCGTCCCTCCATCGCCGATCCGTTTCTACCAAGGAAGGTCGAGGAAGGCCGCATCGAGGATATCCGCGAGTGCATTGGCTGCAACATGTGCATCACCGGCGACATGACGATGTCGCCAAGCCGCTGCACCCAGAACCCGACCTTCATGGAGGAATTCCGCAAGGGCTGGCATCCGGAAATCATGAACGCTAGGGGCGGAAGCGAAAAGGTGCTTGTGGTCGGAGCCGGGCCGGCTGGCATGGAAGCGGCGCGCGCGCTTGCGCTGCGTGGCTACGACGTGGCGCTGGCCGAGTCGACGGCGACTCTGGGCGGCCGCGTCGCGCGTGAGCGCACCTTGCCCGGCCTTGCCGCCTGGGGGCGCGTTGCCGATTATCGCGAGTACCAGTTGTCGCAAAGGCCGAATGTCGAGATCTACCGCGACAGCGCGCTCACCGCCGGCGATATCCTCGATTTCGGCTTCGAGCATGTGGCGATCGCCACCGGCGCAATCTGGCGGCGCGACGGCGTTTCACGCCAGCATGTGGTCCCCTTCCCGATCGATCCCGCCATGCCGCTGTTCACGCCCGACGACATCATGGACGGCATGATGCCGTCCGGCCGCGTGGTTGTGTTCGACGACGACCACTTCTACATGGGCGGCGTGATTGCCGAACTGTTGGCGCTGCGCGGTGCTGAGGTCACACTGGTCACGCCCTCGGCCTTCGTTTCGGAATGGACGCGCAACACGCTGGAGCAGGCGGCCATCCACAAGCGGCTGGCAGAGACCGGGGTCTCGATCGTTCTGAATCGCGGCATGACCGAAATCGGCGCCGGATACGTGGTCACGAACTGCGTGTTCACCGGCGCGATGGCGCAAATTGGCTGCGACGCTGTGGCCATGGTCGCTTCGCGCCTTGGCCGCGACGGCCTGTGGCGCAACCTTAAGGCGCGCGAAAACGAATGGACCGACGCCGGCATCCGCTCGGTGAAGCTTATCGGCGATGCCGATGCGCCCGGCCCGATCGCCTGGGCGACCTATGCCGGCCACCGTTACGCCCGCGAACTGGACGCGGACGACATTGGCGACGCCATGCCGTTCCGGCGTGAACTGGCCGAACTGGCACGGGAGTAGGACATGAGCCGCACGCTGGAACTTCTCGATTCGCTGATCGCCTTTCCGACCGTCAGCGCCGACACCAACCTGCCGCTGATCGATTGGGCGCAGGATCTGCTGTCAGCTTGCGGCGCGCGGGTGCATCGCATGCATGACGAGACGGGGCTGAAGGCGGGCCTTTATGCGGAGATTGGCCCGGATTCTCCCGGTGGCGTCGTGCTTTCCGCCCACAGCGACGTGGTTCCGGTCGCCGGCCAGAACTGGACGCGGCCACCCTTCCGGCTGACGCGCGAGGACGACCGTGTCTTCGGGCGCGGCACCACCGACATGAAGGGCTTCGTCGCCTGCATGCTGGCGGCGGCGGAACGCGC
>CALMYO010000077.1 GCA_937873685.1 uncultured Paracoccaceae bacterium
AAGCCTGCAAAAGGCGCTGCGCGGGCTGGAAACCGGCCTGACCGGGCTGGACGAAATCGAGATCCCCGGCGCTGGCGAAGGCGAGGACCGGAATGCCGTGCGCGCCGCGCTCGGCACGCCGACGCCGAACCGGCTGCGTATGGTGGCGCAGGCGCTGCGCATGGGCTTCAGCGTGGAGGAAGTGCACGAAAGCTGCCGCATCGACCCATGGTTCCTGCGCCAGATCGCCGACATCGTGGCGATGGAGGCGCGGGTGCGCGCACATGGCCTTCCCGACGACGCGGCGAACCTGCGCATGCTGAAGGGCATGGGCTTTTCCGACCAGCGCCTCGCGACCTTGACGGGCAAGACCGAGTCCGAGGTGTTCAAGGCGCGGCGCGCGCTTGGCGTTCGCCCGGTGTTCAAGCGCATCGACACCTGCGCGGCCGAATTCGCTTCGCCGACCGCCTACATGTACTCCACCTACGAGGTTCCGTTCGCCGGACAGACGCGGTCCGAAGCCTTCGTGTCGGACCGGCGCAAGGTGGTGATCCTCGGTGGCGGACCGAACCGCATCGGCCAGGGCATCGAGTTCGACTATTGCTGCTGCCATGCCGCCTTCGCGCTGGCCGACGCCGGCTATGAATCGATCATGGTCAACTGCAACCCGGAGACCGTCTCGACCGACTACGACACCTCCGATCGCCTGTATTTCGAGCCGCTCACGGCCGAGGACGTGCTGGAGATCCTGCGCGCGGAACAGGAGAAGGGCGAACTCGTCGGCGTCATCGTGCAGTTCGGTGGCCAGACGCCGCTGAAGCTTGCGAACGCGCTCGAGACGGCGGGCATTCCGATTCTCGGCACCTCGCCCGATGCGATCGATCTCGCCGAGGATCGCGACCGCTTCCAGAAACTGCTGATGCGGCTGGAACTGGTGCAGCCGAAGAACGGCATCGCCTATTCGGTGGAGCAATCGCGGCTGGTGGCGGGCGAACTCGGCTTCCCGCTCGTGGTGCGCCCGTCCTACGTGCTGGGCGGCCGGGCGATGCAGATCATCCGCGACGAGGCGGGACTGCAATCCTACCTGCTCGACACCGTGCCGGAACTGATCCCCGAGGACATCAAGGCGCGCTATCCCAACGACAAGACCGGCCAGATCAACACGTTGCTCGGCAAGAACCCGCTCCTGTTCGACACCTACCTTTCCGGCGCGATCGAGGTCGATGTCGATTGCCTGTGCGACGGCAGGGATGTGTGGGTTGCGGGCGTGATGGAGCATATCGAGGAAGCGGGCATCCATTCCGGCGACAGCGCCTGTTCGCTTCCCGTGCATTCGCTTTCGCCCGAAATCGTTGCCGAGATGGAGCGGCAGACGGCGGAACTGGCGCGCGCGCTCAAGGTCGGCGGCCTGATGAACGTTCAATACGCGATCAAGGACGGCGTCATCCACGTGCTGGAGGTCAACCCGCGCGCCAGCCGCACCGCGCCCTTCGTCGCCAAGACGATCGGCGCGCCGATCGCCAAGATCGCGGCGCGCATCATGGGCGGCGAGACCCTGGACGCGGCGGCTGCCGCCTATGGCGGGCGTCCGGATGTGGCGCGGCTGAAGCACATCGCCGTCAAGGAAGCGGTGTTCCCGTTTGCGCGCTTTCCGGGCGTCGACACGCTGCTCGGCCCGGAAATGCGCTCGACCGGCGAGGTGATGGGTCTCGATACCGACTTCGCCATGGCCTTCGCCAAGGCGCAGATCGGCGCGGGCATGGACCTGCCGCGCGCCGGAACGGTCTTCGTCTCGGTGCGCGACGAGGACAAGGCGGCGGTATTGCCGGCGGTGCGGCGCCTTGCCAGCGTCGGCTTCGCCGTGCTTGCGACCGGCGGCACGCAGCGCTTCCTTTCGGAGCGTGGTGTCGAGGCGAAAAAGGTCAACAAGGTGCTGGAAGGCCGCCCGCATATCGAGGACGCCATCCGCAATCGGCAGGTGCAGATCGTCATCAACACCACGGACGGGCAGAAGGCGATGAGCGATTCCAAGTCGCTGCGCCGTGCCGCGCTGACCAACAAGGTGCCCTATTTCACCACCATGGCCGGTGCGCTGGCGGCAGCCGAGGCGATCGCGGCGCTGAAGGCGGGGAACCTGGAGGTGCGGCCGCTGCAGGCGTACTTCGGGTAGGGTCAGGCGGCGTTTGATGCTGAGGGACAGCCGTGATATCATTCGACGTCTGAAGGCCGATGGGTTCGAGCTCATCTCGGTGCGTGGCTCTCATCACAAATTCAAGCACGAGGAAAACCGCCGCACCGTGATCGTCACGCATCCTCGCGCGGATATTCCTGCGGGCACAGTGGCTTCGATTTACCGCCAGGCCGGTTGGCAAAAGGACTGAAAATGATCCACTACATCGCTCTGATCCACAAGGAACCTGGCAGCGGCTATGGCGTGTCGTTTCCCGATGTGCCCGGTGTCATCGCAGTCGCTGACACGCTGGACGCATCGCTGGCGGAAGGCGCGGTTGCGCTCGGTTTCGCCTTGGAGGATTGGGAAGGCGCGTTTCCCGTGCCGCGAAGCCTGGACGAGATTCGCGCCGATCCGGATTTCGCAGCGCTTTGCGCCGATGCGGTGGTTGCGGCGATCGCGCCGCTGGCGGCGGTGAACGAAGCTGCGTAGCCAAGCGCCAGTCGTGCCATTTTCGCGCCGACCAACGTCAGTCGACCGGATCGCCATGCGGCAGCGGCTTGGTTGACTGCACCGCGCCCGTTGCATGATTTTGCTCATGCGCATAGTATCTGCGTATGAGACCTGATCCTTCTTCCCGCCGCGCTACGGCCAATCTCTCGCTGGCCGAAACGCTGCTTGCCGAAGCCCGCGCGCTCGACATCAACCTGTCGCGCGCAGCCGAAACCGGAATTGCCACTGCAGTTGCCGAGGAAAAGGCGCGGCGGTGGCGGCAGGAGAACCGAGAGGCGGTCGAGCATTACAATGCCTGGGGGGGAGAAAACGGGCTTCCACTCGAAGCGCACCCG
>CALMYO010000078.1 GCA_937873685.1 uncultured Paracoccaceae bacterium
CGCACCAGCCTTCCAGCCCGGGAAAACAGGCTGCGGAGCCCGATTGCGACCAGCCGGACCGCCGAGTGCCCCGGCGCGGGAACGACCACCGCCTCGTCCTCGTCGCGATCGCCGCCGGCGGCCGAACCGGTCTGCCAGGCGCTCCAGATATAGAGCACGAGGGTGGCGACCATGGCCATGCCGGCAAGGCGGCCGATGACGTCGAACTGCACCAGAAACAGCGCCAGCAGCGCGACCGCCAACAGGACCCCGCCACCGCGCGGCCCCGACGCTCCCCTTTTCGAGAGCGGCCAAAACGGCGCCGCCACCCCGCCGATCAGCAGGATGTTCGCCGTGTTGGAGCCGATCACGTTGCCGAGCGCGATATCGGGCGATCCGGCGAGCGCGGCGCGCACAGAGCCCAGGAGTTCCGGCGTCGAGGTTCCGAAACCAACGACGGTGAGCGAGATCAGGATGGTTGGCAGGCCAAGCCGGTGGGCGAGCGCAATTGCGCCCTTCACCAGCCATTCGCCGCCGAAGAACAGGGCAACAAGCCCGATCAGTACGAGCAGGTAGTCCACGGGGCTCTCCGGCTTACTGGTTGTTGATGTCGCGTTCGCTGGCAATGGCGAGGCGCAACACCTGCGCCATGGCGTAGAGCACGATCATTGCTGCGATCGCGGCGAGCGTCCACGTGGCCGCATGACCGAGATGCAGCAGCCCGGCGGCGGCCCATACCGCTGCCGTGGCGGCGACGACGATCTCGGACGACACCAGCAGGAACACGCCCGCCACGCCGATAACAAGGCCAAGGGAAAGCGGGGCCTGCGCCGGGTTGTCCGACGCATCCCGCACGGAGGCGACACGCTTGGTCATCTGGTTTGCCTGAAAGGAGTACGGCCATCCGGCGCGCCGCGGTCAGATGTGCGCGGCGGGGCTGTCCTGCAAGGCGACCGATACGCCACGCAAGAAAAAATTTGGCGATTTTGCACGCGACCCGGCCAAGGCGCCCCCGCCTTGACATGCAGGCCGGCCTTCGCCAAACCCGCGCCACCTTTTTCGCCACACCGGAGCCACCGATGTCGATCGCCTTCACCTTTCCCGGACAGGGCAGCCAGGCCGTCGGCATGGGCCGTGAACTGGCTGAAGCCTTTCCGGCCGCACGCGCGGTGTTCGAGGAGGTTGACGAGGCGCTCGGCGAGAAACTCTCGGCGTTGATGTGGGACGGGCCGGAAGAGACGTTGACGCTGACAGCCAACGCCCAGCCGGCGTTGATGGCGGTTTCGCTCGCGGCAATCCGGGCAATGGAAGCGGAAGGACTGGTTCTCAAGGATCGCGTCTCGTATGTTGCCGGTCATTCGCTTGGCGAATACTCCGCGCTCGCCGCAGCCGGCATGTTTTCCATCGCCGACACTGCGCGGCTGCTGCGCATTCGCGGCAACGCGATGCAGCAGGCGGTTCCGGCCGGGCAGGGCGCCATGGCGGCGATCATCGGGCTGGAGCAGGATGGCGTGGAGGCCGCCTGCCGCGAAGCCGGCGACTCAGGCCCGGTCCAGATCGCCAACGACAATGGCGGCGGACAACTGGTGATATCGGGCGCGAAGGCAGCCGTGGAGCGCGCCTCGGCCCTGGCGCTGGAGAAGGGCGCCAAGCGCGCCATCCCCCTGTCGGTCTCCGCCCCGTTCCATTCCGCGCTGATGCAACCGGCGGCCGATGCGATGCGCGCTGCGCTGGCTGGTGTCGCGAAATCGGCTCCGGTCGTTCCGGTCATCGCCAACGTGGCGGTCAGGCCGGTCACCGATCCGGACGAGATCTGCCGGTTGTTGGTGGAGCAGGTGACCGGGCGCGTGCGCTGGCGCGAGACGGTCGAGTGGTTTTCGGCAAATGGCGCGACGACCCTTTATGAAATCGGCGCCGGTAAGGTGCTGACCGGCCTTGCGCGACGCATCGCCAAGGATGTGACCGGGGTTGCCGTCAACACGCCGGACGACCTGCGCGCCCTGTTGCAAACCTTTTCTTGAGGAGATGACCATGTTCGATCTGACCGGCCGCAAGGCGCTCGTCACCGGCGCATCCGGCGGTATCGGCGAGGCGATCGCACGCGCATTGCATGCGCAGGGCGCGACCGTCGGCCTGCATGGCACGCGCCGTGAGAAGCTCGACGCGCTTGCCGGCGAACTCGGCGAACGGGCGCAGGTGTTTGCCGCCAACCTTTCGAACCGCGACGCGGTTTCCGCTCTCGGCAAGCAGGCGGAAGCCGGGATGGGCGGCGTCGACATCCTCGTCAACAATGCCGGCATCACCCGCGACGGCCTGTTCGTGCGCATGTCTGACGCCGACTGGGATGCGGTGATGGAGGTCAATCTCACCGCCACGTTCCGCCTGACCCGCGAACTGACCCATCCGATGATGCGGCGGCGCTTCGGGCGTATCGTCAACATCACCTCGGTCGTCGGCGTCACCGGCAATCCGGGCCAGGCCAATTACTGCGCCTCCAAGGCGGGCATGATCGGGTTTTCCAAGTCGCTCGCCCAGGAAATCGCCAGCCGCAACGTCACGGTCAACTGCGTCGCGCCGGGCTTCATCGAATCGGACATGACGGCAAAACTGAACGACAAGCAGAAGGAAGGCATCATGGGTGCAATTCCCATGAAACGCATGGGCCTCGGAGCGGAAGTCGCGGCCGCGGTCGTCTTCCTGGCGTCAAGCGAGGCTGCGTATGTCACGGGCCAGACGTTGCATGTGAATGGCGGCATGGCGATGATCTGAGGCCGGTTCTGCGCGCTGCGCACAAAAGCGGCAAATGCCGCTTGGCGGGCGGCGCGGTTCCGTGATAGTCGCGTTTCGATTCCTGAACGGGGATTTGAGGGGAGACGTGTTCCGAAAAGCCGGATCGACCGCCCAACCAGCCGACAGGCCGGTGGATGTCCGCTCGCCGTTCGCGTTTCGACTTGATTAGGCGCGTTTCCGCGGCTAACCAAAAAACACAGCATCAGGAGCTCGAGGAGCCGGAAATGAGCGATACCGCAGAACGCGTCAAGAAGATCGTCATCGAACATCTGGGCGTGGACGCCGAGAAGGTCTCGGAAGAAGCCAGTTTCATCGACGACCTTGGCGCAGACAGCCTGGACACGGTCGAACTCGTAATGGCTTTTGAGGAGGAGTTCGGCGTCGAGATCCCCGATGACGCCGCCGAGACGATCCTGACTGTCGGCGACGCCGTGAAGTTCATCGAAAAGGCCCAGGCCTGATCGGCGGGGGCGGCGCTTCGCGCATCGCCCCGCTTCGGCTATTTGACATGACCTCATTACGGCGCGTCGTTATAACCGGCATCGGGGCGTTATCGCCCCTTGGCTGCGGTGCGGAAAAGACATGGTCGCGCCTGCTTGCCGGCGAAAGCGCGGCGCGGCGCATTACCGAATTCGAAACCGAGGATCTGCCGGCCAGGATCGCCTGCCGGCTTCCATTCGGCGACGGCTCCGACGGCACTTACAATGCCGACGACTGGATGGAGCCGAAGGAACAGCGCAAGGTTGATCCCTTCATCATCTATGCGGTGGCGGCGGCGGACATGGCGCTAAAGGATGCCGACTGGCATCCGCAAAGCGATGATGACCAGATTGCCACCGGCGTGCTGATCGGTTCGGGCATCGGCGGCATCGAGGGCATCGTCGAAGCGGGCTACACACTCCGCGACAAGGGGCCGAGGCGCGTGTCGCCGTTTTTCATTCCAGGACGCCTGATCAACCTGGCGAGCGGTCATGTCTCGATCAAGCACGGGCTGCGCGGGCCGAATCACTCCGTGGTCACCGCCTGTTCGACCGGCGCGCATGCGATCGGCGACGCCAGCCGGTTGATCGCGCTCGGCGACGCCGACGTGATGGTCGCAGGCGGCACCGAATCGCCGGTTTGCCGCATTTCGCTTGCCGGTTTCGCCGCCTGCAAGGCGCTTTCCACCCAGCACAATGACGATCCGGCCAAGGCGTCTCGGCCCTGGGACCGCGATCGCGACGGTTTCGTCATGGGCGAGGGCGCCGGTGTCGTGGTGCTGGAGGAACTGGAGCACGCACGCGCCAGAGGCGCAAACATCTACGCCGAAATCATCGGC
The DNA here is from genome assembly GCA_937873685.1 of uncultured Paracoccaceae bacterium. Classification (GTDB taxonomy): domain Bacteria; phylum Pseudomonadota; class Alphaproteobacteria; order Rhizobiales; family Rhizobiaceae; genus CALMYO01. Next base: position 4,088 of record CALMYO010000078.1, read on the forward strand.
TACGGGCTGTCCGGCGACGCCTACCACATCACAGCGCCGAGCGAGACCGGCGAAGGCGCGTTCCGCTGCATGCAGTCCGCGCTGAAGCGGGCGGGGATTTCAGCCTCCGACATCGACTACATCAACGCGCATGGCACGTCGACCATGGCCGACACGATCGAACTCGGCGCAGTTGAGCGCCTCGTCGGCAATGCGGCGTCGCGCATCTCGATGTCGTCGACAAAATCGTCGATCGGCCATCTGCTCGGCGCGGCCGGTTCAATGGAAGCGATCTTCTGCGCGCTTGCCATCCGCGACAACATCGCTCCTGCGACGCTCAATCTCGACAATCCGGCAACCGATACCGCGATCGACTTGGTGGCGCATGCGCCGCGCAAACGCGAGATCAATGTGGCGCTGTCGAATTCCTTCGGCTTCGGAGGCACTAACGCTTCGCTCGTTATGCGTCGCCTGGAAGCCTGAGCCATCCGGTTTTTTGCCATATTGACCGGCAATCTGGTCGCCGGTTCCCACCGTATTGCGAGGTATGAGGCGTGAACAACGAGCAACGGTCAACGTCCGGTCGCATGTCGCAATCTTCGCATGGTTTTGGCCGGCGCCCAGCCGACCAGCCGCCGTTCGAGTTTCCAACGCAGACGGGCGCGGGCGGTCCCGATCTCGGCCCGTTTCCAAAGGCAAAGCGTGCGCGCGCCTCGCGCAGCCAGGTCGTGGTGTTCCTCAACTTCGTCATGACGATGATCGTGCTCACCCTGGTGGGCGTCGGCATTGGCTTGTGGTTCGGCAAGCAGCAGTTCGAGGCGCCCGGACCGCTGAAGGAATCCGCGCTCTTCAACGTGCGCAAGGGCGCCGGCATCAACGAGATCGCGCGCGGGCTTGAGCGGTCGGGCATCATTTCCGATGAGCGCATATTTTCGGTCGGCGCGCGCATCGACGGCGCATCGGCCAAGCTGAAAGCCGGGGAGTACGAGATCGAGGCCGGCGCCTCGATGCGCGACGTGCTCGAATTGCTGAAAAGCGGCAAATCGGTGCTGTATTCGCTGACCGTCCCGGAAGGCCTGACCGTCAAGCAAGCCTTCGACCGCATCGCCGCCAGCGCCGAATTGACCGGCGAATTGCCGGCGCAACTGCCGCCGGAAGGCAGTCTCGTGGCCGATACGCAGCGCTTTGCGCGCGGAATGGACCGCACTGAACTCGTCAACAAGATGAGCGCCGAGCAGAAAAAACTGATCGACCAGATCTGGCAGTCGCGTGTCGACGGCCTGCCTGTGCAGGACATCAACGAGTTCGCGACGCTGGCCTCGATCGTGGAAAAGGAAACGGGCATTGCCTCCGAGCGGCCTCAGGTGGCGGCAGTTTTCGTCAACCGGCTGAGAAAAGGCATGCGGCTGCAATCGGACCCGACCATCATCTACGGCATCTTCGGCGGCGAGGGAAAACCGGCGGACCGGCCGATCTATCGCTCCGACATCGACAAGCCGACGCCGTACAACACCTACACGATCGACGGATTGCCGCCCGGGCCGATCGCGATTCCCGGCCGCGCTTCGCTGGAGGCCGTTGCCAATCCGGCGCAGACCAATGACCTGTTCTTCGTTGCGGACGGAACCGGCGGCCATGTGTTTGCCGAGACGCTCGACGAGCACAACCGCAATGTCGCCCGCTGGCGCAAGGTAGAGGCGGACAATGCGGTGTCATCGGGCGGCGGCAACTGAGCCGCACGCGACGAAGCGCCCGAAAAGTCGCAGACACAGCCTTCGAAGACATTGCAGAGATTTACGGAATCCGTCTAATCGTTAACGCGGTTTCCGCGCTGGGGGCGGCGTGGGTTGTGGCCACCATGCCTTGCATGGTTGGAGCGGCACGGAGCGCTGAACATTGACCAGCATCGAGAGCATGACCGGATTTGCGCGCGCAGAACGCATGAGCGGCGATACGCGCGTTGTCTGGGAATTGAAATCCGTCAATGGCAAGTCGCTTGACATCCGCCTGCGGCTTCCGCCCGGTTTCGAGCGGCTGGAACTCGCGTTGAAGAAGCGCCTTGCGGCGACGTGCCAGCGCGGCAATGTGCAAGGCGTGCTCGGCCTGGAAAGAACCGGGGTCGCCCCCCCTTTCACCGTCAACGAAGCGCTTTTCTCGGCAGCAGCCGCCACCCTTACGGAGCTGGCGCGCAGGAACGGGCTTGCTCCCCCGAGCGTCGATGCGCTTTTGGCTTTGCGCGGAATCATCGATCCTAAATCGGAAGATGCCTTGATCGGCGAAAACAACCCGATGGAAACGGCGATCGGCGAGACACTCGCCGAGGCGGCGGCGGCGCTGAAAGCGGCGCGGCAGAGCGAAGGCGCCGCGCTTGCGGCCGTGATCACCGGTCATCTCGACCGTATCGCGTCGTTGATCGACAAAACCGCAGCAGATCCTTCGAGAAGCCGTGACCATGTCAAGGCGCGGCTGCGTCGACTGGTGGCCGAATTGATGGAAGCGGGCGCGGCGCTTGATGAACAGCGCCTCAACGCGGAAGCCGCCATCATCGCCGCCAAAGCTGATATCCAGGAGGAACTCGACCGGCTTGCCGCTCATGTCGCGGCTGCGCGCGCCTTGCTGGCCGAGGGTGGGACGATCGGTCGACGGCTGGACTTCCTGGCGCAAGAGTTCAACCGCGAAGCCAACACGATCTGCTCCAAGGCCGGCTCCGCCGCCATCACCGAATACGGGCTGGAGTTGAAGACCGTCATCGACCAGATGCGCGAACAGATCCAGAATATCGAGTAGGATTCCGCATGCAGACCACCCTGCCCTCAGCGCGTATCCGCCGTCGCGGCCTTATGCTGGTGCTTTCCTCTCCATCGGGGGCCGGCAAGTCGACGATCGCACGCAATCTGCTGAAGTCGGACGAGGCGATCACCTTGTCGGTCAGCGTCACCACACGCGGGCGGCGCGCCAGCGAGATCGAGGGGGTGCACTACCGCTTCGTCTCGCGCCGCGAGTTTGATCGGTTGCGCGACGGCGATTCCCTGCTGGAGTGGGCCGAAGTCCACGGCAACTCCTACGGCACGCCGCGCGAGGCAGTGGAGGAGGCAATGGCGAACGGGCGCGACATGCTGTTCGACATCGACTGGCAGGGCGCACAGCAACTGGCGCAAAAGATGCGCGCCGATGTGGTGTCGATCTTCATCCTGCCGCCATCCATGGCGGAGTTGCAATCGCGCCTGCGCCGCCGCGCGGAGGATTCCGAAGAGACCATCCGGCGACGTCTCACCAATGCGGCGGTGGAAATAGAGCACTGGCGCGAGTACGACTATATCGTCGTCAACGACGATCTCGACCGCGCCTTTTCGGCGGTCCAGGCCATTGTCCGCGCCGAGCGGCTTCGCCGCGACCGCCGGCCGGGATTGTTCGAGTTCGTCGACGATCTGCTGGCCGAAAAGCTCGACTGAGCGCCCGTCAAACTAAGGGGCAATGAAGTTGCGGGCCTGACGTCGGCCGGCAAGGTGCCTTGCAGCTATCCCCTGCCCCAGCGCATGGGCGATTTTTCGCTCGCCGTCTTCGATGCCGTGCTCGCACCGCCGCCCGGGCCGCCGCGACGGCGCCGCAAGGATATCACCAGCCCGATCGCGCCGATCGCCATGGCGGCGATGCCGGCATAGACGACGTCCGTTTTGACGGTTTCGGATTGCGCCCGCAAGGTCAGCGTGATCTGGCGCATCGGGATCTCCTCGCGCGCGCCATCGGAAACGATCACCTCGTATTCACCAGCCTGCGAAACCGCAAAATCGCCAGGAAAGGCGCGCCAGGTTTTGGTCACCTGCTGCGGGGCGTCCTCGCGCACATTGGCGGCAGAGAACGTCGCCGTGTCGGCCAGTAGCGAACGGCCGGCGTGGTTGACGACTACCGCCACGACGCTTACCGCATTCGGGCTGAGCGGCGCGCCGTCCGACAGCATGTCGAGAAGCACCCGCATCGAACCATCGATCGGATCGAGGCGCACCGTCACCGGCGTGAAGCCCTTGCCACGCTCATAGACCGTCCATTCGCCGATCCCATAGCCGGAAAGATTGTTCACGTACCACGGATAACCGAGGCCAAGCACCGCACCGGTCAGAAAGACGAGGGTGAAAAACAGGCGCAATTCCGACCATCCCTTCAATGCACATGGCGGTCAGTTAGGTTGCGCTATCATTAGCCGCAATGCCATGCGGGAATGTGAATCAATGAAAGTTGTCCGCACGAAAGAAGGGGCGGCCGAGGCAATGGCTATTGCGCAACAGCAGGGCGCTCCTTATTCAGCCTTTGATTCATTCCGATTTGGAATACAACGTGGACATCTACACCGCTTTCCAGACATTCGTGCGCGTTGCGGAGACGGAGAGTTTCTCCGTCACCGCGCGCGAGATGAACATCGGTCAGCCGGCCGTCTCCAAGCAGATATCCGCCCTGGAGGACCATCTCGGCGCGCGGCTCTTCCAGCGCACCACCCGAAAGCTCACACTGACGGATGAAGGGCGCGCGCTCGTCCCGCTGGCGCGGCTTGCCCTCGAAGCGGCGGAAGAGGCGCTGGATTCGATGCGCCGCCGCGAAGGCCGTGTTGTCGGAACGTTGCGCATGACGACCGCTGCGAGTTTCGGGCGCATGCACATCGTTCCGCGCCTGCCGCTCTTCTTCCGCCAGTTTCCGGAAGTGCGGGTCGATCTCGTGCTTCAAGACACACATGCCGACTTGATCGACCAGAATATCGACCTTGCCATCCGCTTTGGCGCGTCGCGGGAGGAGAACGTCATTTCGAGGCGTATCGGCACGGCACCGTTCATCACCGTGGCGTCGAGGCGCTATCTTGAGCGCATGGGACGGCCTGCAACGCCGAACGAACTCAGCGGCCACGACTGCCTGCTCTATTCCGGTCTGGCGGAACCGCGGCTCTGGACCTTCGAGCGAGGCGAAGTTGCAGAAACGGTCGAGGTCGACGGCCGGCTGAGTGTCGACAACTCCGACGCCCTGCGTGACGCAGCACTGCGCGATCTCGGCATTGCCCGTGTTCCGGCCTGGCTGTTCGCCGATATCTGGGAACTGGAGGGGATGGAAACCTTGCTCGACGACTGGTCGTCGAGCAGCATTCCCATCCACGCCGTATTTCCGTCACGGCGGTTCCTGCCCGCCAAGGTCAGGGCGATGATTGACTTCCTGGAGCACGAAATCCGCCTCGATCCCTCCATGACCGGGCATTCGATGCCGCTTTAGAAAGTTCAGGCCGGTACTGCCCGGGCGACCGGCGAGAGCCGACGCGCTGCGGCAAGAATATCGGCAGGCTCCATCCTGCGACTCGGATACGGCCACGACGCCGCCTCGACGATGCGTTTTTGCTCATCGACGATATAGGTCGCCTCAAGCGGCAGGATCCAGCTGTGCGTTTCGTTGAGCGTCTCCAGATCGAAGCCCTGGCTACGATACAACTCGATCATTTCGGGAATGATCCGCACGCCGATGCCGAGCGAATCGACAAGGTCAACGCCGGGAACCGTGAACAATTGCCAGTTCAGGCCATTGCGCCAGATCGCCGCTTCAAGCGTGATATGGCGCTGCGGCGTGATGCCGATCAGTGCAACGCCCATCTTGTGAAGATCGTCGGCAATGGACTGGATGGCGCGCATCGCGGTCGTCGAATACGGACACCAGCTGCCACGGAAAAAGGCAATGACGGCAGGCCGCGCGCCTATCGCAGTATACAGGTTGACCGGTTCGCCATCGGCATTGATCAGCCCGGCGTCAGGCAGAACCGCAACGGCTTTCTTCGGCTTTCCCTCAAAAGTATAGAGCGATTGATTGGCCAGCGCCTTGGCGCGAAGGGCGGCGCCCTCTGGACCGGCATTGCGCCACATGGCCTCGCTCAGCGCCTCCAGCTTGCGGTTCAGCGACACGACATTTCCCCTTTACCGGTCATCTTAACACGAAAGCCGGGGACTTTCATCCCCGGCGTTGTGTCGGAAGCGGTTTGTTCGATCAGCGCGGTGAGCCGTCGCCGAGGCGTTTGGTGAGGTCGATCACCTGGCCGGAGCCGGAGCCGCCGGAGGCGACAAAGCCCGAAACCAAGGGGGCCTTGAACGTGTAGACCGGCGAGCCGTCGCCGAGGGTGCGGGGCAGGGCGATGATGGCGGCGGCGGCGTTGCCGGTCTTGCTGGCGGGGGGGTCGGTTGCGGCGGGGGTGGCCGGTTCGGGGGTGGAGGC
>CALMYO010000079.1 GCA_937873685.1 uncultured Paracoccaceae bacterium
GCATCGGCTCGGGCCATTGCTCGACAACAGATACGCTCGATCCCGGCACGTTCGAGAACGATTGGTCGTCCGGTATCGGCTTCACGCTCGGCAACTACCTGACCGAGGTGGACGAAACCGGAAAACTGGTTCCCGAACTGGCCGAGAGCTACGATTCCTCGGACGCCAAGACCTGGTCCTTCGTTCTGCGGAAGGGCGTCACTTTCCACAACGGCAAGACGATGGACGCCGATGACGTCATCGCCTCGATCAATCATCACCGTGGCGAGGACACCAAGTCCGCCGCCAAGGGCGTGATCGCCGGCATCGTCGACATCAGGAAGGACGGCGACAACGTCGTGTTCGAACTCGACGCGCCGAACGCCGACTTCCCCTACCTGATCAGCGACTACCATTTGATGATCAAGCCGTCGAAGGATGGCAAGATCGATCCGACCGACGGGATCGGCACCGGTGGCTATATCCTGGATACGTTCGAGCCCGGCATTCGCGCCCTGCTGAAGCGCAATCCGAACTACTTCAAGTCCGGCAAGGCGCATTTCGACGAGATCGAGTACCTGTCGATCATCGACGTCACCGCCCGCCAAAACGCACTGATGAACGGCGATGTGGACGTGATCAGCCGCGTCGATCCGAAGACCGTCGCGCTGCTGGCGCGCAACCCGAACATCACCATCCTGGAGAAATCGGGCACCGCGCACTACACCTTCCCGATGCGCCTCGATGTCGAGCCCTTCGGCAACTACGACCTGCGCATGGCGCTGAAACTGGCGATCAAGCGCCAGGAACTGGTCGACAAGATCCTGCTCGGCCACGGCGCCCTTGGCAACGACATCCCGGTTTCGCCGTCCATGCCGTTCTACGCCGAACTGGCGCAGCGCGAATTCGACCCCGAAAAGGCGGCCGAGCACTACAAGAAGTCCGGCCACAGCGGGAAGATCCAGCTTTCGGCTTCCGATGCGGCGTTCGCCGGCGCGGTCGACGCGGCGCAGCTTATCGCGGCTTCGGCCAAGGAAGCCGGCATCGACATCGAAGTGGTGCGCGAACCGTCCGACGGCTACTGGTCGAACGTCTGGAACAAGAAGGGCTGGTGCGCCTGCTACTGGTCAGGCCGCCCGACCATCGACTGGATGTATGCTTCCGCCTATGTCGACACCACCGAGTGGAACGACACGGCCTGGAAAGGCACCGACGCGGCGAACAAGTTCAATGAACTGACCCGCGCCGCCAAGGGTGAACTCGACGAGACCAAGCGCGCAGCGATGTACCGGGAAACGCAAGAACTGCTGCGCGACGACGGCGGCGCGATCGTGCCGCTGTTCAACAACTACATCAACGGCGTGTCGAAGAAGGTGGCGCACGGCGAGAACGTCGCCTCCAACTGGGACCTCGACGGCGGTCGCGCCTCGGAGCGTTGGTGGTTCGCCTGATCGGCGATACTTGCCCGATCTTTCACGACAAGGCGGCGGGGCAATCCGCCGCCTTTTTTTGGCTGGCTGTGGACTTTCCTCCCGGAATGCCGAAAATGGCCGGGACGAAACCGTGCGCGCCAGGGGGAGCGGTGGTTTCCTCCATCGACAAAACGGGAGTGAGGACATGACAAAGGACGAATACCTGAAAAAGCAGCAGGCCTGGCTGACCGCTGGCGCCATCGACCGCCGCCGCTTCGTGATGGGCGCGCTGGCCGCCGGCATTGCGCTGCCGGCAGCGCTCACCATGGCTGATCGCGCTCTCGCCCAGGCGCCGAAGAAAGGCGGGCGTTTCCGCCTCGGCATGGCGCATGGCTCGACGACAGACTCGCTCGACCCGGCGACCTATGAGAACGGCTTCACCACCGGCCTCGGCTTCCATTTCGGCAACACGCTGACCGAGATCGACAACAACGGCAAGCTCGCCGCCGACCTGGCCGAGAGCTACGAGGTTTCCGACGACGCAAAGACCTGGGTGTTCAAGCTGCGTCAGGGCGTGACGTTCCACAACGGCAAGACGATGACCGCCGACGACGTGGTCGCGTCGTTCAACCACCACCGCGGCGAAGCGACGAAGTCGGCCGCCAAGGGCCTGCTTGCAGGCGTCAAGGACATCCGCGCCGATGGCGGCAATGTGGTGTTCGAGTTGACCGACGCCAATGCGGACTTCGCCTATATCGCCAGCGATTACCACCTGCTGATCATGCCGTCGCAGGATGGCAAGATCGACGCGCTTTCGGGCATTGGCACCGGCGGATACATCATCGAGACCTTCGAACCGGGCGTGCGCCTGATCGCCAAGCGCAACCCGAACTACTACAAGGAAGGTCGCGCCCATTTCGACGAGAGCGAGATGCTGGCGATCACTGACGTCACCGCCCGGCAGAACGCGCTGATGAACGGCGATGTCGATGCAATCAGCCGCGTCGATCCGAAGACCGTCGCCCTGCTCGGCCGCAATCCCAACATCTCCATCATGGAGCGGACGGGCACGCTGCACTACAATTTCCCGATGCGGCTCGATGTTGCGCCGTTCGACAACTACGACCTGCGCATGGCGATCAAGCTTGCCGTCAAGCGACAGGAACTGGTCGACAAGATCCTGCTCGGCCACGGCGCCGTCGGCAACGACCATCCGATCTCGCCGGCGACCAGCTTCTATGCGTCCGACATTCCGCAACGCGAGTTCGATCCGGAAAAGGCCGCTGAACACTACAAGAAGTCTGGCCATAGCGGCCCGATCCAGCTTTCTGCTTCCGACGCAGCTTTTGCCGGCGCCGTTGACGCCGCCCAGCTGATCGCTGCCTCCGCAAAGGAATGCGGCATCGATGTCGAGGTCGTGCGCGAGCCGTCCGATGGCTACTGGTCGAACGTCTGGAACAAGAAGGGCTGGTGCGCGAGCTACTGGGGCGGCCGTCCGACGTCGGACTGGATGTACGCTTCGGCTTATGTCGAGTCGTCCGAGTGGAACGACACCGCCTGGCGCGGTACGGAAGCGGCAAACAAGTTCAACCAGCTTGTTGTCGCCGCGCGCGCCGAGACGGACGAGAAGAAGCGCGCTGAAATGTACCGTGAGACCCAGATGCTGGTGAACGACGATGGCGGCGCGCTGATCCCGATGTTCGCCAACCACATCGCGGGCGTGTCGAAGAAGGTCGCCCATGACGAGGCGGTCGCCGCGAACTGGGAAATGGATGGCGTCAAGGCGCACGAACGCTGGTGGTTCGCCTGATTTTGGCAACACCTTCCGGCACTAAACGACGGCGGCGGGAATTCCCGCCGCCGTTTCGATTCACGAATAGCAGATGGGGAAAGCCCAGACTGACTGCGGCAACTTCGCTACGTGGACTACCCGCCAAGCCGCATGCCGACCAGCGCAGCGGTTTCGCGCAGGACCGCCAAGCCGGCGTCGATCACGCCGTCCGGGTTTTCGGCAACCGGCCGCCACACCGCAAGCCCTCCGGCGATGTCCTTGTCGACATGGTTCATGCTCTCCAGCGTCAGCGTGCCGGTATAGCCGATGGCGACCAGCGCCTTGAACGCATCCGCCCAGTTGATCATGCCACGACCGGGAACGCCACGATTGGCTTCTGACACGTGGACATAGCCGAGGTGCTTGCCCGCATCGCCGAAGCCGGAAGCAAAGCTTTCCTCCTCGATGTTCATGTGGTAGGTGTCGAGGTGGATGAAGACGTTGTCGGCGCCGACGCGCTCGATCACCCGCGCCGCGTCAATGCCACGGTTCATCAGGTGCGTCTCGTAGCGATTGCACGGCTCGATGCCTAGCTTCAGTCCGTGCGCCGCAGCGTCCTTCGCCGCGCGCTCAAGGAAACGGCACATGCCGTTCATCTCGCGCACCGTTGGCGCCGCACCCGTGGTTCGGCCGATGGTGCCGTAGGTCACGCCGGAAAGCGCCGCGGAGCCGACCGCCTTGCTGACCGAGAAGGCCGGCTTGAGAAAGGCCAGCACGTCATCCGGCTTGTCAACCACATCGGCCCATGCCGGAAGCCCGAGCGAGCAGACGACCTCAACGCCATGGCGCTCGCGGAACGCAACCGTTGCATCGATGTCGATTTCTTCCGGCCGTAGCAGCGGGATTTCGAACAGCCCGACGCCATGTGGGCGGATGCGGTGCATCTGCGCTTCGATCAGCGCCACGTCCCACACCGGGGCGATGGCAAAAGTGTGCAGTCCAAGCGTGTTCATCGGTTCAGCCCTGTTGTTCGTGTGCGGCGGCGGCCGCCATGTCGTTGCCGCCGACGATGCAGGCCACGACTTCGTTCATGTTGGTCTTTGCGGTTTCGAGATTGGCGGCGGCGCGGCCGTGCCGCAGCACCACGATGCGATCGGTCACCGCCAGCACGTCGTTGAGGCGGTGCGAGATCAGGATCACGGCAATGCCTTCCGACTTCAGCCGTCGGATCAGGTCGAGCACGCTTTGCACTTCGCGTACGGCAAGCGCGGCGGTCGGCTCGTCCATGATGACGAGCTTCGGATTGAAAGTCAGCGCGCGCGCGATCGCCACGGTCTGCTGCTGACCGCCCGAAAACGAGCCGACCGCGCGGTTGATCGACGGCAGGTGCGCGCCGAGCCGCTGGATCATCGTCGCCGCCTCGCGGTCCATCCGCGCCTTGTCGACGATGCCCGGAATGAAGCCGAACGCCTTCTTCACCGGTTCGCGGCCAAGGAAGATGTTGGACGCGACGTCCTGTTGCTTGGCGAGCGACAGGTCCTGGTAGATCATCTCGATGCCGATCTCGCGGCGCTGGCCGGGATCGAGATGCAGGATGTCGTTGCCGTCGAGACGGATTTCGCCGGCGTCCGCCCGGTAGATGCCGGTGATGGTTTTCATCAGCGTCGACTTGCCGGCGCCGTTGTCGCCGACAAGGCCGACCACCTCGCCGGCAGCGACCGAAAGATCGACGCCATGCAGCACGTCGACCGCGCCGAAGCTCTTGCGAATGCCCGAAAGGGTCAGCAGCGTCATGTCCGCGTCTCCTTTCTCAGCTGGTACTGGTCGATGAAGACAGCAAGGATCAGCACCGCGCCGATCGCCATCTGCTGGTAGTAGGATTGTACGGCGAGCAAGTTCAGCCCGTTCTGCAGCACGCCCATGATCAGCGCCCCGATCATCGTGCCGAGAATCGAGCCGCGTCCGCCGAACAGGTTGGTGCCGCCGATGATCGCCGCGGTGATCGCGGTCAGTTCGTAGTTCAGCCCGGCGGTCGGATCGCCGGAATTGATGCGCGCCATGAACAGCATGCCCGCAAGGCCGGCGAGACCGCCCGACAACGTGTAGAGGATGCGGCGCTGCCGTTCGACGCGGATGCCGGCTGCGCGCGCAGCACCTTCCGAATCGCCAAGCGCCAGCGTGTGGCGGCCAAAGCGCGTATAGGCGAGCACGCAATGTGCGACGATTGCCGTGACGACGAAGATGATCACCGGCACGGGAATGCCCCACGGGCGGCCCTGCCCGAGATAGAGCAGCCATTCCGGCAGGCCGTAGATCACGCGCCCGCCGGAGATCACCAGCGCCAGACCGCGCGCGATGCCCAGCATGCCAAGCGTCACGATGAAGGCCGGCACGAAGGCGCGGGTGACAATCTGGCCGTTGACATAGCCGCAGAGCGCTCCGGTCAGGATGCAGGCGAGCACCCCGAACGCCGACGGCATGCCGAGATTGACGGCGACGAAGGCGCCCGCGACGCCGGACAGCCCCATCACCGAACCGAGCGACAGATCGAGCCCGCCCGAGCCGATGACGAAGGTTGCGGCAATCGCCAGCACGCCGATGGTGGAGGTGGCAAGCAGGATGTTGAGGAAGTTGGAAACCGACAAGAAGAACGGCGAGAGGATGGACATCGCCGCCGCCAGCGCCAGCAACACCACCAGAGATTCCAGCCGCACGTGGAAGCGTTCCACGGCGGTGCGTTGGGCGCGGCTCCAGGCGCCGGGCGGTGCGGTTGCGGCCATGCGGGCAGTTCCCCTCGGAAGTTGGCTTTGTTGGCCCGGCGGCGCGCAGGATGCGCGATCCGGACAGGCATGCGTGGCAGAGGGCGGCGACGCATGCGCGCCGCCGCCCAACCGTTTGCTGGCGTTACTTCACGTACTGCAGCATCGGCTCGCTGCCGCCTTCCAGCACTTCCTTCGTCAGCACAAGCGTCGGCACATGGATGTTCATTTCAACGCTTTCGCCGCCAAGCGCCTTTTTCATGTTCTCGACCGCCTGCTTGCCGACCAGGTAGGGAAGTTGCGCCACCGAGGCGTTGAGGCGGCCTTCCTTGATCGACTTCACGGCATCCGAGTTGCCGTCGACGCCGATGATGGTGACCTGGTCGCCCTTGCCGGCGGCATAGACCGATTCCACCGCGCCGAGCGCCATGCCGTCATTGGCGGCGAAAATGGCGACGAGGTCCGGGTTGCGGGTCAGGATGTCGTTGGTGATGGTCGCCGCCTTGCCGCGATCCCAGTCACCCGGAAGCGAGGCGACGATCTCGAGGCCCGGCGCCAGTTCCTTCAGCTTCTCGGCAAAGCCCGTCGCGCGCTTCTGGCCGGTGATGTTCCCGGACAGGCCTTCGATCACCAGCACCGGACCTTTTGCCTCAGCGCCAAGCTTGGAGACGAGGTATTCCGCCCCCTGCCCGCCGGCCGCGACGTTGTCGGAGCCGATGTGGAAGGAGATCTTGATGCCTTCCTTGTCGAGGATCGCCTGGTCGAGGTTGCCGTCGAGATCGGCGACCTTTATGCCGGCGTCCTGCGCCGCCTTCAGGCAGGGCAGCAGGTTGGTGGAGTTGATCGCAGCGATGATCATCGCGACCGGCTTGCGCTCAAGCATCGTGTTGCAGACGTTGAGTTGCGGCTCGGCGGCCTGGTCGCTCTCGACGGCCTGGCTGAAATAGGCGACGCCGGCTTCCTTCGCGCCGTCTTCCACGCCGAGGCCCATCGCGCCCCAGAACGGATTCGACAGCGTCTTCATCAGGATGCCGTATTCGCCATCGGCCTTGGCAGGGGCGACCACGGCAAGGCTGACGGCGGCGGCGAGCGCCAGGGCAAGACTGCGCAGTTTCATGGTTTTTCTCCTCCGGTGAACTTGTCCGCCGCGGGCGCGCCAAGGGCGGCGGGATCGAATGTCGGCAACGGGGGGCTGTTGCCGGGTGGAATGACCCCCGGGCGCGATCCGCTCCTTGGCGGGCCAACGGATTCGCGCATGTTCACGAAACACGGCTCAAGGCGCGCGACAGGTCGGCCCTTCGCGCCCTCGATGCGGTCGAACAGGATGGCCATCGCCTGCTCGGCCATGGCGCGGACCGGCTGGACGATGGCCGCGATGGAGGGCCAGGTGACCTGCATCCATTCCGCATCGTCGAAGCTGACCAACGAGATGTCTTCCGGGCATTTCCAGCCGCGCCGGCGAAACTCGCTCAGCGCCACCAGCGCACCGCGCGAAAACAGCGCATAAACGGCCGTCGGCCGCTCCCCGCGATCGAAATAGGCGGTAACCGACCGGCGCAGCGCATCGAGTTCGCGCTCACACGAAATCACGTCGATGCGTGTCTGCTGCTCGATCTCCTGCGCCGCGCGGCGAAAACCGTCGAGGCGCGCCCGCACCGTCGCGGCCTGCTCGCCAAGCCCCAGCACGAGGATGTGGCGGTGGCCGAGGCCAAGGAGCGTGCGGGCGCTTTTCGCGCTCGCGCCCGCGCTGTCGACCGCCACCCTGTCCAAAGAGGCAACGGCCAACCCCCGGTCGAGCAAAACCCCGGTCATCGCGTTGTCGCGCATGAAGGTTGCGCCGGGGCCGTGTTCGTCGCGCACCGGCGCCAGCACCACGCCGGAAACCCGCCAGTCATGCAGGCGCTGTACGATCTGGCCTTCGCGCTCCTGTGTCTCGCGAGCAGAGGAGGCGACCAGCGCATAGCCGCGCGCCTCGGCAAGGCGCTCCAGTTCGGTGATCAGCAGGCCGAAGAACTCGCTCTCGAACTCCGGCACGATGGCGCCGATGATGCGGCGTTTCTCGCGCCGCAGATCCGACGCCAGCGGATCGGCGCGATAGCCGAGCGTCTCGACGGCGCTGAAGACCCGGCGCACGTTTTCCGGCCGCACGGTGGCGACGCCATGCATCACCTTCGATACCGTCGCCGCCGAAACCCCGGCATGGCTGGCCACGTCGTGGATGGACGGTCGTCGCGCCAGCGCCTCGCGCCTCGCCATGTCTGATTTCCTCCCGCCGGCCTGCTTTGCAGGCTCGTTTCGAAAAACGTAAGTCGGTTTTCGCCGCTTGTAAATCGGTTTACGCAATATAATCTGCGGCAATCGACGCAGCGCGCAGACAAGCGCGGAAGGAGGCTGCATGTCCACGCAACGACCGTTGGTGCTGAGCGCGCCAGATCCGCGTTCGCTCGACCTGATCTTCACCGACAGCGCACGCAAGGCGCTGCACGATCGCTACGAGATCGTGGAAGCCGATCCGGACGCGATCGCCGCCCTGCCCGACGCGACGCTCGCCCAAGTGCGCCATATCATCGGCCAGCCGGCGATCGACGAGGCGTTGCTGGCGCGGCTCAAGGCCCTGCGTTGCGTGTTCAACGTGGAAACCAACCTGCTGAACAACATGCCCTACGAACAGGTTTTCGCGCGCGGCATCCATGTGGTGACCACCGGTCTGGTCTTCGCCGAGCCGGTGGCGGAACTGGGGCTCGCCATGGCGCTCAACCTGGCGCGCGACATTGTCGACGCCGACCTTGCCTTCCGCAACGGTGAGGAATTGTGGGGTGGCGACGGCAATGCCAGGGCGCGGTTGCTGTCGGGATCGGAGATCGGCATCGTCGGCTTCGGCGATCTTGGCCGGGCGCTGAACCGCCTGCTGGCGGGCTTCAGGGCCCGGGTGCGTGTGTTCGATCCCTGGCTGCCGCCCTCGGTGCTGCGTGAGCACGGCGTCGAACCGGCGTCTCTCGAAACTGTCCTGTCGCAAAGCGATACGGTGTTCGTCGTCGCCTCGGTCACCTCTGAAAACGAGGGTTTTCTCGGCGAGAATGCGTTCGCCACGATGCGCCCCGGCGCCGCCTTCATCCTGCTCAGCCGCGCCGCGGTGGTGGATTTCTATGCCCTGATGGCCGCGGTGGAAAAAGGCCATATCCTCGCCGCCAGCGATGTATTCCCGCAGGAGCCGCTTGGAAAGGACCATCCGGTGCGCGCCCTGCCCGGCTTCCTGCGCTCCGCCCACCGCGCCGGAGCGCTCGACATCGCCTTCAAACGCATGGGCGACATGGTGCTGGAGGACATGGACCTGATCGATCGCGGCCTGCCGCCGATGCGCTGCAAGCGCGCCGAGCGCGAGACAGTGGCGCGGATGCGGTCGAAGCCGGTGGACCGGAATTGAGGGAGTGACCACCCAACCGGAGCCTCCGGTGCGCTTGTGCTCGAGCACTGCTGTACCGAAGCCGAAACAAGTCCAAACATCAGATTTGAACGGTATGAAAGCGAAAATTCAGTCACGTGTTGGATGTGTTGCCATTGTCTGAATAACCTAGCGCTCCGGTTAGGGCTTTCCGCTATACGCTGATTACGTCATAGTCCAACGATGGCTACACGGGGCAGAGATTGGACGGAAGGCGAAATCGCTCAGGCGATTGCGCTCTATCTGCGAACCTCGTTTGGCCGACTGCACAGCAGAAACCCCGATATCATGGAACTTGCAGTTCGCCTTGATCGAACTCCGGGATCAGTCGCCATGAAAATGGCCAATCTAGCCAGTATCGATGAAACGCTGGATCGTAAAGGTTTGTCGCACGCGACACAAAGGGATCGCCAAGCTTGGAAGAATTTTTTCGAACTGATTTCCAGGCAAGCGAGTGCGTTGCCTCCGGTGGAGACGCCGGTTTCCTTGAACCTCACGGCGGCGGAACTCGATCAAGCCGAATACACAGCGAATTCTAAATATGGAAGTAACATCCTGTCGGTGCGCTCGGTTCGCCAAGGCCAAGCTTTGTTCCGAGATATGGTATTGACCAGCTACGACAGAACGTGCGCGATTACCGGAATCCGCAATGAAGATTTGCTCATCGCTGGACATATTCGCAGCTGGGCCGTCGATGCCGAAAATCGGATGAATCCACGTAATGGAATTTGCTTGAATCGTCTTCATGACCGCGCATTCGAAATCGGTTTGATAGGAATAGGAGACGACAATCGAATACTGTACTCGAAAAGAATTTCGGAATCTGACAAAGCCAAGTTGGAGGCCCTTAACGACGATGGCATTTTCACTCCGCCGAAGCGATTTGCGCCCGATCCGGAGTTTCTGAGAGTCTGACTCAAAAAGAACCCCACGATTTCAAGCCCTTGCGAGGCGTCTGGTG
>CALMYO010000080.1 GCA_937873685.1 uncultured Paracoccaceae bacterium
GAGAGGAATGCCGAAATTACTTCCAAGCTGCAGGCTACGATGCAACTTGATCGAATGCCGCTCTATCCGACGAAACGGTTCATCGCCTGCGCCATTTCGATGTCGAGCGCGGTCACGCCGGCTACATCATGGGTGGCGAGCGTGACGTCGACGCGCCGATACACGTTGAACCACTCGGGATGATGATCGAGTTTCTCGGCCAGCATCGCGACGCGCGTCATGAAACCGAAAGCGGCATTGAAATCGGCAAACACGAAGTTGCGGACGATCGCCTCGCGACCGTCCACGAGGGTCCAGCCCGGCAAGCCATCAAGCGCGGCCTCGACCGCGCCGCGTTCCATCTTCTGGCGCGCCATCGCGGGCCTACCGCGCCGCCCACGCGGCGGCTGTGGCAAATCGCGGCTCGGCGCCGCCGCGCTGAAAGGGCTCGGACAATTCCCACGCGTCTTCCACAACGTATGGCCCGCCGCCGACCGAATCGCGCGAGGACATCAGCACGAAACGCTTCACCGCGAATTCAGGCGTGGAGAAGTGGCCGCGGATCGACAGGTAGTGGGCCACGGCCTCCGGCCGCGTGTTCTTCAGCCGGGCGATGGTGACATGCGGCGTGAACTTGCGCGGATCGGCCGGCAGGCGCAGCCGCTGGCAGATGCGTTCGATTTCGGCCTGCAGCGCCATCAGGTCCGGCGAAGCAGGGACCGCGGCAAAGACGCTGTGCGGCTTTTTGGAGCCGAAGGCGTCGAGCCCGCGCAGCATCATGCGCAGCTGCGGCCGGCGCACCCGGTCGAGCCCATGGGCAATTTCGTCGGCGACATGGGCGTCTACATCGCCGATGAAGCGCAAGGTCAGATGGTAGTTTTCCGCATCGATCCAGCGCGCGCCGGTCAAACCGCCGCGCAGCAGCGACAGGGAAAACGCGACATCGGGCGGGATTTCGAGGGCAACAAAGAGACGCGGCATGTCTGCTTTCCCCTGTTGTTGCGGGCAAATCACCCGCTGCAAGACGAACGAATCACGCAAACGCCGATATGGCAAGCATGTTCGGACCAAAGGTCTGAATGAAGTGTGGACAGTTTCGTCATGCCCTTGTCACGGAATCATGCGGGCGAACTTGCGCGGCGAAGCCTTGGTCGCCACGTTCAGGCACCCTTGCGTGCCTCGATCGCCTGCACCAGCACCGGCAGGAAGCGCTTCACCATCTCGGCCACGCCGGCGTCGTTGGGATGCATTCCGTCCTCGAGCGTCATGCCGGGAACGGTCGTCACCCCGTCGAGGAAGAAGGGGTAGAGCGTGACGCCGTGTTTTGCGGCGAGTTCCGGGTAGATCGGGTTGAACGCCTCGGCATAGTCCGGCCCCATGTTCGGCGGCGCCAGCATGCCGGCAAGAATCACATCGATGCCGCGCGCTTTCAGGCTCGCCAGCATCTGGTCGAGTTTGGCCCGGGTGATGTCGGGGCTGATGCCGCGCAACGCGTCGTTGGCGCCAAGTTCGAGGATGACGATGTCGGTGTCGGCCGGCGTCGACCAGTCGAGACGGGCAAGGCCGCCGCTTGTCGTGTCGCCAGACACGCCGGCGTTTTCCACCACGGCGTCTATTCCCTGCGCATCGAGCGCGCCCTGCAGCTGCTCGGGAAACGCCTTGCCGGCGTCGAGACCGTAGCCGGCGACGAGGCTGTCTCCGAAGGCGACGATCTTCACCGGTTCGGCGCTTGCGGCGCTGAGCGCGAAGGCCAGCAGCAAACCGGCGACGTGAAAAATCCGTAACGTGTGTTTGAACATGAAAACCCGTACCCCATATCTGCCCGGCATTCGCCGTCGTTGATTTCCCCCATATAGGACTTTCCCGCCGTGACAGAACCCGCCATCCGCCTCGACAGCATCGACCTGCACCTCGGCGCGGGCGCGTCTGCGGTGCATGTGCTGAAGGACGTGTCGCTCAGCATCGGCCGCGGCGAATCGGTCGGCATCGTCGGGCCGTCCGGTTCGGGCAAGACAACCTTGCTGATGGTGCTCGCCGGGCTGGAGCGTCCGGGCAAGGGGCGGGTGGAGATCGCGGGGCGCAACATCGTTGCCATGAGCGAGGATGCGGTCGCCGCGTTTCGCGGCCGCAATGTCGGCATCGTCTTCCAGTCCTTCCACCTCATTCCGAACATGACGGCGCTGGAAAATGTCGCCGTGCCGCTGGAACTGGCCGGCGTGGACGACGCCTTCGCGCGCGCCGAGCGGGAACTGGCCGCCGTCGGTCTGGCGGAACGGGTCACGCATTATCCGGGCGAGTTGTCGGGTGGCGAGCAGCAGCGCGTCGCGATTGCCCGCGCCATCGTCGCCAATCCGGCGATCCTCGTTGCCGACGAGCCGACCGGCAATCTCGACACTGCGACGGGAAAGCAGATCGCCGACCTCCTGTTCCAGAAGCAGCGCGAGCGCGGCACCACGCTTCTGCTGGTCACGCACGATCCGGCGCTGGCGGCGCGCTGCGAACGCCAGATACGGGTCCGCTCCGGCAGGGTCGAGGCTGAAGCGCGCGAGGTGGCGGCGTGAGTGCGGCGGAGGAGACGGCGGTCGCACCTGCCGCGATCAAGACGAATGCCGGTGCCGCCACGCAGGGCGCCGGGGCGCAGGCGCGGCTGGCCCTGCGCTTCGCGCTGCGCGAGATGCGCGCCGGCCTGTCCGGGTTCCTGATCTTCCTTGCCTGTATCGCGCTTGGCGCGGCGGCCATTGGTGGCGTCAATTCGGTGGCGCAATCGATCACCACCGGCATCGCATCCGAGGGGCGTGTGCTGCTTGGCGGGGATCTGCGTTTCGAGCTTAACCACCGCGAGACGACACCGCAGGAACAGGCGTTCCTGGACTCGCTCGGCGCGGTGTCGCATGCCGCCAACATGCGCTCGATGGCGCGGCGCGCCGATGGCGCCGACCAGGCGCTGGTGGAACTGAAGGCGGTCGACGCCGCATGGCCGATGGTCGGTGCTGTCGTGACCGAACCGCAGGCGCCGATAGCCGACCTGCTGGCCGAGCGGGACGGCGCCTTTGGCGCGGTCGCGCCCGATCTGCTTTTGCAGCGGCTGAGCCTTTCCGTGGGCGACCGGCTGAATGTCGGTGCGGCGACTTTCGAAATCCGCGCCCGGCTGGTCACCGAGCCTGATGCGGTCAGCGACGGTTTCGGCTTTGCGCCGCGGCTGCTCACCTCGCTCGATGCGCTTCGCGCCTCGCAGTTGCTGCAGCCGGGAAGCCTGGTGGAGCATGTCTACAAGATCGATGTCGCTGGCGAGCCGGGCGAAGCCGCGTTGCGCACCGCAACCGCAGAGGCGCGCGAGAAGTTTCCGGAAGCGGGCTGGTCGATCCGCAGCCGCAGCAATGCCGCGCCGGCGCTTGCCGCGAATATCGAACGGTTTTCGCAGTTCCTCACGCTGGTTGGCCTCAC
Source organism: uncultured Paracoccaceae bacterium (assembly GCA_937873685.1). Lineage (GTDB taxonomy): Bacteria > Pseudomonadota > Alphaproteobacteria > Rhizobiales > Rhizobiaceae > CALMYO01. The sequence continues at coordinate 3,424 of CALMYO010000080.1, forward strand.
CGCGCTGGTGGTCGGCGGCGTCGGCGTCGGCAACGCCGTGCGCGCGCATCTCGATTCGAAGCGCGGCGTGATCGCCACGCTGAAATGCCTTGGCGCGTCCGGAGGCTTGGCCTTTGCGGTCTACCTGATCCAGATCCTGCTGATCGCCGCGATCGGCATCGCGATCGGGCTGGTGCTGGCGGCGCTGACGCCACCGGTCGCGGGCTGGGCCTTGCAGAACGTGTTGCCGGTCGCAGGTGGCGGCGGCTTCTTTCCCGGCGCTCTGGCGACCGCTGCGCTATTTGCATTCCTGACGACGCTGCTTTTCGCGCTGCCGCCGCTCGGACGCGCCCGCGATGTGCCGGCGACCGCGCTGTTTCGCGAACAGGGTTTCGAGGCGCGAGGCTGGCCGCGCGCACCCTACCTGATTGCCGCCGGCGCGCTGGCGCTGCTGCTGGCGGGTCTGGCGATCGCGCTTTCCGTCGACCGCTTCGTCGCCGCTGTTTTCATTGGCGGGGTCGCGTTCGCCTTCGTCGTGTTGCGGCTTCTAGCGGTCGCGGTGCAGGCACTGGCGAAGCGCGCGCCAAAGGTGCGCTCGGAGGCGCTCAGGCTTGCCGTCGGCAACATCCACCGGCCGGGCGCGCTGACGCCCTCCGTGGTGCTGGCGCTCGGGCTCGGGCTCACGCTGCTGGCGGCGCTGGCGCTGATCGACGGCAACCTGCGCCGGCAGATTTCCGGCAGCCTGCCGCAACAGGCGCCGAACTTCTTCTTTGTCGACATCCAGAACGCGATCGTCGACGATTTCGCGACACTGGTGGAATCGCAGGCGCCGAACGGCGACCTGCAACGGGTGCCGATGCTGCGCGGCCGCATCATGGCGCTGAACGGCGTAGAAGTGGCGAAGCTGACGATCCCGGCGGAAGGCGGCTGGGTGCTGCGCGGCGACCGCGGCATCACCTATGCGGCGACGCCGCCGCAGAACGCGGTGATCACGGGCGGTGAATGGTGGCCTGCCGACCATGCGGGCGAACCGCTGGTGTCGTTCACCGCCGAGGAGGCCGGCGAGATCGGACTGAAGGTTGGCGACACGATCACGGTCAATGTGCTCGGCCGCAACATCACCGCGCGTATCGCCAATCTGCGCGAAGTGAAGTGGGAATCGCTCTCGATCAACTTCGTGATGGTGTTTTCGCCGAACACCTTTGCCGGCGCGCCACATGGCTGACTTGCGACGCTGACCGACCGCAGCGCCACGGCGGCCGACGAATCGCGCCTGCTCGGCGCGGTGACGAAGGCGTTTCCGGCGGTGACGACCGTGCGGGTGGAGGACGCCATCGACGTGGTGAATGCGCTCG
>CALMYO010000081.1 GCA_937873685.1 uncultured Paracoccaceae bacterium
GGGGTTAGAGCGATCCTGGAAAGTTCAAGGCCGGCGAACGCGCCGCCGGCCCTTTGTGGTAGCCCGCTCAGTCCTCGTTTGCGGTGATCGTGGCGCCGAGCACCTGCGGCAGGGTCTGTGGCGCCGTCATGCTGGCCGCCATGATCTGGCTGAACGGCACCGGGCTGGCCGGCTCAGCCGAGATTTCGATCGACGACGGCTCGTCGAGATACTGCCCGGCGGCGGCGGTCACCTTCGCGGCGAAGTCCGGGTTGTTCAATTGCGCCAGCAGGAATGGGAGCACGCCCTTGGTCTGCGCCACCAATTGGGCGCGGTTGGTGCCCTGCTGCGCCGCGATGAAATCCAGCACCTTGCCGGTCAGCGACGCGTCGTCGATGCGAATCGAGGCGCTGTTCAGGGTCAATTGCTGCAGCAGGCCGAGCATCGCCAGCCCCATCTGCTCGTCGCTCTGGTTGGCGGCGTTGGCCTGCAGTTCCTGGATTGCCTGCAACATTTCCAGCGTGTAGCCATCGAGGTCCATCGAGATCGACAGGGCAGCCGCATCGTCGACGTCGTAGACGATCTCGTCGATCGAGAGATTTCCATCGGCCAGCGACCACGAGCCTTCGCCGGTGATCCGGCCGGTGATCGTCTCATAGCCAAGCGCCTGGATCACCGGGCGCGCCTTCGGATCGTCGATCGCGGCCAGATTGCCCTTCAGATCGTTCAACGCCATGGTGAACGTCATCGTGCCGTCCTTCGAATAGGGCGACATCTTGGTTTCGCCTCCAGACATCGAGAACATCTCGACGCCGCCCGCCGATACCTTCACCGGGCCTATCGTGGCGCTTTCATAGAGTCCGGCCTTCATCACCGGATCGGTCTCTTCCGGCCCGCCGACGATATAGCCGTTCAACGCCGCGCCGCCGAAATCCACGGTAACGCCGTCCTTGCTCTGGTTGAAGGACGGCGCAGCGACACGGCCGATCACCCACGACCCGCTATCGGTCTCGATGACGTTTTCCAGCAGCACGGCCTCGATCTGCGCCGGGTTGAGTTCGCCCGGCGTCACCGTCACGTTCTTCGCCAGCACATTGGCGCCGTCCTGTTCGCCCGAGCCGACGGTGATCGTCACGCCCTGGTTCTTGAACTGGGCAATGATGCCGTTCACCACCGCCTGCCCGTCGACCTCGGCATGCGCAGCGCCGCCGAGGCATACGAGCAGCGTGGCGGTCGCAGCGCCGGTCAGAAATCGCGAATGGAATGTCATGGTCTTCAGCCTCATCCTGTTGTTGCCGGCGCGCCGGCGGCCAATGGTCAGCCCCTTCGTCGACGTTGCCAGAATTCCTTTGGCGCGTCCAGCGAACCACAGGCGTCGCGTTGCGCCTGTACGTGATTGTCATGAACAAGGGTCTCAAACGATCGTGAAATCGAGCGGGTGGAGATCGGCGAGTGTGCGCCCGACAACATAAAGATAGTCCAGCCCGTCGCCGAGCACGAAGTAGCAGCTGCCAAGCCCGTCATCGAAACCGGTCGCGAATGCTGCCGCCTGTGACGCAAAGCCGTAATCGCTGACATCGAACTTGTCTTTCAGCGATTCGAACTCGAACACGATGTCGTAAGAAAAGCCGCCACTGCCGCGCCGCTCCACGATGACGGTGTTGGCGCCGTCGACGCCGGCATAGGCGTTGGCGTCCGTCAGCCCGAGCGTCGACAAAGAGATGAAATCGACGCCGTCGCCGGCCCGGTAGGTGTCAGAGCCGCCGCGTCCGAACATGATGTTGGTCTTGGAATTGCCGATCAGCGTGTTGTCGAACACGCCGGCGACCATGGTCACGCCATCGCCTTCCGGATCGACGGCGTCTTCGAGAACCTGGAAGGTTTCGCCGACCGAATAGAGATCCCAGAAGAAATCCGCCCGTGACAGGATGGTGTCGTTGCCGCCGAAGCCGAAGCCGGAAAAGACGATGCCCTCGTCGACGAAATCCAGCGCCGAATCGACGAAGTATGTGTCGTCGCCCGGTCCGCCGAGCAGGAAGTCGCCCTGACTTGCCGGGTTGGTCCCGCCGTCCAGCGTGTCGTTGCCGCGCAGCCCGATCAGCGTGTCGAACCCTGCGCCCCCGATCACAACGTCGTTGCCGTCCATGCCGGCATAGACATCGTTGCCGTCGAGCAGGCCGATGGTGTCGTTGAGATCCGTGCCAACGAAATTGTTGTCGCCGTTGGTGGGGGTATCCGGACCGTCGCCCACGGCGACATTTAATACCGTCATGCTGCGGGGGTTGGAATTGCCGTCGCCGGGTTCGATGTCGGAAAGCCGCGTCGTGTTCGCGTTGGAATCGATGCGCCAGACCTCCTGGCCGTTTATCGTTTCATTCAGTTCGAGGATCGCCGAACCGTTGTAGACGATGAAATCGCTTGGATTGGAACTGTCGATGCCAGGCTCCACATCCGCGATCAGCTGAAGCGTGTCGTCAGCCTTCAGCTTGAAAGGCTCCGTGCCGAAGACAGGATCGCTGAATCGCAGGTAGAGTTCGTCGTTGAAGACGCCAAGGATGTCAGGCCCGTCGCCCGGACCCGGATTGAAATCGCCGACCAGTTCGAGGTCGCCGGCCGCCGTCAGCCGCCAGATTTCGCGGCCCTCCGCGACCGTGTTGTTGCGGAAATAGTAATCGCCGCCAACCTCGAACATCAACCCGATCGTGGCGTCGCCGGGACCGGGATTGCTGTCACGCACCAGCGTCATCGTGTCGTCGGGGTTGAGACGGTAGAGTTCCCGGCCGATCGCGGGGTCGAGTTTAGCCCAGAGATAGGGCGTGTCGCCGACCTGCACCCGCACGAGCGGATCGCTGCTGTCGGCGCCGGGCATGAAGTCCGCCACCATCTGTGCGTCCGTGCCGCCCGCCGGCAGTTTCCACAATTCGCGCCCGTTCACGCCGTTGTCGGCTGCGAAGTAGAGCGCGTTGTTGTGGATGAAGAAGCCGCTGATCAATGCGCTGTCGGTTCCCGGACGGATGACGTCGACCAGTTCGATGCTCTTGTCGGCGTTCATCCGGTAGAGGTCGAGCCCCGTCGTTCCGTTGTCGCCGGCAAAATAGAGTGCAGTCCCGAACTGGAAAAGGCCGCTGTTGATGTCATGCCCGGACGGGTTCAGGTTCGAAATCTGGGCAACGTCGCCATCCTGGCCAAGCTCGAAAATTCGCTGGCCGGTCCCGTCCGAGCCGCGAAAGAAAACCGAACCGAGAAAGGGCAAGAACGCGGACGGGCCGGTGCCGCCCGACGGAGTCGCATCGAAAACCAGCTCAGCCACGCCGTCGACATTCAGCTTGTACAATTCTGCGCCGGGAAGACCGAAAGCGGCGCGGAAGTACAATTCCCCCATGTATTCGAACATCTGCTGGGGAGAACTGCTTTCTCCGGGATCTGGCGCCACGTCGGCGGCGAGATGCACCGTGAAATCCGGATCGACGCGGTAAAGCTCGTTGCCAATCGTGCGGTTGTTTGCCGCGAAGAACGCATGGGAGCCGTATGGCATGGAAAATGCCCTCCATTACGAGTTTGACGTTACGGCCCCGAAACCGTTTGAACCGCTTTTTGTGCCGATTGCAACCCGTGATGACGGCCAGATACACAGTGATTGCCGCTTGCCGGCACGGCTTGCCCCGAATCACCGGTTTCGATAACCGGCTTTCATGTCCAAGAATGTGCCGCCGCCGCCGGGCGATGACGACAATGGGATCGAGCCGGTCGATCTGAAGAAGGCGCTCGAGGAGCGCTATCTCGCCTACGCGCTCTCCACCATCATGAACCGCGCACTGCCCGATGTGCGCGACGGGCTGAAGCCTGTGCATCGCCGCATCGTTCATGCCATGCGCCTGCTGCGGCTGGATCCCAACGCGGCCTATTCGAAATGCGCCAAGATCGTCGGCGAGGTGATGGGCAAGTTCCACCCGCACGGCGACGTCGCCGTCTACGACGCGCTGGTGCGGCTGGCGCAGGAGTTCGCCCAGCGCTACCCGCTGGTCGACGGCCAGGGCAATTTCGGCAATATCGACGGCGATAACGCCGCCGCCATGCGCTACACCGAGGCGCGCATGACCGAGGTGGCGACGCTGCTGCTGGAAGGCATCACCGAGGATGCCGTCGATTTTCGCCCGACCTATAATGAGGAAGACAAGGAACCGGTTGTCCTGCCCGGCGCCTTCCCCAACCTGCTGGCCAACGGCTCCTCCGGCATCGCCGTCGGAATGGCGACCTCGATTCCGCCGCACAATGCCGAGGAGATCTGCGACGCAGCGCTGGCGCTGATCGACGATCCCGCCGTTACGGTCGCCGAACTGGTGAAGCTGGTCCCCGGGCCGGATTTCCCGACCGGCGCCATCATAGTGGAATCGCAGGCCGCGATCCTCGAGGCCTACGAGACCGGCCGCGGCGGCTTTCGCACCCGCGCCCGCTGGTCGAAGGAAGAGTTGTCGCGCGGCGGCTGGCAGATCGTCGTCACCGAGATCCCTTACCAGGTGCAGAAGTCGCGCCTGATCGAGAAGACGGCGGAACTGATCGTCAACCGCAAGCTGCCGCTGTTCGACGGCATCCGTGACGAGAGCGCCGAAGATGTCCGCATCGTGCTGGAGCCGAAGACCCGCACGGTTGATCCCGCGCTGATGATGGAATCGCTCTACAAGCTGACCGAGTTCGAGGCGCGCATCCCGCTCAACATGAACGTGCTGTCGCACGGCAAGGTGCCGAAGGTGATGAGCCTGAAGGACGTGCTGCGCGAATGGCTCGATCACCGCCGCGAGGTGTTGCAGCGCCGCTCCCGCCACCGGTTGGGCAAGATCGAGGAACGGCTGGAGGTGCTGGCGGGCTTCCTGATCGCCTATCTCAACATCGACGAGGTGATCCGCATCATCCGCTTCGAGGATCACCCCAAGCAGGAGCTGATCCGGCGGTTCGAACTGACAGAGAACCAGGCCGAGGCGATCCTCAACCTGCGCCTTCGCGCCCTGAACAAGCTGGAAGAGGTGGAAATCCGCCGCGAGCACGACGAGTTGATAAAGGAAAAGGACGGCATCGAGAAGCTGCTCGCCTCCGAGGCGATGCAGTGGAAGACCATCCGCTGGGAAATCGGCAATGTGCGAAAGAAGTTCGGCAAGGACACAGCCCTTGGGCGTCGCCGCACCGATTTCGCCGAAGCCGTCGCCCATGACGACGAGGCGCTGACCGAGGCGATGATCGAGAAGGAGCCGGTCACCGTCATCGTTTCGGAGAAGGGCTGGCTGCGCGCGATGAAGGGCCACGGCGTCGACACCGCCGCCATCGCTTTCAAGGACGGCGATTCGCTGAAACTGGCATTTCCGGCCCACACGACCGACCGTATCGTGGTGCTGACCACCGGCGGCAAGGCCTACACGCTGCCGGTCTCGCGCCTGCCCGGCGGCCGCGGCCATGGCGAACCGATCCGCCTGATGGTCGACATGGAAAACGAGCAGGCGATCGTCACCGCCTTCGTGCATGCGCCGGAACGCAAGTGGCTGCTTGCCTCCACCGCCGGCTACGGCTTCATCGCGCCAGAGGCCGAGATGGCCGCCAACACCCGCAAGGGCAAGCAGGTGATGAACGTGACGCTGCCGGACGAACTGAAGCTCAGCGTCGCGCTGCCCGGCGCCGGCGAACCGGCGGCCGATCATGTCGCCATCATCGGCGAGAACCGCAAGCTGCTTGTCTTCCCGCTCGACCAGGTGCTGGAAATGGGCCGCGGCAAGGGCGTGCGCCTGCAGCGCTACAAGGATGGCGGCGTGCTCGACATCAAGCTGTTCCGGCTTGACGACGGCCTCTCCTGGACCGACAGCGCCGGCCGCGTCTTCGTCAAGCCGAAGGCGGAACTGGCCGAATGGCTCGGCGCCCGCGCCTCAGCCGGCCGCCTGCCGCCGAAGGGGTTCCCGAGGACGGGAAGGTTTGGCGGGTAGCCTCCACGGTTCGCTCCAATTCGAATCGGATTCACCCTTTCTTGGTAATTCCTTCTTAACGTCCCGCTCACGTGCGGCGCGAATCGCGGCCGGTCAGTTCTTGCGTACGGGACGATGATGCGAAAGATTGTGCTCGCGGCCGCGCTTGCCGCTCTTGCCGGTTGTTCCTCCGGCGGGGCGGGCGATGCGCTCGATCTGCGCCCCTCTGCCGAGATTGTCGGCGCCATTCCGAAAGCTGATGCGCCTGCTGCGCCGGCCTATACGCCGCAGCAGGCGGAAATGCCGCCGCCGCTCGATACGGCAAGCGCCGAAGATGGCATCCTGCCGCTGACGCAGGAACAGGCCGAGGATGTGGAACAGTCGCCGCAACTTGATGCGCGCATGGCGCCCGACATATTGCCGCAGCTTCAGAAACGCGATGCGGCCAGCGCCGCCGCCGCGTTGGAACAGGAAGCCGCACCCGGTGCGTCGGGTGTCTCCCGTGAAGAAGCGCCGCGCCAGGCGCTGGCTTTGGCGGCAGCCGTGCCGAACCGGCCCGCTCCGCCACGGGTGGCGAAACCGGATGCCGGTGCGCCAGCCGTCGTCAGTCCGCGCGCCGAAAATGCGGTTGTGCGCGGCGGCGCCCGGCGCACGATCTACAAGGCGAAGTTCGGTGAATCCCATCCCGTGAAATTTGCCGGCGGCGCGCCGCATGGCCATGAGGTGCACGGCATCGACATCTCCAAGTACCAGGGCCGCATCGACTGGGCGACGGCGCGCAAGGGCGGCGTCAACTTCGCCTTCATCAAGGCGACGGAGGGCAAGGATCACCTCGACGAGACGTTCCGCCGCAACTGGGATGCTGCAGCCCAGGCCGGCGTGCCGCGCGGCGCCTATCACTTCTACTGGTTCTGCTCATCGGCCGAGGCGCAGGCCAAATGGTTCATCCGCAACGTGCCGAAGGACGCGCAAGCGCTGCCGCCGGTGCTCGATGTGGAGTGGAATTCCCATTCGCGCAATTGCCGCTGGCGTCCGACGCGCGCCAAGGTGATCGAGAAGATGCAGACCTTCATGTCCATCCTAGAGCGCCATTACGGCAAGCGGCCGATCATCTATACGACGCCCGACTTCTACAAGGACAACCTGCAGGGCCAGTTCAAGAACCATACCTTCTGGCTGCGCTCGGTGAAGGCGCATCCGCGCAAGCTCTATCCCAACCGCACCAACTACGGTTTCTGGCAGTATTCTGGCACAGGGCGCGCGCGCGGCATCACCGGTAATGTCGATCTCAACGTCTTCAACGGCGATGCGGAGGATTGGCATCGCTGGCTGGCCAAGAACGGGCTGTAGGGGTTACTCGCCTTCGATCTGGCTCAGTTCTTGCTCCATTCGGCGAATTATGATCGAGCCCATGCGGGTGACAAGTTCAAGCGACCTGCGCGCTTCGACCATGCTTTCGGCAATCGACGCCTCTTGGGAACTGCATTTCTCCATCAATTCGGTAATGCCGGATTGCAACATCTGCAACGTTTGTTGAAGGACCAATGCGCCTTCGGAGACGGTGGCGATCTCGCCTTTCCCTCCTCCAATTGCTTCTTTCATGACTTGGATGGCGGCGGCAAAGCCGAGAAAATTCGCCTTCTCGCGTTCATCCGACCAGGAGAACTTCATGCCAGGTTGAATTCCAATGACGGAATCGATGTTTTTCCACATGTCGATTGACGCTAAGCCTGCGCTGCCAAATCCACTCCACAGTTCTTTCAGCTGTATGCTCGATTCGTCGTCCAAACCGCAATTGATCGCCGCCTGTTGCAACTGAGCGCCACGTTTTGCGATCGTGTCGTTGAAGGATGCGTCCCCGCCGCTCACGAGAATAAACGGCTGCACCATGATCTCGGTGGCCCGGGTCAACCGGTAGACAGCCGCAATAAATTCCTTGTTCTCGGCCGTGACGGTGAATTCCCCGGAGCTTAGCGCTGAGCTGAAGAACTCCATGAAGTTCGCGGCGTCACACGCCGTGCCGCCGCCAGGGCAAACGTCGACGCGGAAATCGGCAACATCAATGCGCCCCGCCGCCCCATCTTCTCCTGTCACACTTGAAACGAACTCGGAAAGGATGGTGAATTCCGAAACGAAACTGCCTTCAATCTCGGACTTGGACTGCGTGATTGCTTCGAGTCCGGTTTTTGAGAGTTTCTCGGCGATTTCGGCGCTTGTACGAACGAAATTTGCTTCCTCGACCTGCTTTTGCGCCCGGATCAATTCGTTCTGCTGAGTCAGTCTTTGTGCCTGCAGATAGGACACTGCCGCGCTGGCCAGGGCCACCACCTCCAGCGACATGATCGACAGAAAGGCGATGGTCAAGGCGAGTTGCAGCAGTTTGAATCCGCCCGGCGCCGCCGCTTTCAGGTCATTGAGTAATTTGTTGATGTCGTCGGCTGTGAACGGGCGGTCGCCGCCTTCGAGCAGGCGGTTGTCGTGCGCCAGATGCTTCAGCTTTTCGACGACATTCTTCGCAAGGTACTCGCTCAAGTACCATCTCGTGACAATGTAGGTCACGAAAGTCGCGGCGGCGATTGCTCCGCAGATGAGAAAGGCCCACACAATGGAATTGGTGTGTTCGGCGATAAACGCGAAGAACACGTAGAACACGAGGCCGGCAAGACCGGTGACCAGCCCGTACAGCACGGTGTTACGCATCGCACTCCTCCCGTTCCTACGCCGCACACCCTATGGTAGCATCATGATGCGGTTGCGCAAGCGAAGACTTGGTGTTGAAAGGGCTTCCCACGAGCCTCTTCTTCACAAGTGCGAAGCACGAACCCATGAAACGCATCGCCGTCATCGAACACACGCCGACGCCCGAACCCGATTCCGGCGTCGCGCATCTGCTCGCCCGCGGCCATGACGTCGCAATCGTGCGCCCCTGGCTTGGCGAGGCGTTGCCGCGGCCGGACGCAGTCGACGCCGTGATGCTGCTTGGCGGCCCGCAGATGGTGACGGATCGCGCTTCGCTACCCTGGCTTCAGGGTGAGATCGACTGGATTGGCGACATGATCGCGGCCGACATGCCGATGTTCGGCATCTGCCTCGGCTCGCAACTGCTCGCCCATCGCCTTGGCGGCGACGTCGACTGGCACCCGCAGGGCAAGCGCGCCTTCGGCTATCACCCGGTCGCGGCGACCGGCGCATTGGACAACCCGGTGCCGGACGGGCTGGTGACCTTGCAGGGCAATGCGCAGGGGTGGACCCTGCCACCCGGCGCCGAATTGCTGGCGACAGGGCATCTGTTTCCGAACCAGGCCTTCCGTTTCGGCGCGAATGTGATCGCCGTGCAGTTTCATCCGGAAGTCACCCGCCCGATCCTCGACCAGTGGCAAGCGGAATCGCCCGACTGGGAAGATGCACCGGGCACGCAAAACTTCGCAGATCAACTGCTGGGCTTCAGGCAACACGATGCGGCATTGAAGCGCTGGTATGCAGGTTTTCTTGATCGGTGGGCCGGGTGAAGCCATGCGCGCCGCCGCGAAGGCCGTATTGCAGTTGCGCGGCGTGCATCCGCTTGCCATAACCTTGCACGAAACCGCCGCTGCGGACCGACCCTTGCGAACGTATTCCGAGCCCGCATGACCAGAGAACCGCAGATGCAGCGAACGCCTGAACAGAAATCCCTGTTCAACCAGGCAATCGAGTTTCACAAGAACGACCGGCGTCCCGAGGCGCTGGAAGCCTATCGACTCTATCTCTCGCAGGTGCCGCTCGATTACCAGGCCTGGGGCAATCTCGGCGTGCTGCTGCGCAAGATGGGCAAGTTTGCCGGCGCGATCGCCGCGCACCTGCGCGCGCTCGAACTCGACCCGAAAAACCACACAGTGCGCAACAATCTCATCAACGCGCTGGTTTCGGAAGGCGAATACGATCGCGCGATCGCCGAATGTGCGGTCATCCTGAAGGACAAGCCGAAGGATCCGGAAGCCTTTCGCCTGCGGCTGGTGGCGTTGCGCTGCCAGGGCCATCACGAGCAGGTACTGGCCGAACTGCAGGCGTGGGAAAAGCTCCACGGCTTTCATGAGAAGAACCGCATCCAGTCGGCGCTCTGCCGCCTGACGCTTGGCGACTACAAGGGCGGGTTTGCCGATTTCGAATGCCGCTTTGCCGGTGGCGAGGTGGCGTTGCCGCAAAACGCGCCCTGGCCGCGCTGGACCGGTGAGGATCTGAAAGGCAAGAAGATCGCCGTGCTGCCGGAGCAGGGCATGGGCGACATGATCTTCATGTCGCGCTTCCTTCCCAGCCTCAAGGCGCTCGGCGGCGAAGTGCACCTGCTGGTGAAGCCGCCGCTACTGCGCTTCATGCAGGCGGTGGAAGGGCCGGACCAGGTGCGCGGCGAAATCGGCATGACGGAGCATTTCGACTACTACACCCCGATCATCAGCCTGCCGCATTTCCTCGGTTTCGAGGGCCCGCAGCCGCCGCCGGCGATCCGGGTCAACATTCCCGACGACAGCCGCACCCGGGCGCGCCGCATAGTCGAGCCGTTCCGCAACCGCTTCAGGATCGGCATCGTGTGGACAGGCAGCCTGACCTACCCGTCGAACCACAAGCGGTCATGTTCGCCAGAGGATTTTCTCGGCATCGCGCGCATCCCGGGTGTTCAGTTGTTCAGCCTCTACAAGGGCGGCGCCTACGAGGATTTCATCAAGGGCGGCATGGCCGGAATCATCGTCGATGCCTGCGGCGACGACCGCGATCTTGCCGATGCAGCCGCCGTGATCGACGAGATGGACATGCTGATCACGACCGACACCGGCGTGGTGCACATCGCCGGCACACTCGGCAAGGAGAACTGGAACATGCTCTCCGCCGAGGGGTTCTGGCTCTACGGGCTCGGCGACACGACGCAGTGGTATCCGAACATGCGCATTTATCGCAAGGACCAGGATGACCTTTGGCCGCCGGTCTTTGCCAGCATCGAGGCCGATCTGCGCCAGAAACTGGAGGCAAAGGCGCTGGCCGCCATCGCCGCCAAGCCGCACAAGAAGGCGCGCCATCATGGCTGACGCGCCGCAGGCCGGGCAGGGCGGACAGCGCCAATGGACGCTCGCCGATGCCGACCGGCTGGTCGGCGACGCCGGGCGCGCACTCGCGCTCGCGGCGCGCATCTACGATGCGGCGGCCGCGCAGGCATCGGGCGGCGCGGCGGGCAGGCTGCGCCAGAATGCCTGGCGCGCCGCACAGATGCAGGCAGGAGAGCGCTGGCGCTGGTTCAGCCAGGCCGGGCAGGACCGGTTCTTGGATGAACAGGTCTTCAGGGGAAAGCGCGGCGGCGTTTTTATCGACATTGGCGCCTATGACGGCTGGACCGGCTCCAACACGCTGTTCTTCGAGATCAATCGCGGCTGGAGCGGGCTGCTGGTCGAGCCGTCGCCGCAGTTTGCCGCACAGGCCCGCGCCTGCCGGCGCGCTCCGTTGGCCGAATGCGCCGTAGGCGGCTCGGATGGCGAGGCGCAGTTCCTCAACATCACCGCCGGCTATACGCAAATGAGCGGGCTAGCCAAGACCTACGATCCGGGATTGCGGGCGCAGGTGGAGGCCGACAGTCGCTTTCATGGCGAGATGCTGACAGTGTCGCTGCGCCGGCTGGAAACACTGCTCGCCGAACACGGCATTTCGGATATCGACTACGTGTCGCTCGATGTCGAAGGCGGCGAGGAGGCGGTGCTGGCGAGTTTCGATTTCGCTCGTTTTCCGGTGCGCGCCTGGACGATCGAGAACAACACTCAACGCGGCGCAATCGCGCAGGCGATGGGCGCTGCCGGCTACCGGCTCGTCACTCATGTCGGCGTCGACGAAATCTACGTGAAGGATTGAGGATGGACATTCTGCTTGAGGTTTCCGCCGGCGATTTCCTCGACCGCGTCTCGATCCTGGAAATCAAGACCGAGCGCATGGCCGATGCGGCGAAGCGGGCGACGGTCTCCGCCCATCTGGCGAGCCTCGCAGAAACCCGCGCGGCCGTGATGTCTGCCGCAGACCTCGGCAGTGACTACGCGGCGCTGAAGGGCGTCAACGAAGCGCTATGGGAAATCGAGGACGATATCCGAAAATGCGAGGCCACCGGCGATTTCGGCGCGGAGTTCATCCGCCTCGCCCGCGCCGTCTACCAGACCAACGACCGCCGCGCCGCGATCAAGCGCGTGATCGACGACAAGGTCGGTGCGGGATTCGTGGAGGAGAAGGAGTACGTGGAGTATGGCGGGGCTCATGGCGATTGAGCCTGCCGGAGCGCTCTCACGCACCCCGATCGCGGGAAACGGAGCGCCGGCGCATGTTCGCGCCGGCGCGCCGTTGTCTCAGTAACACCGGTATTTGTGGCTGACATCAACCCAGCCGTGGGAAGCCTCGCGCACCTTCACGCGGCGCTCAACGGTGCGATACTGCGCTGGCGTCTCGGTGACATAGCTCTCGGCCGGGCGAACCAGCACCTTGCGCTTCTCATAGCCATAGCGGGCCGGAACCACGACCTTGTGGCGCGTTTCGCCCTGCACCAGCACCGTCTTCTCGCGCCAGCCGTACCGCGCAGGGATGGTCTTGTGAACAACGCGCTCCGGATGGGTCATGACGGTGCGCGCCACCGTGCCAAACTGCGCCGGGTGCTTGATCTTGCAGTAGATGCGCTCGCCGTTGATATGACGCCATTCCCAGGTAACGGTCGCCGGGCGCACAACCACCTGCTCATGCACGGTGGAATAGGATGCAGGCACGACATGGCGGACGGTGCGGGCGGGTTCGACGATCACCTTCTCGCGCACGGTGCGATACTGCGCCGGCGTGACCCGCCAGCTCACCCGTTCCGGCTCGATCAGCACGCGCTCCTTGCGCCAGCCATACTCGGCCGGGCGCGTATGGACCTGGCGCTGCGCGGGACGCACCAGCACACGCTCGGTCACGGTCTGGTAGAGGGCAGGGGTCTCGACCGGTTTCAGGCAGGTCGACGAGCCGCCGGCGAGCGCGGGCGCTGCGCTGGTGGCGATGATGGCGAGCGCGGCAACCGCGCTGACAAGACGTTTTGACATGACGCAACTTCCTCGCAAACAAAACTCGAACTGGCGCTCGCGCCTGCCTGCAACATTACAGAAAAAATCATCGCGCAAAAGCGAAGTGTTTATTTTCGGTTAAGGAAAGCGGTAAACGAGTTCTTTAACCTGGATCGTCAACCCTGTCGGAAAATGGTTGCGACCGGCCGCTTGCGGCGGCACGGGGGTGCGCACTATCTAGGGCGGATATCTGCCCGGTGATTCCTGTTCCGCAGGGCCAGGCCGCATCCCGCCAGAGGAAGGTCACAATGAAAGATCCGATTACAACCGCCATGAACCTCGTGCCGATGGTCGTCGAACAGACCAATCGCGGCGAGCGGGCCTATGACATTTTTTCGCGCCTCCTGAAGGAGCGCATCATCTTCATCACCGGTCCGGTGGAAGATGGCATGGCGACGCTGGTCTGCGCGCAGCTGCTGTTCCTTGAAGCCGAAAACCCGAAGAAGGAAATCCACCTCTACATCAACTCGCCCGGTGGCGTGGTGACCTCGGGCATGGCGATCTACGATACCATGCAGTTCATCAAGCCGGCGGTATCGACGCTGTGCATCGGCCAGGCGGCCTCGATGGGCTCGCTGCTGTTGACCGCCGGCCACAAGGACATGCGTTTCGCAACGCCGAACGCCCGTATCATGGTGCACCAGCCCTCCGGCGGCTTCTCCGGCCAGGCCTCTGACATCGAGCGCCATGCGCTGGACATCATCAAGATGAAGCGCCGGCTGAACGAGATCTACGTCAAGCACACCGGCCGCGACTACGACACCATCGAGAAGACGCTCGATCGCGACCACTTCATGACGGCCGAGGAATCGAAGGAATTCGGCCTGATCGACAAGGTGATCGAGAACCGCGAAGGCGTTGAGGCGCCGCAGGCGGGCTGATCGGAAGCGGACAGGCGCGCTGGCGTTTCGTGCAAATTCGGCGATTGCGGTGACGTTTCGTTTTCCGGCTTGTCTGGAAAGGGCGGGCAAACTGGCGCGTGACGACATTTTGCCCCCTTTTCTCCGGCGCACGATCCGATATGTTAAGAAGTTGTTGAGTTTCCCCGCCGTAGCTTTTCCGATGGCGGGGAATCAGAATGTTGGGCGTTGGTCTCGGCCTTTGGACAGCGGTTTCGCGGTCGCCGGGATTTGCCGGCAGGGCGCGAGCGCAGGCGTCAGCCGTAGTTCCGGGTTTCCGGGCACAGGATCTGAAAGGAAGACCAGATGAGCAAGATCGGCAACAGCAGCGGCGGGGGCGGCGACGCCAAGAACACGCTCTACTGTTCGTTTTGCGGCAAGAGCCAGCACGAGGTGCGCAAGCTGATCGCCGGGCCGACGGTCTTCATCTGCGATGAGTGCGTCGAACTGTGCATGGACATCATCCGCGAGGAGAACAAGACCTCCATGGTGAAGTCGCGCGAGGGTGTGCCCACCCCGCAGCAGATCATGAAGGTGCTCGACGATTACGTGATCGGCCAGAAATACGCCAAGCGCATTCTCGCTGTTGCTGTGCACAACCACTACAAGCGGCTGGCGCATGCGTCGAAGAGCGACGATGTCGAATTGGCGAAGTCGAACATCCTGCTGATCGGGCCTACCGGCTGCGGCAAGACGCTGCTGGCGCAGACGCTTGCGCGCATCATCGACGTGCCCTTCACCATGGCCGACGCCACGACGCTGACCGAGGCCGGCTATGTCGGCGAGGATGTCGAGAACATCATCCTCAAGCTGCTGCAATCGGCCGATTACAATGTCGAGCGCGCGCAGCGCGGCATCGTTTACATCGATGAAATCGACAAGATTTCGCGCAAGTCCGACAATCCGTCCATCACCCGCGACGTTTCGGGCGAGGGCGTGCAGCAGGCGCTGCTGAAGATCATGGAAGGTACGGTCGCTTCCGTGCCGCCGCAGGGCGGGCGCAAGCATCCCCAGCAGGAATTCCTTCAGGTCGACACGGCCAACATCCTGTTCATCTGCGGCGGCGCGTTTGCCGGCCTCGACAAGATCATCTCCGACCGTGGCCGCAAGACCTCGATCGGCTTTGCCGCCACTGTCGCCTCGCCGGAGGATCGCAAGACCGGCGAACTGTTCCGGCAGGTGGAGCCGGAAGACCTGCTGAAATATGGCCTGATCCCGGAATTCGTCGGCCGCCTGCCGGTTCTGGCGACGCTGGAGGATCTCGACGAGCCGGCGCTGATCCAGATCCTGATGGAGCCAAAGAACGCGCTGGTGAAGCAGTACCAGCGCCTGTTCGAGATGGAGAGCGTGGAACTGACCTTCCACGAGGACGCGCTGTCGGCGATCGCCAAGAAGGCGATCGAGCGCAAGACCGGCGCGCGCGGCCTGCGCTCCATCATGGAATCGATCCTGCTCGACACGATGTACGATCTGCCGGAACTGGATGGCGTGCGCGAGGTGGTGATCTCCGCAGAGGTGATCGGCGGCAATGCGCGACCGCTGTATATCTACTCCGACCGTGTCGACGTCGAGGCAAGCGCCTGACGTTTCCTTTTGCGCCGTGCGTGAACGCGGCGCTGTTGCCGGCGGAATTTGTCCTGCTTGCCGCCGGCCGTTGAAATCATCCGCCCCGGTCTCCAGTTAACGTGATGACCGGCGCGTTGCGGCGGGGCCGATATGGCCCGCTGCGACGTGGCAAACCGGGGACCCTGAAAGGACAGTACATGACCAAGAGCATTGGAAGACCGGCGGCGGGCGGCGAGGGCGGGCGTTATGCCGTTCTGCCGTTGCGCGACATCGTCGTTTTCCCGCACATGATCGTTCCTCTCTTCGTCGGCCGCGAGAAATCCATTCACGCGCTCGAGGAGGTGATGGAGCACGACAAGCAGATCCTTCTGGTCACCCAGAAGAACGCCAGCGACGACGATCCGGCCTCGGACGCGATTTACGACACCGGCACCGTGGCCAATGTGTTGCAGCTTCTGAAGCTGCCCGACAACACGGTGAAGGTTCTGGTCGAAGGCGTACAGCGCGCTTCGGTTTCCGGCTTCACGCCGCGTAGCGAGTTTCACGAAGCTTGGGCGACCTTGGTCGAGGAGCCGGCCGAAAGCGCCGTCGAACTGCAGGCGCTTGCCCGCTCGGTCGTCGCCGACTTCGACAACTATGTGAAGCTGAACAAGAAGATATCGCCCGAGGTGGTCGGCGCCATCGGCCAGATCGAGGATCACTCGCGCCTTGCCGACACGGTTGCGGCGCATCTTTCCGTGAAGATCCCCGAAAAGCAGGAAATGTTGGCGCTCACCAGCGTCAAGGCGCGGCTTGAAAAGGCGCTCGGCCACATGGAGGCGGAAATTTCCGTTCTTCAGGTGGAAAAGCGCATTCGCAGCCGCGTCAAGCGGCAGATGGAGAAGACGCAGCGCGAGTATTACCTCAACGAGCAGATGAAGGCGATTCAGAAGGAACTCGGCGACGGCGAGGACGGCCGCGACGAGGTTTCCGAGATCGAGGGCCGCATCAAGAAGACGAAGCTCACCAAGGAAGCTCGCGAGAAGGTTCAAGCGGAGCTGAAGAAGCTCAAGACCATGAGCCCGATGGCGGCCGAGGCGACGGTGGTGCGCAACTACCTCGACTGGATGCTGACCATCCCCTGGCAGAAGAACTCGCGCGTCAACCACGACCTGGCCCATGCCCAGGAAGTGCTCGACAACGACCACTTCGGGCTGGAGAAGGTGAAGGAGCGCATCGTCGAATTCCTTGCCGTGCAGAGCCGCCAGAAGAAGATGAAGGGGCCGATCCTGTGCCTCGTTGGCCCGCCCGGCGTCGGCAAGACCTCGCTCGGCAAATCGATCGCCAAGGCGACGGGGCGCGAATTCGTGCGCATGGCGCTCGGCGGCGTGCGTGACGAGGCCGAAATCCGCGGCC
>CALMYO010000082.1 GCA_937873685.1 uncultured Paracoccaceae bacterium
GGAAATCCACTTAAGAAACAGGTTCCTACTGTTCAAACAAACGAGGCCACTTCAGTCTTCGCGGGAAACTTGAGTTTTTCCGCAGGAACGAACTCCTCAAACCGGAAGCGCCCGCTATGCGCTGTGACTGGTCGGAAGCAGTCATGATGTTTTCGGACTTCACCGAGTTGGGACAGGACTTCCTGATGAGCCAGCAAGTGGAGAAGCGGGTAGCGGCATATAGTAAACGCAAGACAAAAAACAAAGATGCTCGTGCTGATAGCCATGATCTTGACAGGAGATTACGAAAATTTCTGGCGAATCGCAAATCTTCGGCGCATTGACAGTGGCATATAGAGGAAAATCGTCACTTTACACCACTCAACTCGGGGGCAATTTGCTAAATACACTAGAATCGCCGCCCCCTCCCATCCCCCGCCCGCATGCCGCATTCCCCATCGCCGGCGTGCCGCAGAGCTATGACGCCAACGGCAACCTGACCGGCAACGCCGTTGATTTCCACAGCTGGGATGGCGCCAACCGGCTGGCCTCCACCACCCGCGCCACCGTGCCGCCCTTCCTGACGACGCAGTTCGCCTACGGCCCGGACGGCGCGCGCGTGCGCAAATACCGCGCCGCGGCCGGCTCCACCCCGGCGGTCGAGTTCCTCTATCCATCGGCCGATGCCGGGAACGACGCGCGCACTTCCGTTTCCGGCACGCGGCCGGGCGACAATGCGAAGTTCCATTCCTCGATCGCCTATGCCCGCTATCCGCACATGGACATCAAGACCGTCGGCGCCGCTGCGACGTGACCTGGGCCTATCCCAGCGCCAGCCAGACAATCGGCGGCAAGCCGGTCCGTCGCAAGACCCACGACCGGCTGGAAAATCGTATCTCCGCATCGGCCTCGACGCCCTCAGAGGCTGGATCATTCACCGGTCCGAATCGGCTGCATGGCCATGGGCCGAAACATGCCCGCAGAAACCTTCCAACGCACTGCACGGCGTCCGGGTTGAGTGTTGTGGTAATGGCCAATCTACGCACTGAGTTTGCCACACGCGCAGCCGCGATTCATTCCGGAGGCGTGCCATTGGCGCGCAGCACGTCGCCGGCGAGATAGAGCGACCCGCCGATCAGGATGCGCGGCGCGGGCGTCGCGTCGTCCCAGGTCGCGCCGAGAAGGGACAGCGCTTCGGCGACGCCTACGATCGGCTCGGCAGGCAATCCGGCCTCATGAGCGGCAGCCGCAAGCAGTGCGGGCGTCACGCCGGCGTCGCTCGACGGCACAGGAACGGTGTACACACGCTTCGCCAGACCTTCAAAAGCGCGGAACCAGCCGCGATTGTCCTTGGTGTCAAGCATTCCGGCGATCAGTAACAGGGGCCGGGGATCGGCGTCGCCACGCGCGGCGAGCGTCTCGGCGACGGCGACGCCGGCATGCGGGTTGTGACCGCCATCGAGCCAGATCTCGGAGCCGGTGGGGGCGAGACCGACCAAAGCGCCCTGTGACAGGCGTTGCATGCGGGCCGGCCAGGAGACGTTGAGCATGGCCGCCTCTGCCTCGTCCTGGCTGACGGCAAACCCGGCGGCGGCGACCGCTTGCAATGCAGCGGCGGCGTTGGCGATCTGGTGGCGACCGGGCAAGGCCGGCAGCGGCAGGTCGTAGAGCCCGTCGGCTGTCTGCACCACCATCCGCCCGTGTTCCTCGATGGCGTGGAAATCCTGACCGTAGACGCTGAGCCGGCAACCGAGCCGCTCGGCGGTCGCCACCAGCACGTCGCGCGCTGCCTCGTATTCCTGGCGACCGATCACGACCGGTCGCCCCCGCTTGACGATTCCCGCCTTCTCCGCCGCGATCAGCTCCACCCGGTCGCCGAGCCAAGCCTCGTGGTCCAGCGCAACAGGCATGACCAGCGAGACGGCAGGGTGCTGGATCACGTTGGTCGCGTCGAAACGTCCGCCAAGCCCCACTTCGACAATCGCCGCATCGGCAGGGTGGCGCGAAAACAGTACAAAGGTGACGGCGGTGAGCAGTTCGAATACGGTGATCGCCGCCCCGGCATTGGCCGACGCGACCTCGCGCACCGTTTCGGCGAGTTCATCGTCGTCGACAAAACGGCCCGCACCGCCCGCCTTGCCGATACGGTATCGTTCGTGCCAGTCGACCAGATGCGGCGAGGTGTGGACATGGACGCTGCGGCCGGAAGCCTCCAGCAAGGCGCGGCTGAACGCGGCCGCCGATCCCTTGCCATTGGTGCCGGCAATATGGATCACCGGCGGCAACCGGTCTTGCGGGCGGCCGAGCGCGCCGAGCAGACGCTCGATCCTCTCCAGCGAAAGGTCGAAGCCCTTGGGGTGCAGCGCCAGTAGCCGGTCGATCTCGACCGAGGCTTTCGATCGCCCGGTAGTGTCGGCCATGTGGGAACCCAGCAGTTGCGGGAGGAATCAGGAAGCGGCGGCCGGCGTTTCCGGTTTCGCCGGCGCAGTCGTCGGGCTGTCGGCGGATGCGGCGACCGCGGTTTCAGCCGAGGTCTCGGTCCGCTCGGCGGCCGGCTTGTCATCGCCGGGCGCCGGCTTCTTCAACATCAGGCGCAGCAGCCGCGCGATGGTCGGGCGCAATTCCGTGCGCGGCACCACCATGTCGACCATGCCATGGTCGCGCAGGTATTCGGCGCGCTGGAAACCGTCCGGCAACCGCTCGCGAATCGTCTGCTCGATCACCCGTGCGCCGGCAAAGCCGATCACCGCGCGGGGCTCGGTATTGGGGATGCCGCCAAGCGGGGCGTAGGATCCCAAACCGCCGCCCGTTGTGGGGTTGGTGAGAACGAGGATGAGGGGCAGGCCCGCCTCTTTCAGCATCTCCACCGCCACAGTCGTGCGCGGCAGCTGCATCAACGAGAGGATACCCTCCTGCATGCGGGCGCCGCCGGATGCGGTGAACATCACCAGCGGCCGTTTCCTCGCCACCGCTGTCTGGAAGCCCTTCACGATCGCTTCGCCAGCCGCCATGCCGAGCGATCCGCCCATGAAGCTGAATTCGTGCAGCGTGGCGACGATGCCGATACCTTCAAGGTCGCCGATCGCATTGATGACCGAATCGTCGAGACCGGTCTTGGTGCGGCTCTCCTTGAGCCGGTCGATGTAGCGTTTCTGGTCGCGGAACTTCAGCGGATCGGCCGCCACCTTCGGGCTTTCCAGCAATTCAAAGCGGCCATCGTCGAGGAAATGCTTCAGGCGCTCCTTCGCCGCGATCTTCATGTGGTGGCCGGAAGCGGGGATCACCCACTGGTTCTTCTCGAGATCGGTGTGGAACACCATCTCGCCGGTCTCCGGGCATTTGATCCAGAGGTTTTCCGGCAGTTCGCGCCGCCCGAGCATCGTGTTCAGCTTCGGCCGGACGAAATTGGTGATCCAGTTCATGGCTTGATCCCGCGCTTGCCCGATGTCGGGGCCTTACATATTTCCGGGCTATGTGGCGTTTTCAGGTCGCCGGCGCAAGCCTGGCGGACCGCACGCCCTGCGCAAGGCCGGAAACCAGCGTCACAACCGCCTCCGCAGGGCTGGCAACCGCCCTGCCCTGCCCGTCCAGCACGTTTGCAACGGCGTTGACGATCGCGGTTCCCACGACTACGCCATCCGCAGACGCGCCGATCGCCCGCGCCTGCTCGGCCGTCTTGACCCCGAAGCCGACACAGACCGGAAGATTTGTGTGTCCCTTGATGCGATTGACCGCCGCGGCGACCTTGGTGGTGTTCGGCAGCGCCGAACCGGTGATGCCCGTCATCGAGACATAGTAGACAAAGCCCGAGGTGTTGGCGAGCACCGCCGGAAGGCGTTTGTCGTCGGTGGTCGGCGTGGCGAGGCGAATGAAATTGACCCCGGCCTTCAACGCCGGCAGGCACAGTTCGTCGTCCATTTCCGGCGGCAGGTCGACGATGATCAACCCGTCGATGCCGCTCGATTTCGCATCCGTGAGAAACCGTTCAACGCCGTAAATGTAGATCGGGTTGTAGTATCCCATCAGCACGATCGGCGTCGCGTCGTCCCCGGCGCGAAAGTCGCGCGCCATCGCAAGGGTCTTGGCAAGCGTCTGCCCACCCTTCAATGCCCTCAGTCCGGCGGCCTGAATCGCCGGACCGTCCGCCATCGGGTCGGAGAACGGCATGCCGAGTTCGATGATGTCGCTGCCGGCCTTTGGCAGCGCCTTCATGATCGCAAGCGAGGTTTCGTAATCCGGATCGCCACCCATGAAGTAGGTGACAAGCGCCGGGCGCCCCTCCTGCTGCAGCGCGGCAAACCTGGCGTCGATGCGGGTGCTCATGCGAAACGTCTTTCCCTTGGGACGCGCCCTTGCGGGCGCGCCACGAAACTGAACCGGGATGCCTTAGGACAATTCTTTCGCCGCTTCCAGCCCGGAGCAATTATCCGGACCGGTGGTCTTGCGTGCCGCGAACTCAGAACCCGAAGATCGCCGGCGGCGCGCCGTAGATCGCAGGCCAAGGCTCGTAGGCGACATCCGTTGGCCCGGTAACCGCATCGACAAGGTTCCAGCGATCGTTCGACCACAGCACCAGCGCATAAACGGTCAAGCCGTCCATGAATTCGGCTGCGTCGGCATGGCCGGTTTCGGCCGGGCTGATCGGCTTGCCGCCCGGCCGCTGCGGATCGAGGACCGCGAAGGCAAAACCGCCCTGCGCGCGGATGGAGCGCACCACGAATTCGACCGGCCCGCGCATCTCCGATTCCACACGCGGGCGAATCGCATCGAGGATCGGTTTGCGGTCGGGATCGTCGCGCCCGACATCGTAGGGCTCGTCGCCGGCAAAGGCCGGCGACACTTGCACTGATGCGGCGAACGCGCCGCAACCGGAAACGATGAGGGCGCGGCGCGTGACCATGGGCGTCAGGCCGTCTCGATATCGGGGATGCGCAGCACCTGGCCCGGATAGATCTTGTCCGGGTGGCTCAGCATCGGCTTGTTGGCCTCGAAGATCACGTTGTACTTCGCGCCCTTGCCCTTGCCGTATTCCTTCTCGGCGATCGCCCACAGCGTGTCGCCCTTTGCGACCGTGTGGAACCGCGGTTCCTTCGCAGGGGTGGCGGAGGCGACCAGCGCCGTCATGTCGACATTGCCGTCGAGCTTCAGCCCGGATTCCGGCGCGACGATCTTCAGTTCCGACGCCTCGACCTTCGAGATGCCAAGCGTATTGCCGGCCGCAACGATCACCTTCTCGAAGATCGACTGGTCCTTGACCGCGCCCTTGAGCACCGCGGTGTCGCCCTTGACGACGACCTCGACCTTCTCGGAGCCGAGCTTGTGCGAATCGATTTCCTTCTTCAGTTCCTTCGCATTCGCCTCGTCGTCATTGCCGAAGCCGAGCTTCTTGCCGGCGTTCTTGACGAAATCGAAAAATCCCATGGAATGGTCTCCCCTTGATCTGCCCCGCGCGTGAACACGCATTTTCATGTGGCATCGACTGGCGGCAAAGAAAAGGCAGGCGCAGAAAATATGTGCGCGGCTGAAAGGGTCCTGGCGCTGCAAGACGCGCCGGCGGCTATAGCATCGGGCGTATCATCCGGGGCAGCGCTCACGATTTCCCGACGGCAAAGCGACCGGGCGCCTTTTTCCTCCCCCGAGAGGGGGAGGTGATCGCGAAGCGATCGGAGGGGGAGTCGCGTTATCGTGCATGCTGGACGCCACAAACTGCATTGCATTCACCCCACCCGTCGGCTTCGCCGACACCCTCCCCTGAAGGGGAGGGAAAAGCGCCCGGCCGATTCCTGCTCTGCGCTCGATGCCCTAGTCGTCTCCACCGACCCGGCCGCGTCCCTGTTTCACGACCGAGCGGGTGGCCTTGGCCTTGAGGCGTCGTTCCTTGGCGGCCTTTGTCGGCTTCGTCTTCTTGCGCGGCGGCGGTGGCGGTTTCAGCGCCTCTTCCACCAGCGCCGTCAGCCGGTCGCGCGCATCAGCGCGGTTGCGCTCCTGGGTGCGGAAACGCGAGGCCTCGATCAGGATTTCCCCGGCTAGCGTCGCGCGGCTGCCGGCAAGCCGCAGCAGGCGCGCCAGCACCGACTCGTCGAACAGCCCGCTTTCCGTTGCCGCGAAACGCAGTTGCACGGCGGTCGCAACCTTGTTGACGTTCTGCCCGCCCGGACCGCCTGCGACGATGAAACTCTCCGACAGCTGCGCCTCGGGGATCGTGAGCCGGCTGTTGACTTGAAGGTCGCGGCCGCTCATGTCTTCCAGACGATGACTTCGCCTGCTCCCTTCTTCGTGATCGCCGGCACCGTGGCGCCTGCGGCGGGATAGCCGCAGACCAGCAGGATCAGCGGCTTTTCGTTCTCCGGCCGGCCACAGATCTCGTTCAGGAACCCCATCGGGGAAGGCGTGTGGGTCAAGGTCGCCAGACCCGCCTGGTGCAGCGCCGCGATCAGCAGGCCGGTGGCGATGCCGACCGATTCCGGCACATAATAGTGCTTGGTCCGGTTGCCCTCGGCATCCTCGCCCCACCGTTGGGCAAAGATGGCGATCAGCCAGGGAGCGGTTTCGAGGAACGGCTTGTCGGCGTCGGTACCGAGCGGCGACAGCGCGTCGAGCCATTCCTGCGAGGCGCGCCCGCCATAGAAGGCGCGTTCCTCCTCTTCCGCCGCCAGCCGGATGCGGCGCTTGGTCTCCGCCTCGCCGATGCACACGAAAGTCCAGGGCTGCTGGTTGGCGCCGGAGGGTGCGCTCGCCGCCGTCATCACGCAGGTCTCGATCAGCGATGCGGGAACCGGTTCGGGGGAGAAGTCGCGCACCGTGCGCCGCGTGCCCATCGTCGCGCGAAACGCAGCCGCGCGCGCCTCGCCCTCGCCGGGGGCAATGCGGTCGAATTCAAGCGGGTGACGGGTGGCGGTCATGCCGGTTTCCGAAGTCAGGATCGATCCCGGCAAATAGCAGCGGTTGGCTTCTCAGCCAATGCCTGCCGGCTTGTCGCCGCCATGCGCCCATTCGAGCAGTTCAACGGTATGGACGATCGGGATTTGCGTGCCCTGCGCGATCTGGGTCATGCAGCCGATATTGCCGGTGGCGATCAGGTCCGGTCTGGTGGCGGCGATGTTCTTCACCTTGCGGTCGCGCAAGGTCGTTGCGATGTCGGGCTGCATGATGTTGTAGGTGCCGGCCGAGCCGCAGCAAAGATGCCCCTCGGCGGGATCGACCACCGTAAAGCCGGCGCGCTTCAGCAACTCCTTCGGCTGGCGGGTGATCTTCTGGCCGTGCTGCATCGAGCAGGCGGAGTGATAGGCGACGCGCAGGCCGGGCTTCACCGCGGGCTCCGGCAGGTCGAGCGTCGAAAGATACTCCGTGACGTCCTTCGCCAGCGCCGAGATACGCGCGGCCTTGTCCCGGTACGCCACATCGAGCCGCAGCATGTAGCCGTAATCCTTGATTGTCGTGCCGCAGCCGGACGCTGTGATGATGATCGCGTCCAGTCCGCCGGCCTCGATCTCGCGCGTCCAGGCGTCGACATTGCGGCGCGCATCGGCGAGCGCGGCCTCCTCGCGGCCCATGTGATGCACCAGCGCGCCACAGCAGCCCTCGCCCTGCGGCACCACTACCTCGACGCCGAGGCGGGTGAGCAGGCGGATCGTCGCCGCGTTGATCGACGGTTTCAGCACCGGTTGGGCGCAGCCGGTGAGGATGGCGACGCGCCCGCGCCGCGCCGCCGTCGGCCTGTGCGCGCCGGGCCTTGCGAATGGCGAGGCAGGCGGCACGGCGCGCGGCGCGATTCTCAGCATCGCCGCAAAGGGTTTCAGCACGCCAACGCCCTCGAACAGCCCGGCGAAGGGACGCCCCAGTGCGGCAGCCCGCAATGCGAGCCGGAATCGGGCGGGATACGGCAGCACGGCCGCGAGCAGCGCACGGGTGAAGCGGTTCATCGCCGGGCGCTTGTATGTTTTTTCGATATGGGCGCGGGCGTGATCGACCAGATGCATGTAGTGCACGCCGGACGGGCAGGTTGTCATGCACGCCAGACACGACAGGCAGCGGTCGATATGGGTGACGATCTCCTCGTCCGCCGGCCTGCCGTTCTCCAGCATGTCCTTGATCAGGTAGATGCGCCCGCGCGGACTGTCGAGCTCGTTGCCGAGCGTCACATAGGTCGGGCAGGTGGCGGTGCAGAACCCGCAATGGACGCAAGCGCGCAGGATCTTCTCGGCATCCGCCACGTGGGGATCGGCAAGCTGCGCGAGGGTGAAGGAAGTTTGCATCGGAGTCCTTGCGTTCAAATCCACCACGTCAGCGGGTTGGCAACCGGTTCGTTGCGGCCGAGCGCTTGCAGCCCTTTCACGAGCCGGACCAGCACCCATACGGCGGTGGCAATCATGCCGACAAAACCGATGGCAACGACGATCAGCAGCGCAGACACCAGACTGAAGAGCAGCGAGATCCAGAAGGTTCGGATGAGCCAGGTGTAGTGGGTTTCAACGAAACCGCCGGCCTTGCCACGATTCATGTAGGCGATGACGAGGCCGGCCAGCGCTGTGATCCCGACGATGAAGCCGACGAGATAGAGAATGTAGATGACCTGCGCATTGGTCTTGCCCGGCTCAAGCCATTTGTCGGTTTCGCGGGTATTCGGATTGGGGTCGCTCATGGGGTGGTCCTCGTTTTGTGTCCGAAGTCTGCCTAAACGCCAGCCATCAGCCGCCCCGGGTTCAGCATGCCTTTCGGGTCGAACTCTTCCTTCAGGCGCTTTGAAAGCGCCGCCAGCGCCGGCGGTTGTGGATGAAACGGCGGGGTGGCGTTGCGTATTGACGACGAGGCGCGCCCCAGCGTCGCATGCCCCCCGCCATGGCGCGCCACAAGACCACGCACCGTCTCGGCCTGCGGACCGTCCAGCATGGCGAGCCACACCAGCCCGCCCTGCCAGTCATAGAATGCGCCGGCAGCCGTCTGCATGCGCAGGTCCATCACATAGGCGGGACCCCTCATCGGCGGCAGCGAGACCCCCCACGCCGGGGTTTCGGCGCCGGCGAACGACGCGCAATCGCGGATGTCGCGCCACAGCTTTCGCGAGGTCGCTTCATCGAGCACGTCGATCCTGCCGGCTGGAAACAACCGGTGCAGCGTGTCACGCCGCGCCGCCACTGACGGGCCGAACCCTTCCAGCCGCAACGCCGTCGCGGCTTCTCCCGAAAGCGCGCCATCGGCCACCTTGCCGCAGACCGTCTCCGGCAAGTGCGCGGCGGAAGAGACGTCGGCGCTGGAGCCCATTGCTGTCGCCATCACCGCGGCGGCGTCGGCGTCGCTCAAGCCGCGAAGAACGAACGTTTCCTCCGTCTCGGCGCGCGGCAGCACCTTGAAGGTAACCTGCGTCAGCGCCCCAAGGGTGCCGTAGGCCCCGCACATCAGCTTCGACAGGTCGTAACCGGTGACGTTCTTGACCACCCGTCCGCCGGATTTCACGATGTCGCCGCGCCCGGTGACGATCTCGACGCCGAGGATGTGATCGCGCGCCGCGCCCGCCTTGAGCCGGCGCGGGCCGGAAAGATTGCAGGAAAACACGCCGCCGATGGTCCCGCGTCCGGGTGCGGCGCCGTGCAGGTGAGCGTAATCCATTGGCTCGAAGGCGAGTTCCTGGTTGTTTGCCGCAAGCAGCGCCTCGATTTCGGCAAGCGGCGTGCCGGCTTGCGCCGACATCACGAGTCCCCCCGGTTCATACAGCGTGCCGCCCGAAAGGCGCGACAGGTCGAGCGTGTTCGCCGCCTGCACCGACCGGCCAAGGCCCCGTTTCGAGCCGTGGCCGACGATCTCCAGCGGCGCTTCCTCCGATACCGCCCAGCTGACGGCGGCAAGGGTTTCGGCAGGTGTGGTGGGGGTGAAGGTCGTCATGCGAGCTCTCGTGCATCAAGCGCAGCAATCCCGGATTCAGAAACCCGTTTCACCGCCTTTCGATCGAAGGAGACGAAAGTTTCGCCTCCCATTGCCACGCCTGAGGCAGCTATCACACCGTCCGCGGAGTCTCCGCCAGCGCTGTAAACCCGCAGACCGATTTCGATCGCATGTCTGTCTGTGACCACGGTTTCGAGGTCGATCAGGCTGCGCAGAGCCTCAGCTATCTCCTCACGGGAAAACAGGTAGACACTTTTCAGCACCCAAACGAATTCCAGCAATGCAGGGATCGGTACCGCCACAGTTTCCGCCTTCGAGACGATCGCGAACGCCATCGAGGCTTGCCCGCTGTCATCGCGGGTCGCCATCCTGACCAGCATGTTTGTGTCACTGGTTATCTTCATTCAAGCCGGCCAGCCTCGCTCTATCGCCTCATTCATTTCATCGATGGTTGCGACCTTGTCAGTCTTTCCCGCGAGGATACCGTAGAATTCGGCCCAACTCCCCTTGCGTCGCGCGGCGGTTATCGCCAATTTTCCATCCGGTAACTCCTCCACGTCCACCTTCTCCCCCGGCTTCACGCCGAGATGCTTCAGCAACTCCTTTTTCAGGGTCACCTGACCCTTGGCCGTCACGGTCAGCGTGGTCATGTCCGGTCTCCTTTCCAGACCGAGAAAGTAAGGCGAATCAGCCTTACCAACAAGGCGTGCGGCCATCCGAAGTCCGGCGCGCACAACGCTCCAATGGCACCGAAATCCCGGCCGGAACGCAGCACCATCCCTCAGAACCTCGGGATATCCGGAAACGGCAGTTGCCCGCGGCTGATATGCATGCGCCCCATCTCGGCGCAGCGATGCAGTTGCGGGAACACCTTGCCCGGATTGAGCAGATGCTGCGGATCGAAGGCGCATTTGACGCGGATCTGCTGGTTGAGATCGTCATCGGTGAACATCTCGCCCATCAGGTCGCGCTTTTCCACGCCAACCCCGTGCTCGCCGGTCAGTACGCCGCCGACCTGTACACAAAGCCGCAGGATGTCGGCGCCGAAGGCCTCGGCCGCCTCCAGTTCGCCGGGCTTGTTGGCGTCGTAGAGGATCAGCGGATGCAGGTTGCCGTCGCCGGCATGGAACACGTTGGCGACGCCAAGCCCGTATTTTTCCGACAGGTCGCGCATGCCGGCGAGCACGCGCGGCAATTCCTTGCGCGGAATGGTGCCGTCCATGCAGTAGTAATCCGGCGAGATGCGGCCGACAGCCGGAAAGGCCGCCTTGCGGCCGGCCCAGAAGGCGAGGCGCTCTTCCTCCGAGGTCGAAACCCGCGTCGTCACGGCGCCGTTCCTGCGCGCGATCTCCTCTATGCGGTCGATCAGGTGATCGACCTCCGCCGCCGGCCCGTCCAGTTCGACGATCAGCAGCGCCTCGACATCGAGCGGATAGCCGGCATGCACGAAGGCTTCCGCCGCATGGATCGCCGGACGGTCCATCATCTCCATGCCGCCGGGAATGATGCCGGCGCCGATGATGTCGGCGACGCACTGGCCGCCCTGTTCCGATGTCGGGAATCCGACCAGCACCGCGCGCGCGGTCTCGGGCTTTTGCAGGATGCGCACCGTCACCTCGGTGACGACGCCGAGCAGGCCTTCCGACCCGGTCATCAGGCCGAGCAGGTCATAGCCCTCGCTGTCGAGATGCGCGCCGCCAAGACGCAACACCTCGCCGTCGATCGTCACCATCTCGATGCCAAGCACGTTGTTGGCGGTCAGCCCGTATTTCAGGCAGTGCACGCCGCCGGAGTTTTCCGCCACATTGCCGCCGATCGAGCAGGCGATCTGCGAGGAGGGATCGGGCGCGTAGTAGAACCCCTCCCCCTCCACCGCCCGCGTGATGCCAAGATTGGTCACGCCGGGCTGCGCGACGACGATGCGGTTGGCGTAGTCGATCGAGAGGATCTGGTTGAAGCGGCTCATCACCAGCAGCACCGCATCGGCGAGCGGCAGCGCCCCGCCGGAGAGCGATGTGCCGGAACCCCGCGGCACCACGCGAATGCCGTTCCTGTTGCAGTATTTCAGCACCGCGGCGACCTGCGCCACGGTCTGCGGCAGCACGACCACGAGCGGCAGCTGGCGATAGGCGGTCAGGCCGTCGGTCTCGAACACCCGCATGCCGTTGACGGAGTCGACCACGCCCTCGCCGGGCACAATGGCCCGCAGCGCCGCCACGATCTCAGCGCGCCGCGCCATCACCGCCTTGTCGACCGCAGGCATAGCAAGTTCGTTCATGCGCGTGCTCCCAACTGGTCAATTGTCTTTACCAGTTCGTGGCGAAGGGCGCAACGGCCAATGCGACCCCCGCCAGGGCAATCGGGTGATGTTTACCCCCACCCCTGACCCCTCCCCTCAAGGGGGAGGGGACTGCAAGGTCGCGCACTGATAACCGGAAATGACGCAACGCTGTTGGCAATGGCTGGGTCCACGGTCAGCCCGCCTCCCTCCCCCTTGAGGGGAGGGGTTGGGGGTGGGGGTATGGCGCGATGCAAAACACTTTGCCCGTTTGCCCCGCAACCCCGCCTTGAGCCGGAAACGGTCGCGACGGGTAACGGGCGATGAACGGGCAGTTCAGGCCCGGCTCACAAGGCGTGGCGCAGGTTACGCGTGTCGGCTGGAAACGCCGCATCGCCCCGAAGCAACAAAAAAAGAACGAGGAAACGCCCCCATGACCGCCACCTTCTCCATCCGCATCGCCGCCTCCGCCATCGCCATTTGATCGGCGCCGCCGGCGTCCTCGCTGCCGACAACAGCCCGACCGCGCCCGGTGGCGACGATTGCTAGAGTCGCGTCACCCGCCAGTGCAACGCCGACCATCCCGGCAAGGATTACGGCGACGCCTCCTACAAGAAGTGCATCGACGACGGGCTTGATGCCTGTGACGTCAACGAGCCTGTCGGCAAAGTCGGCGGCAAGCTCGGCGGCTTCCGCTTCACGCAGCCGAAACTCAAGCTGCACAAGATGTCGTTCCGCTGAGCGATCGCGGAAGGACGAAGGGCCGGACTGCCGGATCGCCCCTCCCGGCGGTCCGGCCTTTGCTCATTCGTCCTCGGCGTGGCCGCGGCGGATGCGCCGCACCAGCCACCACACGCCGAACAGGGCGACCGGAACGAAAGCGGCCGTAAGGTACTCCGGCTTGATGCCGAAGCGTTCCAGTTGCAGCCCTTTGGCGAGATAGCCGAACAATCCCACGACGTAGTAGGAAACCGCTGCAACCGAGAGCCCTTCCACGGTCTGCTGCAGCCGCAGTTGCAGCTTGGCGCGCCGGTTCATCGAGGCAAGCAGGTCGCGGTTCTGCCGCTCCACGTCCACGTCGACGCGCGTGCGCAGCAGGGTCGCGGTGCGCGCCAGCTTGGCCGAAAGGTTGATCTGGCGCTCTTCCACCGAGCGGCAGGTGCGCATCGCCGGCGCCATGCGCCGGTCAAGAAAGGCCGCGAAGGTCTCGTAGCCCGCAAGCGGCTGTTCTTCCAACGCCTCAAGCCGGTCATGGACGATGTCGTCATAGGCTCGGCTGGCGCCGAACCGGTAGAAGCTGGCGGCCGAATCCGCCTCCAGTTCGGCGGCAAGCGAAATCAGTTCATCGAGGATGGCGTGGCTGTCGGGACCGGCCGCATCGCGCATGCGCCGCGTTATGTCGGTCAGCTTGTCCTCCGTTGCGCGCAACCGCGGCGACAGGCTTTGCGCCAGCGGCAGGCCGAGAAGCGCCAGCGTTCGGTACATCTCGATGTCGAACAGGCGCTGCGCCAACGCTCCGGCGCGAGCCGGGGAAAGACCGTTGTCGATGACGAGAAATCGGGTCAGCCCGTCGGCATCCTGGCGGAAATCGGTGGCAACGATGGCGCCGCCGACGCTGCGCGAGGCGCAAAGCGTTGTGGGATCGAAATGCGCCAGCAGCGGTTCAAGGTCTTGCGTATGCGGGTGCAGCTGCAATCGCATGCCGCAGATCAGCGAGCCGGGCGGCGGAAATGCGGCTCCGAAAGGATGGTTGTCTGTCTGCCCGCCGGTCGAGTTCGCGGCCGGGCCTTCGAAGGTCCAGGTCGAGCATTCGGTATGCCTCTCCCACCGAAGGCTGCCTTTTCCCCAGCTCATCGCATGGTGGCGCGCGCTGCGATCCGGCGATGCGACGCCCTGCTGGCGGCAGAGTTCGGAAAGCGTGGCATGATCGACCACAGCGCCGCCATCGGTCATGAACACCAGCTTGATCGCCGCCCGCGGCGGCGCCATCGGCGGGGCGGGACGCGAATGCACCTCGCCGAGCGCCGCGCTGCGCCCCGGATGCAGCGGCAAGCCAAACGCGCCGCGCCTCGCTCCCATGTCCGACGATGCCTCTGTCACCGGAAAACTCCTGTTCAGCGGTGCGAATTGAACGGCGCGGCGGTCGCAGTGGACCGCCTGACCGGAACTGTTGCGTTGCACAATCGGAGCTCTCGCACAACAGACTTGTCAATTCACAAGTGGACAAAAACATTGACCAGTTATCGCCACAGCCGTTATGATCGTCGCATGGGTTGCACCTGCGATTTTGTCTTCCGGCCATGACAGCGCTGTTCTCGCGCATCGAACCGGCGCGCACGGCGGACGCCGTCTGCGCCCGCATTGAGGACCTGATCCTCGACGGCGTGCTGCGCGTCGGCGACCGCCTGCCGGGCGAGCGCGAACTGGCGCGGCAGTTCGATGTTTCGCGGCCGGTCCTGCGCGAGGCGCTGAAGGCGCTGGAGACGCGCGGGCTGATAGCCACGCGCCACGGCGGCGGCACCTTTGTCGCCGACGTGATCGGCGAGGTGTTCTCTCCGGCGATGACGGAGCTTGTTTCGGGCCACCCGCGCGCGGTGCGCGACTACCTCGAGTTCCGCCGCGAGATCGAGACGACGGCCGCAGAACTCGCCGCACGTCGCGCAACGGCGGACGACAAGGCGATGCTGGCGCAGATCGTCGAGGAGATGCGGGCGGCGCATGCGCGCGCCGACTTCGCCCGCGAGGCGGAGATCGACGTCGAGTTCCACAACGCGGTCGGTGAATGCGCCCACAACATCATCCTGCTGCACACCTTGCGCTCCTGCTATCGCCTGCTCGCCAACGGCGTCTTCTTCAACCGCACGCTGATCTATCGCATGGCTGGCGCCGGCGATCGCCTGCTTTCGCAGCACCTCGCGATCCACGACGCGATTGCCGCCGGAGACCCGCAGGCGGCGCGCGCGGCGGCGGCGGCGCATATCGCCTTCATCGAACAGGCGATGGGCGAAGCCGAGCGGGCCGACGGCTGGGCGGCTGTCGCCCGCTTGCGTCTGGCGCATCGCGGTGGCAAGGCGGGTGCGCAAGGTCAGCAAGAGGAAATCGCCAGTGTCTGAGAAGAAGCCGCGGGTCGGCCTGTTCGTCACCTGCCTTGTCGACCTGTTCCGCCCGTCGGTTGGCTTTGCCGCCGTCAAGCTGCTGGAGGACGCCGGCTGCGAGGTGGACGTGCCGCTGGCGCAGACCTGCTGCGGCCAACCGGCCTTCAATTCGGGTGACAAGGCCGACGCCCGCGCCATCGCCGAACAGGCGATCGCGCTGTTTGAGGATTTCGACTATGTCGTCGCGCCTTCCGGCTCCTGCGGCGGCATGCTGAAGATGCACTACCCCGAACTGTTTGCAGGCGATGCGAAATGGGAGCAGCGCGCCAAATCATTTGCCGGCAAAACATGGGAACTAACCAGTTTCCTGACCGACGTGATGGGCGTGCGCGCCGTCGGCTCCCGCCATGACGGCGCGGTGACGTACCACGATTCCTGTTCCGGCCTGCGCGAGCTTGGCGTGCAGGCGCAGCCGCGCACGCTTCTGGCCTCCGTCGCGGGGCTGGAACTGAAAGAAATGCGCGACAGCGATGTGTGCTGCGGCTTCGGCGGCACGTTCTGCGTGAAGTATCCCGAGATCTCCAACAAGATCGTCACCGCCAAGACCGAGTGCATCGAAGCCTCGGGCGCGCCGCTGCTGCTGGCCGGCGATCTTGGCTGCCTGATGAACATGGCCGGCAAGCTGAAGCGCCAGGGTTCGACCGTCGCGGCGCGCCACGTCGCCGAGGTGCTCGCCGGCATGACCGGCGAACCGCCGATTGGCGGGCGTTAACGGAGCCACGCAATGCAGATCACTTCTCCCCAGTTCAAGGCGAACGCCTCTGCCGCGCTGGCCGACAAACAGCTGCAGCGGGCGATGACCAATGTGCGCGGCGGCTTCATCGACAAGCGGCGCAAGGCGGCCGAGGCTTTGCCCGAGTTCGAGGCGCTGCGCGATCGCGCCCGCGACATCAAGAACCACGCACTCGCCCATCTCGACCTCTACCTGGAGGCCTGGGAAACCAGGGTGACGCAAGCCGGCGGCGTGGTGCACTGGGCCGAGACGGCAGAAGATGCGCGGCGCATCATCCTCGATATCTGCCGCAAGGCGAACGCCCGCACCGTCACCAAGGGCAAGTCGATGATCACCGAGGAGATCGAGCTCAACGATTTCCTTGAGAAGAACGGCATCCAGCCGGTCGAGACCGATCTCGGCGAATACATCATCCAGTTGCGCGGCGAACACCCGAGTCACATCATCGCGCCGGCGGTGCATGTGAACGCCGACCAGGTGGAGGCGGATTTCCGCCGCGTCCACACCCATCTCGACAAGGATCGCGACCTGACCGCCAAGGAATCGCTGCTGGCGGAAGCCCGCGGCGTGCTGCGCGAGAAATACTTCGCCGCCGATGTCGGCA
Organism: uncultured Paracoccaceae bacterium; assembly: GCA_937873685.1. Taxonomy (GTDB): domain Bacteria; phylum Pseudomonadota; class Alphaproteobacteria; order Rhizobiales; family Rhizobiaceae; genus CALMYO01. Next base: position 16,629 of record CALMYO010000082.1, read on the forward strand.
TCACCGGCGCCAATTTCCTCGTCGCCGAGACCGGCACTTCGGTGATCGTCACCAACGAGGGCAATGGCGACCTGACGCAATTGCTCGGCAAGGTGCATGTCGTCGTCGCCTCGGTCGAGAAGATCACGCCGACGCTTGAGGATGTAAGCCAGATCCTGCGGGTGCTGGCGCGCTCGGCGACCGGCCAGGACATGAGCGTCTACACGACCTTCTCCACCGGGCCGCGCCGGCCGGACGATCCGGACGGGCCGGCCG
>CALMYO010000083.1 GCA_937873685.1 uncultured Paracoccaceae bacterium
CTCATCGGCAGGTCGAGCGCCTCCTCGTAGTTTTTCGCGCGCGCAACGGAGAGCACGGGACCGAAGATCTCGGTCTTGTAGATGTCCATGTCCTTCGTCACGTGATCGAACAGGCAAGCGCCGACGAAGAAGCCGTCCTCGTAGCCCTGCATCTTGAAGCCGCGGCCGTCCACGGCAAGCGTCGCCCCTTCTTCCACGCCGCGGTTGACGAGGCCGAGCACGCGCTTTTGCGCCTCGCGCGTCACCAGCGGGCCGAAATCGACGTCGTTGCCGGCGGTGTAGGGCCCGATCTTCAACGATTCGACGCGCGGAACCAGCTTTTCCATCAGCGCATCGGCGGTCGCGTCGCCAACCGGCACCGCAACCGAGATCGCCATGCAGCGCTCGCCCGCCGCGCCGTAGCCCGCGCCAATCAGCGCATCTACCGCCTGGTCCATGTCCGCGTCGGGCATGATCACCATGTGGTTCTTGGCGCCGCCGAAGCACTGCACGCGCTTGCCGTTGGCCGTACCGCGCGCATAGATGTACTGCGCGATCGGCGTGGAGCCGACGAAGCCGACAGCCTTGATGTCGTGATCGTCGAGGATGGCGTCCACCGCTTCCTTGTCGCCATTGACGACATTGAGGATGCCTTCCGGCAGGCTGGCCTCGATCATCAGTTCGGCCAGCATCATCGGCACGGACGGATCGCGCTCCGACGGCTTCAGGATGAAGGCGTTGCCGCAGGAAATTGCCGGGGCGAACTTCCACATCGGGATCATCGCCGGGAAATTGAACGGGGTGATACCGGCGACGACGCCAAGCGGCTGGCGGATCGAATACATGTCGATGCCGGGGCCTGCGCCCTCGGTGAACTCGCCTTTCAACAGGTGCGGCGCGCCGAAGCAGAACTCGCACACCTCAAGGCCGCGAATGATGTCGCCCTTGGCGTCGGGGATCGTCTTGCCGTGCTCGCGCGAAAGCGCCTCGGCGAGCTTGTCCATGTCGCGGTGCAGCAGTTCCACGAACTTCATCATTACGCGCGCGCGCCGCTGCGGGTTCGTCGCGCCCCAGGCGGGCTGGGCTTTGAGCGCGTTCTCCGCGGCCGCGCGCATCTCCGCGCCGCTTGCCAGCGCCACCTTGGCCTGAACCTCGCCCGTGGCGGGGTTGAACACGTCGGCGGTGCGTCCGCTCGTGCCGGCGACGTGCTTGCCGCCGATGAAATGACCGATCTGTTGCATGATGATTCCTCCCTACAACGGTTGCATTTTGTGTACGTTTTGCGATTGCCTGGGCAGCTACCCCCACCCCTGACCCCTCCCCTCAAGGGGGACGGCGAGGCCTCGCAACCGACGCGAACTCAGTAACTCTATCGGTAGAAAAGCCACCAAGCGCCAGTCTCCCCCTCCCCCTTGAGGGGAGGGGTCAGGGGTGGGGGTGAAGCACTTTGCCGGTGCTTTTCACAGTCACCCTGTTACTAAACAGGAAAGCACGCCGGCTTGCGAAACTCAACGCTGGCCCTTAAGCAACCGTTGTGCAATTTCGCACAACGGGCGCGCCGATGAACTGGGATGATGTGCGCATTTTCCTCGCCGTGGCGCGCGCCGGGCAATTGCTCTCTGCCGCCCGCAGGCTCGGGCTGAACCATGCGACGCTGAGCCGGCGGCTGACCGCGCTGGAGACGGCGCTGCAGGCGCGGCTGGTGATCCGCCGCACCACCGGCTGCGAACTGACCGCGGAAGGCGTCGCCTTCCTGCAATCGGCAGAGCGCATGGAGGCAGAGTTCATCGCCGCCCGCGCCGCGGCCTCGGGCGCAGCCGACATCTCGGGCACGGTACGGATCGGCGCTCCAGACGGTTTTGGCATCGGCTGGCTTGCACCAAGGCTGGCTCCGTTGATCGAGCGCCATCCGGACCTGACGATCCAACTGGTGCCGGCGCCGCGCGCATTCTCGCTGTCACGCCGCGAGGCCGACATCGCAATCACCGTGGAGCGACCGCAAAGCGGACGGTTGGCGGCGCGCAAGTTGACCGACTACGCGCTGCGCCTCTACGCTTCGCCGGGTTATCTGGAACGACATGGCGCACCGGTTGCGCCGGCCGATCTCGCCAGGCACCAGCTTGTCGGCTATGTCGACGACCTGATCTTTTCGCCCTCGCTCAACTACACTGGCGAAATTGCGCCCGACTGGGCGGCGCGCCTCGAAATCTCGTCTGCGCTCGGGCAGGCCGAGGCCGTGGCGGCCGGCGCCGGCATCGGCATCCTGCACGCCTTCGTCGCCGCCGGCCGGACGGACCTGCAACGCGTCCTGCCCGACAGCGAAATCCGCCGTGCCTATTGGCTCGTGGTGCACGAAAACGAGCGCAGCCTGCCACGCATCCGCCTCGTTGCCGACTTCATTGCGCAGGCCGTGGCGGCAGAGCGCGAGGTTTTCGGATAGGGCAACGGGCGGTCGGGCTAGAGCGGTTTGGGAAACGTCGCAACGCGGGGACTTTCCCTCCCCCTTGTGGGGAGGGTCCGGCCGAAGGCCGGGGGTGGGGGTGAGGACATGTCCACAAACCTATGATTTTCCATGATTTTTGTTGAGCGGTTGAACGACCGTTACCCCCACCCGTCGGCTTCGCCGACACCCTCCCCTCAAGGGGGAGGGAAAGTCCCCGTGTCGCAACGCACCGGTTCCAGACGCATCGACGTTTGCGCCCTTTGCCGTAAACATCACTCCGAAAGCCTGAGTGGTGAGCGGGGCGGCTTGATCCTCTGGCGCACATCAAGAGGGATCGACGGCAGGGTCTTTGCCAGATCGGCCTGCGCGCGCGCCTGCAAGGCGGTGGTGGCGATGCGCACCTCGGTCATCGCGGCTTCGAGCGCTGCCACATCGATCTGTGGCGCGCGCATCAATTCCGCCATGCGCGCCCGCGCGACGCCAAGCCGCTTCAAATCGGCCAAATAGCTCTCGCGATCGGCCTGGTAGGCAGCGCGAAGCGCCGGGCGCATGGCGCGCGGATAGGCGGTCAGATGCTCGCTCACCAGCGACACCATCTGTGGATTGCGCCACATCCAGCCGGCAAAGCCGAACGACAGCAGGTTGAGGATAACCGACACGGCGAGCAGCACGCCGAGAATGACGGAAAGCCGGCGCGCGGTCATTGCACGAACCCCGAAAGCAGGAAGGCCCCGTCCGCCACGCCGCCAATCGGCGAAAGCTGCGCAGCAAGGATGAGGAACAGCAGATCGGCCGCCAGATAACCCACCGCCGGCAGGGCGATGACCGACAGGCCAAGCGCCGCCAACGTACCGCGCCCCGGCGCCCGCACCGCAACCGCACCGCCCGGACGAGCGAGAATGCGCGAGGCCAATGCGCCGTTCGCCGGCAGCCGCGCGGCGGCGATCACGCGGGTCTCGGTCGCCAGCATCTGCGCCTGCAGACGCCGCGCCGCATCGTCATGTTGCAGCAGGTCCCCGGCTTGCGCGCGCATTTCGGGCGGCCAACGTTCGAGATACGGACCGTAGGTGAGCAGCGCCATGTCAAATTCGTCCAGTTTCATCTTTTCATGCTCCCTGCCCTGACAGCCAGTCCCGCAAGCTGCGCCTTGCCCGAACCAGCAATTGTTCCACTGCACCCGTGGTCAAGCCAAGCGCGGCGCCGATTTCGCCGTTCGCCATTTCGCCCTCCACTGAAAGCATCAGCGCGAGGCGTTGCCGCTCCGGTAGAGCATCCAACGCCTTGCGCGTCTCGGCAAGTTCGGTGCGACCGGCATGCTCGCGCGCGGGGTCGGACCGGTCGGCTACCCATTCGGCGATGACATCGAGGCCGATCCAGCTTTTCAGCCGCTTGCGCCGTCCATGGTCGATGCAGGCGTTCGTCGTGATGCGGTAGAGCCAGGTGGTGAACTTCGCCGCCCCGGGCTCAAAGCTGCCCGCGTGCGTCCACACCTTCCAGAACACCGATTGCGCGATGTCGTCTGTGTCGGCATGGTTGGCGCAAAAGCCATAGGCGACAGCACGAACCCGCTGCAGGTGACGCGAAACGAGCAGGCTGTAGGCCCGCTCGTCTCCCTTGGCGATCTGCGCCATCAGATCGTCATCCGTCGGCTGCACCGCGCGCTGCCCCTCGTTTCCGGCAGAGTCTTACCGCCGCGTCACCGTGCGCGTCCACACTCCACCGCTCGGGCCTGTCGCCAGGCCGGTGCGGGCATAGCCATCGGCCGTTCGCGTGGCGACAGATGAACCGGTGGCGGTTCGCCCATAAGCGCCCGTGGCGGCAAAGCTGCCCGTACATTTGCCGGACCCGGCGACGCATGTCTGCGTCGCCGTGGACGTGCCGCCATACGCGCCCTTGCGATCGACATGGCGCGTCAGCACGCCGTCCTGCGCGGTGATTGATTTGTAGGCGGTTGCGCCACGCGGGCCGGTGACGAGGCGTTCCCCCGCTTCAGCCGCACCGGAAGCAACCAGCAAGGCGGTGGCGAGGAGAACCGGTTTTGCAAATGCGATCATGGGATTCACTCCTTTTCTGGAATCTCTTCAGGAACTTCAGCGATTGCCGCGCATGGCGGCAACGACGCCGGCAACGCGGTCAAATTCGACCCGGCTGATCGAACCGTCGCCGTCGATGTCGATCAGCGGCAGGAACGGGAGCGACCGGCCGAGATACTCCTCGCGCGTCACCGCGCCGTCCTTGTTGGCGTCGAGGCGGGAGAACATCTTCTTGCCGCCTTCCATCATCCGTTCGCTGCGACGCTTCATCTGCGCCATGCGCTCGTCGCGCTCGGCGGCGGTCACCTTGCCGTCGCCATCGTCGTCGAGACGGTCGAACATGCGCAGCCGCGCCTTGTCGATTTCGGCGGGGTCGACGATACCGTCGCCATTGCCGTCAAGAATGGTGAACATCGCGCCAGCGACGACCGGAACGATATTGTCGTCCTGCGCCGCGGCGGGCGTTGCGATGGCTGCGCCGGCAACGAAGAGGGCGGCGAGCGAGGAAGCGAGAATGCGCATGGGTCAGTCTCCGGGTTGGGGCCGGTTTCTTCCGGCTTGCCCCTGACACGCAGGCACAAGCCGCTCCCTACGCACTGAAACGGAAAAAAGTTGAGGCGATATCTTGTCTGAGCACACGTTGCTGCTCCTCGCCAAGGAGCGGAAGAATCGCCACTTCGAAGAGTTACATCCAACCGAAGACGGCTCAGCGAAAACCGCTCAGCGGTCGTCGAGGTCCCATTGCCAGCGGCGCTGCTGCCACAGCTTCTCGCCGATCAGGCAATCGTACGGCTCGGAAGAAAACTGCGCCGGCAAGATGCGCGCCGGCGGGTGGTAGCCGCCGATTTCCAGCACCAGCTTGCGGCGGATCGCTTCGGGAAACTGGTCCCAGTCATTGACCGGGATCATGACCCCCCCCGGCCCGCCGATGACGCAGTTGGTGTAATACTCGTCGAGGTTTTCAATCGAGAACGAGCTGGTCAGCCCGCCATTGGTCATCAGCGGCAGGCCGTTGATGACGATGCCGAGCGCAGCCGCCTTGTCGCGCTGCTCGGTCACCGGCGAGCCCTGGTTGTTCGGCCCGTCGCCGGAAACGTCGATGACGCGGCGCACGCCGTCGAACGCATTGGTCTCGATCAGGTTTGTTGCATGAGAAAGCGCGCCGGAAATTGAGGTGCGGCGCATGCCGATGCTCGGCGTCGCAAGCACGGCGGCGGACACCGCATCGGCATCGGCCTGACTGGCGATCACCGTCCAGGGCAGGATTTCGCGCTGGCTTGCCTCGCCCGCCCATTCGAACATGGTGACAGCGATGCGCCCGTGTCCGCCGTCGAGGATCGCGCTCACCACGGCGGGGTGGTTGATCGCCGCCGCGTAGCCCTCGCGCTGGATCTGCAACTCGCCCGGGGACATCGAAAGCGACACGTCGACGGCAAGCACCAGTTCGACATCGACAGGCTCGGCCAGCGCGGGCGCGAGGCAGACAGGCGAGAACATGGCCGCAACGGCGGTGAGGGTGAGATGTCCGTGCCGCATGATGGCGCGAAGAATAGCGCGGCGGCGAGGAAAGGCGAGTTACAAATACGAAAGGGCGGTGCGGATTTGCGCACCATTCATGCCGTCATCCCTGGCCTTGTGCCCGGGATGACGGCGGTAGCGGACTTGCCGTCAACTGCGCGGCTTCGCGTTCTGCGGGTCGTACAGCGGCTTGTAGCCCACCGCCGCCACCTCGACGGGATAGGTCTCGCCGAAGTACTCGACGCCGAGCTTGCGCCCCTCCTGGCAATACGCCCACGGCAGGTAGGCCAACGCGATGTTGGTGCGAAGCGTCGGCCCGTAGGCGACCGAGGTGGTGAACGAGCGCCGGCCGAGTTCGTCGACCAGCGTCTCGCCGGTCGCAGGATCCATCACCGGCATGATGCCGACCGGATAGCGCTTCACGCCCTTCGAATCGGTGTTGCCAGTCATCACCAGCGTGCACAGCATCGCCGGCTGGTGTTCACGGGCGCGGTATTCGAGGTGCTTCGCCTTGCCGCGGAAATCCGCCTCCTTCACCTTCGGGCGAGCCAGATCGGCCTCCAGCAGGTTGTACTCGGTCAGGAGGTCGGCGTTCTGCAACCGCAGCGATTTTTCCATGCGCCGCGTGTTGGCGTAGGTTTCGACGCCAACCGCGATCACGCCGGTGGAGCGCAGTGCGTCCCACACATCCAGCCCGTCCTCGTAAGCCATGTGCAGTTCCCAGCCCTGCTCGCCCACATAGGAGATGCGGAAGGCCGTGACATCGCGGCCGGCGATGCGCACCGGCTTGATGGCCGCAAACGGGAATTTCTCCGGATCGAGGCCGGCCGGATCCTCCACCACCTTCTTCAGGTTTTCGCGCGCGTTCGGCCCCCAGATGCCGATGGTGATGTATTTCTCCGTCACGTCGGTGACGGTGACGTCGAAGCCCTTCGCCTCGGCGACGCGGCGCATGTATTGGAAATCGCGCGGGCCGGCGTCGGCGCCGTCGATCACCCGGCAGCGGTCGGCCATGCGAATGACGGTGAGATCGGCCGCAACCATGCCCTCGTCATCGAGGAAATGGGTGTAGATGCCCTTGCCGATATTGGCGTCGCCGCCGATCCTGGCGGCGCAAATCCACTCCATCAGTTCGACATGGTCCGGGCCTTCGACATCGTACATGGCGAAGTGCGACAGGTTGATGATGCCGCAGTTTTCCGTCAGTTCCAGGTGCTCGGCATTCGAGACGCGCCAGAAATGGCGGTTGTCCCACTCGTTCTCGCGCACCGGCACGCGGTCGGCGTACTTCTCCAGCAGATGGTTGTTGGCGGCATAGCCATGCGCGCGCTCCCAGCCGCCGAGTTCCATGAAATGGCCGCCAAGTTCCTTCTCGCGCTCGAACATCGGCGAGCGGCGCACGTTGCGACCCTTGGAGAACGGCTCGCGCGGATGGACGGCCGGGTTGTAGATTTTCATCGCCGTTTCGGTGCAGCGATCGTGGATGAACTGCTCGCGCGTCTGGTGCGGGTAGAAGCGGGCATAGTCGATCTGGTGATGGTCGATCGCCGTGCGCCCGTCGGTCATCCAGTCGACCAGCAGTTTCGCCATGCCGGGCGCATCCTTCACCCAGATACCCACCGCATACCAAAGGCCGCGCACCTTCTGGCTTTCGCCCATCGACGGGCCGCCATCGGTCGTCACCTGCAGCAGCCCGTTGAAGGAATGGCTCTCGTTGTAGCCGAGTTCGGCCAGGATCGGCGTCAACTCCATGGCGCGCTCGAGCGGGCCCATGATCTGCTCCATGTCGAGGTCGCGTTGCGAGGGCGAGAGCCGGGCCTGCTCCTTTTCCAGAATGTCGCGCGGGTGGCAAAGGCGCGGATTGGTTTCCTCGTAGTAGCCCCACTCGATCTGGCCGCCCTCCGGCGTCTTCGGATCGCCCGTGTCGCGCATGTAGGCGGAGTTGCCCTGGTCGCGCAGCAGTGCGTAGCCGATGTCCTTGCCGGTCCCCTCAAACTCATGGAACGGGCCAAAGAAGGCCAGCGGATGGTCGCCGGCCATCCCCGGCAAGCCCTCCCCCGCCATTTCGGCGATCAGCCGGCCCCACAGCCCGGCGCAAACGATGACATGGTCGGCCCCGATCGTGCCGCGCTGCGTTTTCACACCGCGAATGCGGCCGTTCTCGATCACAAGCCCGAGCGCCGCGGTGTTGGCGAAGGTCTTCAGCTTGCCCGAGGCGACCGCTTCGTCGACCAGTTCGCCGGCAACCGTCTGCGAGCGCGGCGCGACCAGCCCTGCGTCCGGATCGAACAGCCCGCCCTGCACCAGATGCTCCTCGATCAGCGGGAACTTCTCCTTGATGCCGGCGGGATCGATCAGCCGCGCCCGTGTGCCGAACGCCTTGGCCGAGCCGACCTTGCGCCGTATTTCCTCCATGCGCGAATCATCGCCGACGCGGGCGACCTCCAGTCCGCCCACCTTGGCGTAGCGGCCGCGCTTCTCGAAGAAGTCGATCGAATACAGCGTCGTCCAGCATGACAGGAAATCATGGCTGGTGGTGTAGCAGAAATCGGAAGCATGGCTGGTGGAGCCGATGTCGGTCGGAATCGCCGACTTGTCGATGCCGACGATGTCGTCCCAGCCGCGCTCGATCAGGTGATGGGCGACGCTGGCGCCGACGATGCCGCCAAGGCCGATGATGACAACCCGCGCGGTTTGAGGAAATGCCGACATGTCAGTGCCTCTTTGTGTTTTGCGGACCCGTCCCGCCATGTCTGGAGGCAATAGCGTTTCGCGCACGGTTTTTGAATTGCGCGTTTCGACCCCGCCGCGCCTGAAAACGACATCGAAACCCGAGCCGCGAGGCCTGCTCGTTTTCGATACCCCAAGCCACCAACCGGCATGCTGACGTTTTTCCGCGATTTCCGCTATTCTGCGCCCCATGAACGAATCAAAAGCGATGATCGCCGGCTGCACCGGCCTTTCCCTCACCGACGAGGAACGCGCGTTCCACCGCGCCGAGCGTCCCTGGGGTTTCATCCTGTTCGGCCGCAACATTTCCGAACGCGAACAGATCCGCGACCTCGTCGCCGAATGGCGCGATCTTGTCGGCCGCCCCGATGCGCCGATCTTCATCGACCAGGAAGGCGGGCGGGTTCAGCGCATCCGCGAGCCGCTGCTGCCGCGCTATCCCTCCGGCCGCGCGATCGGCGAAGTTTATGCGCGCGACGCTGAGGCTGGCCGCCGTGCGGCGTGGCTGATGTCGCGTCTTCATGCGCTCGACCTGCGCTCTTTTGGCATCACCGCCGATTGCCTGCCGGTGCTCGACGTGCCGCTGCCCGGCGCCCATGATGTGATCGGCGACCGCGCCTATTCCAGCGATCCTGATGCGGTGGCCGATCTCGGCCGCGCCGCCGCTTCCGGGCTGATGGCCGGCGGCGTGCTGCCAGTGATGAAGCACATGCCGGGCCACGGCCGCGCCTTCTGCGACAGCCACAAGGAACTGCCGGTTGTCGACGCGCCGCTGGATGATCTGCGCGCCCGCGATTTCGTGCCTTTCCGCCTGCTCAGTGACCTGCCGATGGCCATGACGGCGCATCTGGTCTTCACCGCGATCGATCCGGCCAACCCGGCTACCCATTCGAAGAAGGTCATTGAGGACATCATTCGCGGCGAAATCGGCTTCCACGGCTTGCTGATGAGCGACGACGTGTCGATGGAAGCGCTTTCTGGGGATTACCGGTCGCGGGCTCTCGCCATCATCGCCGCCGGGTGCGATGTGGTGCTGCATTGCAACGGCCGCATGGACGAGATGACGGCGGTCGCGAGCGCCGTGCCGCCGCTCGCCGGAAACGCGCTGCTGCGGGCGCAGGCCGCGCTGAGGGCGCTTGACGCCGGCAATGACGACAACACGGAAACGGCGCTGCGGGCGGAGTTCGAGACGCTGGTGACGCGCGCCGCCTGACGAAACGGGAGTAATCGCCTTTGGCGCAGACCGCGCACCAGACCGCCCAGCCCGATCTTCCCGACATCTGGGAGGACAATGGCGAGACGCGCGCGGCATCCGATCCGCAGTTGGTGGTCGATATCGGCGGCTTCGAGGGGCCACTCGACCTGCTATTGCATCTGGCGCGCAACCAGAAGGTCGACCTCGCCCGCATTTCCGTGCTGCAACTGGCGGAGCAGTATCTGGCCTTCATCACCCGGGCGCGGGCGTTGCGGCTGGAACTCGCCGCTGACTACCTCGTCATGGCCGCCTGGCTTGCCTATCTCAAGTCGAAGCTGCTGATCCCGAAGCCCCGGCCGGAACAGGGTGAGACCGGCGAGGAACTGGCGGCTCTGCTGCAGTTCAGGCTGAAACGCCTCGAGGCGATGCGCGATGCGGCGTCCAAGCTCGTCAACCGCAACCGCCTCGGTCGCGACGTGTTTGCCCGCGGCATGCCGGAAAGCGTGACGGTGAACAGGACTTCGGCCTTCAGCGCCTCGCTCTACGATCTGTTGACCGCCTACGCTGTCCAGCGCCAGCGTCGGGCCGTCACCAACGTACAGATCGCACGGCGTGCCGTATGGTCGTTGAAGGATGCGCGCGCCATCCTAGATCGCCTGCTCGGCGAAAGGCGCGACTGGACCGCGCTTGATGTCTGGCTCGTCGCCTTCCTGCCCACGCCCGAGGCGCGGGTGACAGCGCTTGCGAGTTCGTTTGCGGCGAGCCTTGAACTGGTGCGCGAGGGCGCAATGGAGATCCGCCAGTCCGCGCCGTTTGCCCCGCTCTACATTCGGGCAGCGGTGCGCGGCGAGGCGAAGGAGACTGCCCATGGATGAGATGGATCCCGGCCAGGTGATTGAGCTTTGGCGCGACGCGGACGGGGACGATGCCGGCCGCGACGACGACCGCTGCGGCCCGACAGGACGGGCGGAAAACCCGGCCGCGCGGCTGATGCATTCGGAAGCGCTGCGCATGGCCGAAGCGCTGGTGTTCGCCGCTGCCGAACCCGTGGCCGAGGCCGATATCGCCGCCAAGCTGCCCGACGGCGTCGATGTGCGCGCGATCATGGACGACTTGCAGCGCGTATATGACAAGCGCGGCGTCAATCTTGTGCGTCGGGGCAATGGCTGGGCATTTCGCACCGCGCCAGACCTGTCCTTCCTGATGAGCCGGGAGTCCACACAGCCGAAGAAATTGTCGCGCGCCGCTCTCGAGGTGCTGGCGATTGTCGCCTATCACCAGCCAGTCACCCGCGCCGAGATGGAGGATATCCGCGGCGTGGAAACAGCCAAGGGCACACTCGATGTGTTGATGGAGACCGGATGGATTCGCATGCGCGGCCGGCGCAAGACGCCCGGGCGGCCGGTCACATATGGCACGACGCCCGAATTCCTCGACCATTTCGGCCTTGCCGAACTGCGCGACCTGCCCGGCATGGAGGAGTTGCGCGGCGCGGGACTGCTTTCGGCGCGCATGCCCGACAATTTCTCCGTTCCGTTGCCGCCTGCCGACCCCGATGTGTTCGGCGACGACGAGGAACCGTTGCGCGACATCGATCTTGAGGAACTCGGCTTGTTGACACCCCGCGGCGGGGATGATTGAGACGGGCGCGCCATTGCCGAAGCAGTGGTTTTTCGTGAATCGTTCGAGCAGGGCATGGCGAACAACAGGCTCCGCGCCTCGGGCGCCACGGCGGGGGTAACCTTCGCCGCCCGGCTGACCTTCGAGGACATCCATCTCAGTTTCGGCGAAACCGAAACGCTGCGCGGCGTGACCCTGACTGCCGAGCCGGGAGAGATCCTTTGCCTGCTCGGCCCGTCCGGCTCCGGCAAGACGTCGCTGTTGCGCATTGCCGCGGGCATTCAGCCGCAAACCAGCGGCCGCGTGTTGCTGAATGAACGCGAGATCGCCGGCCCGGACATCTTCTTGCCGCCGGAAAAGCGTTCGATCGGGCTGGTATTCCAGGATTTTGCGCTGTTTCCGCATATGTCGATCCTGGAAAACGTCCGTTTCGGGCTGACCAAGCTGTCGGTCGCCGATGGCCGCAAGGAGGCGCTGCATGCGCTGCGCCGCGTCGGGCTTGAGGGGCACGCGCAATCCTGGCCGCACGTGCTTTCCGGCGGCGAACAGCAGCGCGTGGCGCTGGCGCGCGCTCTGGTGCCGCGCCCCTCGGTGCTTCTGCTCGACGAGCCGTTCTCCGGCCTCGACACGCGCCTGAAGGATTCGGTTCGCGCCGAGACGCTGGCGATCCTGCGTGAAACGCGCGCCACCGCCATCATGGTCACGCACGATGCCGAGGAGGCGATGCGCATGGGCGACCGCATTGCGCTGATGGACAAGGGCAAGGTGGTGCAGGCAGGGCGGGCGGAAGACATCTACCACCGGCCGCAAAGCCTTTTCGTCGCCGGCTTCTTTGCCGAACTCAATGTGTTTGCGGCGGCCGTTTCCAACGGCGTTGCCGCAACGCCGCTCGGCCCGGTTCCCGCCCCGGGCTTTCGCGACGGGGACGCCGTGTCGGCGGCCATCCGCACCACCGACATTCGCGTCGAAACGGCGGGGCCGGGCACGGCCGGACGCGTGATTGCGCGCCGCTTCGTTGGCGAGAGCGAACTTCTGGCGATCGCAATCCAGGGCAGCGACAAGCCGGTCAACGCGCGCATCAAGGCGGGCATACTTGCGCCACGCATTGCCGACGTGACGCTATCATTCGATACTAGCGACGTTTTGGTGTTTGAAACCGGGATCGAAAACGCCTAAGTCACCGTCAGCACGCAATCCAAAGGGAGTGTTTGGAATGGGTACCTTCAGTGCATGGCATTGGATCATCGTCCTGGTGATCGTGCTGCTGCTTTTCGGCCGCGGCAAGATCCCCGAACTCATGGGCGATGTCGCCAAGGGCATCAAGAGCTTCAAGAAGGGCATGACCGAGGAGGACGACAAGATGAAGACCGTCGAGCACAATGCCGACGAGCCTGTGTCGTCCACCAAGTCATCGGCCGAGCAGAAGAGCTGACCGTAACCCAGTTCCGGGAGCCTGAGGGCCATGTTGCCTGATATCGGGTGGTCGGAGATGCTGGTGATCGGCATCGTTCTGATCATCGTCGTCGGACCCAAGGACTTGCCGAAGATGCTGCGCAACTTCGGCAAGACGATGAGCAGCATGCGCAAGATGGCCGGCGATTTCCAGCGCCAGTTCAACGATGCGCTGCGCGAGGCGGAGCTTGACGACGTCAAGAAGACGGTCGACACCGTCCGATCGATGAACCCGGCCTCCGATATCCGCAAGGCGTTGAACCCGCTCGGCAAGGTCGGTGAGGATATCCGCTCTGAATTGAAGAAGAGCATCGAGACCGGGCCGGCCAAGCCGTCGGCGACACAGGGCGACGGCGATGCGGCGGAACCCGCGCAGCCCGCCGCAGCGCCGGCGCAGCCCGCAGGAAACCCGACGCTGCGGCCAGCCCCGCCGGTCGCTGCAAGGCCGGAGCAGACACCGTCCGCCGAAGCGCAACCCGCTGCGGCTGGCGCGTTGACGCCGCCGGCGGGCGCCACGGCACCCCCGGCTGGCGTTACGCCGCCCGCGGCGGCGCGAAAGGCTGTCACAAGAAAGCCTGTAAAAGTAGTGGCAGCGCCCGCCAACGGCACGGCCGCGGCGCCGGCCGCGGAAAATCCGGCTGCGCGGCGCAAGACGGCCCAGCCCGGCGCTGAAACGGGCAAGCGCGAGGCGAAATCCGCCACGAAGTCCGCTGCCGTGGCATCGGGCAGCGCCAAGACGACCGCCAGACCGCGCGCAACAGCGGCAAAATCAAAGGATGGCGCGGCGTGACCACCACCAGCGACCAGGACGAGATTGAAAAGAGCGCCGCGCCGCTTCTGGAGCACCTGATCGAGTTGCGCCAGCGGCTGATCTGGAGCGTCGGCGCATTTTTCGTCGCTTTCCTCGTCAGTTTCTTCTTTGCAAAACCAATTTTTAACGCCCTGACCAAGCCGTATCAATGGGCGGCGTCGATGGCCGAACTGCCCGATGCGCATGTGCAGTTCATCTATACCGCGCCGCAGGAGTTCTTTTTCACCCAGTTGAAGATCGGCATGTTCGGCGGCATGGTGCTGGCGTTTCCGATGATCGCCACCCAAGTGTACAAATTCATCGCGCCCGGTCTCTACAAGAACGAACGGCAGGCCTTCTACCCTTACCTGTTCGCAACGCCGATCCTGTTCTTCATCGGCGCGGCGCTGGTCTACTTCCTCGTCATGCCGATGGCGATGTGGTTCTTCCTGTCGATGGAGCAGGCCGGCGGCGAGGGTATGGCGCAGATCCAGCACCTGCCCAAGGTATCGGAGTATCTCGGGCTGATCATGACGCTGATCTTCGCGTTCGGGCTGGTGTTCCAGCTTCCCGTGGCGATCACGCTGCTGGCCCGAGCCGGCCTTGTTTCGGCGGAGGCGCTGGTCGACAAGCGTAAATATGCGATCGTGCTTGCCTTCGTGGCCGCCGCGATCCTCACCCCGCCCGATCCGCTGTCCCAGATCTCGCTCGCCCTGCCGACCGTGATCTTGTACGAGGTTTCGATCATCGCAGCGCGCTATGTGGAAAAGCAGCGCGCGGCGGCCGCCGCCGCAAGAGCTGCGCAGGGTTGAATTTTTCGGCCTGCGCGCTTTGATTCGGCCAAGTGTTCGGATATCGAATTCCCGAAATCGTGGATCACCCCCACCCCTGACCCCTCCCCTCAAGGGGGAGGGGATTGCAGGCGCTGTCAAAACGACGCGCAACGAGGTTCCAGGCGTTCGCGAATGTGAGGCTTGGGCGGAACCGGCCGTCCCCCTCCCCCTTGAGGGGAGGGGTCAGGGGTGGGGGTATCCGACCAAAAGTGGCTCGAACTGAACTCAAGACGATACGACAGGTTTCCCATGCTCGACATTCGCTGGATTCGCGAAAACCCCGAAGCGCTCGACGCCGCGCTCGCCAAACGTGGTGCGGCGCCGGTTTCCGCCGAGGTGCTGGCGCTCGATGCGGCGCGGCGCGCCCATCTGGTGGAGCTTGAGGGCAAGCAGGCGCGGCGCAACAGCGCCTCGAAGGAAATCGGCCAGGCAATGGCGAAGGGCGACAGCGCCCGCGCCGACGAACTGAAGGCCGAGGTCGCGGCAATCAAGGACTGGCTGTCGAAGGCCGAGGACGAAGGCCGCGCCCGCGACAAGGCGCTGAACGACGCGCTCGCGGTGCTGCCGAACATCCCGCTCGACGATGTGCCCGTTGGCGCCGACGAGCACGGCAATGTCGAAATCCGCATGTCCGGCCAGAAACGCGCCTTCGACTTTGCGCCGAAAGAGCATTTCGAACTGGGCGAGGCGCTCGGACAGATGGATTTCGAGCGCGGCGCAAAGCTTTCCGGCGCGCGCTTCACCGTGCTGTCGGGCGGCCTTGCGCGGCTGGAACGCGCGCTCGGCCAGTTCATGCTCGACGTGCACACGGGCGAGCACGGCTACATGGAGGTGAACCCGCCGTTGCTGGTGCGCGATCCCGTGCTGTTCGGCACCAACCAGTTGCCGAAATTCGAGGAAGATCTGTTCTTTACACCGCACGGCAACGAGCGGCTGGGCCTCATCCCCACCGCCGAGGTCTCCCTTACCAACCTCGTGCGTGAGGAGATCGTCGAGGCCGAGACCCTTCCGCGGCGCTATACGGCGCTGACGCCCTGCTTCCGCTCGGAGGCCGGCTCGGCCGGCAAGGATACGCGCGGATATCTGCGCCAGCACCAGTTCTACAAGGTGGAGCTGGTGTCGATCACCGACGCGGAAACCTCGATTGACGAGCACGAACGCATGACGAAATGCGCCGAAACGATCCTTGAACGCCTTGGCCTGCATTTCCGGACGGTTGCGCTGTGTACCGGCGACATGGGCTTCGGCGCGCGCAAGACTTACGACATCGAGGTGTGGCTGCCCGGCCAGGGCGCCTATCGCGAGATATCTTCCTGCTCGGTGTGCGGAGACTTCCAGGCGCGGCGCATGAATGCGCGCTACCGCGTCAAGGGCGAGAAGGAGTTGCGCTTCGTCCACACGCTGAACGGCTCGGGCGTCGCGGTCGGCCGCGCGCTGATCGCGGTGATGGAGAACTACCAGAACGCCGACGGCTCGATCACCGTGCCCGAGGTTCTGCGGCCCTACATGGGCGGTGTCGAGGTGGTGCGGGGGTAGGGAGATTCCCACCCTCCCCCTTGTGGGGAGGGTCGCCGACGAAGTCGGCGGGGTGGGGGTAATTCAAAGCACGCACCCCCACCCCGGCGCTACGCGCCGACCCTCCCCTCAAGGGGGAGGGTAATGGAGCCTCACCTCCTGTATGGCATCAACGCCAGATACCGTAGCCCAAACACGGCGATGAAGTTGCTGATCCAGATTGGATCGCCGCGGCGAAACCAGAAGCTCTCCAGCAGCGAATCGACCATGCAGAACACGGCGATCATCAGGAAAAGGTCGGCCTGGCGCACCTGGGCGGGATCGCGCGTGGCGCGCACGTAGTGGAAGAACGGTCGAACGATGAACAGGAACAGCACGAACGCCGCCGCCGGCACGCCGAGGAACAGCCCGGCGTCGATGAAGTTGTTGTGGCCGTTGACGATGCCGCGATAATCCCAGTCGGCGTCGATCGGCAGTTCGGTTTCCTTCACCACCGGCGTGTTCCAGAAATTGTCGAAACCGTAGCCCCGCCATGGGCTTTGCAGGATGTTCTCGATGCCGTAGCGCCACAATTGTGTGCGGCCGGTGAAGGTGGCGTCTCCGGTCAGCGTCTGCGCCAGATCGGAAAGCGGTTTGGCATAGAGCGAACCGAGCGAAAGCGCGGTCGCAAAGGCGAGGAACAGCAGCGATACGACGATCGTCAGGGCGCGGCTGCCAAACAGGCGATACAACAGCACCGCGCCGGCGGCGACGGGCAGGAATCCGAGCGTCGTCTTCGATCCGGTCTTCAGCACGAAGATGAACGAGAACAGCGCCACCAGCGCGCCCTGCCAGCGATAGCCGCAACGCCAGAAATACACCCCGTAAAAGAAGAAGATCGTCATCATCGGGCCGGCCATGTTCTTGTGTATGAAATGGCCGCGCCACAGACCGGCATGCTGCGGCTCCAGCGATGCGCCGGAATGAATCGCCTCGTTGGGAAAGATGAAAACCCCGAGCCAGGAGAGGCCGAGCGCGGCGGAAATCGCCACCAGAGACACGCGGGCGAATTCCTCGGGGCTGCGCGGCAGCAGGATGACCGTGGCGGCGACGAGTGCCGCGGTAAGCGTGAACAACACCGCGCGCGTGGAGGCCGAAGGGTCGGGGGTGTTGCGCGCCGACCAGAACAGCAGGCCGATCACAACGAAGCCCAGCGGGTCGAACAGGAAGGAAAGCCGCTTCATGTCGCAGATGCCGAGCAGCGCGGCGATGGAGATCGCCCCGAGGGCCGAAAAGCCGAGCAGGTTGGCGCTGTTGGATGCCGTTTCCGACGCCGATTCAGATCCCGCCTGGAATGGCGTGAACGAAATCATCAGCGCGGAAAACAGCCCGGCGGCGATGATGAACGGCAGCGCGTCGATGAAACGCGCTAGCGTGTCTTCCAGTTGCGTTTGCCGTGCCTGAACTGCAGCCATCGCGCCGGTTCCCGTTGCGGCCGAGCCGCATGGTTTCACAGAACGCGCCGCATGGTTAAGCCGGGGTTAAACAATCGCCCGGCCAGAATGAAAACGGGCGGCATCAAGCCGCCCGCCATCATGCCGATTCGCTTCAGATCGGCTCAGCGGGAAACGAAACAGCTTCCGCCCGCAGCTTTCAACTGCGAACACAGTTGTTGCGCCTCGGCCTTCGAGCCGGCCGAAACGCGCACGCGATAGAACGTGCCCTTGCCGCTGATATTGGCCTTCTGGATGGCGATGCCGCGTCCGCCGATCACCGAACCATAGCGCCGCGCCAGATTGGTCGCCGATTGCTGCGCGAGTTCGGCCGAAGGCTGCGAGGCGATCTGCACAACATAACCGCCCGAAGATGCGCCCGCCGGCGCAGCCGCGGCTGGCGCCTGCGCCACCTCCACCGGCTTCTTCGGCTTGGTCTTCGCCGCCGGCTTGATGTTGCCGTCCCTGTCGACCGTCGTTGTGGCGACCTTTTTCGGCGCAACAACCGGCGTTGCAGGCAGCGCCTCGCTTTCGACAGCAGCCGGGGCCTCGGCCGGCGTTTCGGCAGTTGCGGTAGCGACCGGTTCTTCAGCCGAAACATCCGCGCCAGCCGACTGACCGTCATCGGCCGGGAGCGCAGCCTGCGCTTCGGCACCATTTTCCACGGTTTCTTCGGCAGCGGCCGGCGGCGTGAATTCCACCACACGCTCCTGCGCCTTGCCTTGCGCGGCTGGCGCTTCGACTTCGACCTGCGGTGCGGCGATATCCTCTGCCACCGTGCCGGAAAGCGCGCCGGTATCGACGCCTTCCTCCCCGCCGGGAATGGTTTCGGCCGTCGGCGTGTCGGCGTCAGTTGCAACGGATGCGAGGCCAGCCGCTGCGGGCGCCAGCGCCGCAGGGGCTTCGCTTGGAACCTCGCGCGCCACGATCGAACCGTCCGGCTTGACGACAACAGTGCGCACCTTGCGCGGCGAAAGCGCGGCCAGCGGTTCTTCCGTTTGATCTCCCGCGATGCGGTCGTCATTCTTCTCGGCGACCTCAGGCAATTCCACCGCAGCCTTGCGTTCGACCAGCTTCGGCTCCTCGGCGGTCTCCACCAGCGTTTCCTGTGACGGCGCCGAAATGTTTGCCCCGTTCACCTGATCGTACACGACCTGGTTCTGGTTCGGCACCGTGCGGCCGCCCGGTTCGTCGGGTTGCTCCTTGATGGGCGAACTGTCGGCCTTGATGATCACCGGCCCGCCATTGCCGATATCGCCGCCAAGCCAGTTGAAAGCGGCGAGACCGGTGACGCCGAGAATGGCGACCCCGCCAAGCAGCGCAGCCACCAACATGCCGCGCCGCCTGCTCTGCGGACGGGCTTCGTGCGGCAGGGCTTGCTCAGAGAATTCCTGGTTCAGTGCATTCTCGAAGCTGGAAAGGTCGAGTTCCTCGCCGATCTCTTCGGGCCGGAACGCCTTGACCGGCCCCCATTCGCCTGAAAGTTGCGGATCGGGTCCGGCGCGACGGGCGGCCGGACGTGAAACGATCCCGCCATCGCCAACCTCAAAACGGTGTTCGCGGCCGCCGGCCTGGCTCGCCTGACCGGCGCCCGAAGCCGTCCTGAAGCCGGCCATGTCGGCTTCGATATCGTCGGGATGGTTCGGAATCAGCGCATCGGGATGCGTTTCGATTTCCGGAAGCTCCATTTCCTCGGTGAGTTGGATCAGCTCGGCGTCCAACGGCGCGGTATCGACGATCGGCGCGCCGTCATGCGCAGGCGCAGAACCGCCATGAAATGCGTCAATGGCATCATCCGCCACCTCCGGCACAGGCCAATAGGCGGTCTTGTCGCTCACGGGCGCCGGCGCCGCTGGCGTCGCGCGCCATGCCGCCTCTTCGCTGCTTGTCGTCTGCAGGGACATCGTTGGCGTCGCCAGGCTTCTCGGCGCGGCGGCAGCGACCACCGGTTGGGCCGGCATGGCCTGCACGCGGTCTTCGCCGGCGTCGGCAGAAGCGTGTTGCTGATCGGCGTCCGGCGCCGTCAGGGCCTTGAAGCCGAGCGTTTCCAGATCGGAGGCAAGCAGCGAAAGCCCGTTACCCAGCCGGCGGTCGAGTTCCGCCCGCTCCTCTGGTGTCAACGGCGAATCATCAGCCCAACCGGCCTGTGCGGCGACTTGCGAGCCAACCGGATCGGCCTGCGCCAACCAGGGATCGGCATCGAGGTCGGCGGCGTCTTCTGCGAGGTCTTGCCCGTCATGCATTGCCGTCGCAAACCGGTCGACATCCTTCAGGTCAGGGGAAAGCGTTGCTTCATGCCAACGATCGTCGGGCATGTCGGCATCGTCGGGGTAAGGCTGCGCCGCATCCAGGGCGATGAAACCGTCATCATGCGCTTGGCCCTCGGTGTCGGCGCGATGCGGTTCGGCTGCATCATTGTCGAATGCGGCAGCCGCCGGGAAGTGACCGTCATCGGCGCCGCGCCAGACGTCTTCGTCGTCCAACATTGCTGCAAAATCTGGGGCGTTCGTTCCGGTCGCCTCCACGGCTACCGGTTCCGTCGGCTCGTTGTTTACGGCGGCACGGTCACTCTCAGCGTCCGATCCGCGATTGAGATCGCGCTCCAGCTCGTCGATCAGCGACTGCAAGCCGCCGTCGATCGAATAGCGCGACGCGGCGCCAGGGGTGGCCGAAGACCGTTCCCTCAACGGCGGCAGCGCCGGCGCGAGGCTCGCCATCGTGTGTCGCGTTTCGGTGAAGCCGTCCGTCTCCACCGGTTCGCCAAAGCCGTTGTCATATTCGCCGGCAAGCAAGGCGCTTGTCGGCTCGTTGGCGAAAGCAGGCGCGCGTGTTACCGGTGATACATCGAACTCCTCGGCGAAGGGCAAATCCGACGCCCAGGGATCCAGGCCGAATTCGTCGTTCTCCTCAATCGCGGTCGATGTGTCCGGCGCCATGGCGTGCGCTGGCGGGGCATCATCGTCGGCGACCGCCGCGTCCTCCCCAAGGAGGGGCACCGCCAGTTCATCCTCAATCCCCGCCGCAAGGTCGTCCTCCTGCGCATCGAACGTCTCGGCCAGCTCCAGGTCGAGTTCGTCGAAAGCGTCATCGGCGATCTCGCCATGGACAATCATGTCTCGCGCGCTTGCTTCAGGTTCAACAGCGCCACGCTCCATGACGCG
Source organism: uncultured Paracoccaceae bacterium (assembly GCA_937873685.1). Classification (GTDB taxonomy): domain Bacteria; phylum Pseudomonadota; class Alphaproteobacteria; order Rhizobiales; family Rhizobiaceae; genus CALMYO01. The sequence continues at coordinate 20,742 of CALMYO010000083.1, forward strand.
CTCGTCGGGATGCTCAACGTCGATCACGGCGTCTTCGTCCCAGGCCGGCGTCTCCAGCGTCGGCCCGAAATGGTGCGGACGGACACGGCGCGAGACACCGAGCGATTGCTGCGGCACCGGGGATTCAGCGCCGGTCAACGCCTCGTCGAACAGAGCGTGTTCGAACTCTTTGGCAAATTCCTGTTCCAGCGAATACGTTGCAGCAACATCGTTGTCGATGTCGCGGGCAAGGGCAATGTCCCGCTCGCGCGCGTCGCGGGCAAGGCGCAGCGTTTCTGCGCCGTGGTCATCGTGCGTTCGCGCGACAGCACTAGTGGAAGCGAGTTCGGAGACCGGTCCGAGCGGACGCATCCAGGCGGAGGCCGACGGCAGGGATGACGCAGTGCTCTGCGGTGCGGGCCGATATGGCGGCGAAGGTGATTCGACGCGCGTCGATGCGGCCGAAGATGCAGCCATCTTCTGCGCCATCGACCGCAAGGCCTGAGGCGAATAATCGGGCACCGGCGGAAACGCCGGCAAATCGTCATCGACGGAAGGCGCAATCGTTGCCTTCGGCTCCTCGATCACCGGTCGCAGCGAGGCCGCCACAAGCCGGGGCGCTTCCGGCAAGGCGCGCGCGGGCGAAACCGAAAGCGCGGCGGCAGGGCTTTGGCCTTGCGTCGACAGATGCCGGCCGGGCGCTTGCACTGCGCCGTTTGGCGACGAAACGGAGGGCGGCGCGCTACCCGGCTGCTCCGGCGCGAGCGGCGTCGCCAGCGAACGACGCGCAGGCGCGGCAGGCGCGTACCTGACTTCCGGCGCGGGCGCGTTTGCCGGGACGCGCTGGGGCTGGGGCGCAGGCGCTTTCGGTTCGGGCAGGCCGAAATCGACAATCCGCGAAAGCTCGTAGAGCGGATCATCCTTCGAGAGGGACGAGTAGTCCGTTGCCGCCGGACGCGATGCTGTTGTCTGGACCATGCCTTATCCTGCACCCTTTACTCAACGCCCTGCCCGCAAGGGCAAGGCGTGCGCTTGTGCCAGCGCATTGTGGGCAAAAGGTGACAGGTTGTCAGCGCATTTCCTGCGGCGCCGCGGCCCCGACAAGGCCAAGTCCGGAGGTCAGAACGTTGAGCACAGCCTGCACCAATCCCAGTCTGGCGTAAGTCGATTGTGGATCGTTAACCTTAAGAAAACGTAATTCCGGATTGTCGCCGCCGCGATTCCACTGGGCGTGCAGCAGGCTTGCCAGTTCGTAGAGATAGAATGCGACGCGATGCGGCTCCTGCGCCAGCGCCGCCGCCTCGATCATGCGCGGATACTCGGCCAGCTTGGCGATCAGGGCCAGTTCGCCTTCGTCGCTCAGCAGGTTGAAATCCGCATTCGCCGGCAGGGTGCGGATGCCCATCTGCTCCGCCGCCTGGCGAATCACCGAATGCGCCCGCGCACAGGCATACTGGACGTAGAAGACCGGATTGTCCTTTGACTGTTCCGTCACCTTGGCGAAATCGAAATCGAGCGGCTCGCCGTTCTTGCGGTAGAGCATCATGAACCGCACAGGATCGCGGCCGACCTCCTCCACCACCTCGCGCAAGGTGACGAAATCGCCAGCGCGTTTCGACATTCTCACAGGCTCGCCGTTGCGGAATAGCTTGACCAGATTGCACAGCAGCGCGGTCAGCCGCACCTTGTCGCCGGAGACCGCACGCGCCAGCGCCTCCAACCGTTTCACATAGCCGCCATGATCGGCGCCGAGCACGTAGATCATCTCGTCGAAGCCGCGGTTGAACTTGTCGACAAAATAGGCGACGTCGGCGGCGAAATAGGTGTAGCTGCCGTCGGACTTGACCAGCGGCCGGTCGACATCGTCGCCGACGGCGGTCGACTTGAACAGCAATTGCTCGCGATCCTCCCAATCCTCCGACGGCTTGCCCTTCGGCGGCGGCAGCTTGCCGCGATAGACATGGCCCTTGAAAGTGAGTTCGTTGATCGCGGTCTGGATCTTCGCGCCATTGGCGGAATGCAGCGACCGCTCCGAATAAAACACCTCATGATGCACGTTGAGCAGAGCGAGGTCGTCGCGAATCCGGTCCATCATCGCATCGATCGCCTTGTCCTTGGCGATCTTGAGCGCCTCCGCCGGCGTCATCGCAAACAGCGCGTCGCCATGTTCGGCCGCGAGCGCCTGCCCGACGGGGACGAGATAATCGCCGGGATAGAGACCGGACGGGATCTCGCCAATTTCCTCGCCCAGCGCCTCGCGGTAGCGCAGCAACACCGACTGGCCGAGCACATCGATCTGCGCGCCGGCGTCGTTGATGTAGTATTCCTTGGTGACGTCATAGCCGGCAAACGCGAGCAGGTTCGCCAGCGCATCGCCGACCACCGCGCCGCGGCAATGGCCGACATGCATCGGCCCGGTCGGATTGGCCGAGACATACTCGACATTGACCTTGCACCCCTCGCCGATACGCGAACGCCCGAAGGCTGCGCCCTCGGCCAGCGCACCGGCGAGAAACCGCGCCCAGAAGACATGCGAGAGCCGCAGGTTGATGAAGCCCGGTCCGGCGATGTCCGCCGCCGCGATGTCGGGATCGGCCTTCAGCGCATCGACGATCCGCGAGGCCAGTTCGCGCGGGTTCATGCCGGCGTGTTTCGCCAGCACCATCGCCGCATTGGTGGCGATGTCGCCGTGGACCGGATCGCGCGGCGGCTCCACGCCGATGCGGGCGAAGGGCAGCGGCTCGCCGGATTTCGATTCAAGGCCAAGCGCTTGCACGGCGCTGCTGATCCGCTTCAGGAAGTCGGCGAAGATGTTCATCATGATCTCGCGGGAATGCGGGAAATGCGTCGAAAACGCTGGTTGGCGCCAGCTATCGCAAATCGGGCGTATGGTCAAACAGCCGGCGGTGCTCGGCAATCGCATAGTTGTCGGTCATCCCGGCGATGTAGTCGGCGACAAGCCGCGCCAGCCTGCCCTGCGTCAGCATCGCCGCTCCCGGCTGCCAGTCGCCGGGCATCAGTTCCGGCGCGCGCATGAAGGTGTCGTAGAGATCGCGCACGATCCGCTCTGCCTGCGCGCGCACCCGCATCACTTCGCCATGGCGATACATGTTGGCGAACATGAAGCGCTTGAGCACGCGGTCGGTCTCGCGCATCGCGTCCGAGAACGTCGCGATCGGCTCGCCGGCGTGACGCACATCCGCAGCGCTCCGCGGTTTCAGCCGCGCCAGGTTGGCTTGCGTGGTCGAAATCACATCCTCCACCATCGCGGTGATCTGGCGGCGGGTCAGTTCATGGCCGGTGCGCACAGCATCGAGATGCGGGTAGTGCGCGGCGATTTCATCGAGAATTCCGGCAAGGAACGGCACCTCGCGCAGCATCGGCAGCGTCAGCAGTCCGGCGCGCAACCCGTCGTCGATATCGTGCGTGTTGTAGGCAATGTCGTCGGAGATCGCCGCCACCTGTGCTTCGAGGCTGGCGAAGGTGGAAAGCTCCAGATCGTGCAATTCGCAATAATCGAGGATCGGCTGCGGCGCGCCCTTCGCGCCCGCATGCGGCCCGGTCAGAGGTCCGTTGTGCTTGACCAGCCCTTCCAGCGTCTCCCAGGTCAGGTTCAGCCCGTCAAACTCGGCGTAGCGGCGCTCCAGCCTTGTCACGACGCGTAGCGCCTGCGCATTGTGATCGAAGCCGCCGAATTCCGCCATCGCCTCGTTCAGCGCATCCTCGCCGGTATGGCCGAACGGTGTGTGGCCGAAATCGTGCACCAGCGCGATTGCCTCGGCGAGGTCGTCATCGAGTTTCAGCGCGCGAGCAAGGGCGCGCGCGATCTGCGCCACCTCGATCGTGTGGGTGAGCCGGGTGCGGTAGTGATCGCCCTCATGGGCGAAGAACACCTGCGTCTTGTGCTTCAGCCGCCGGAACGCGGTGGAATGAACGATGCGGTCGCGGTCGCGCTGGAATTCGGTGCGCGTGGCGCTGGCGCGCTCGCCTTGGAACCGCCCGCGCGACGCCCACGGATCGCAAGCGTAGGCCGCGCGTTCGCCAAAGCCGAAACCGATGCTGTTGATCTGCCTGTCTGCGCCCGTCATGCCATGCCGCCATGCGCCCGCCCTTGACGCTTCTCTAACCGAACCATAGCTATGAAGCCATGACAGGAAGCATGTTTTCTGCCGGACCTTGCACCCGGACAGGAGATCAAGATGACCGAAGCCAATGTTGTTGTGACCGACGCCGCGGCAAAACGCGTCGCCGCCATCCTTGCAGACGAGAAGGAAGCCAACGCGCTGCGCATCTCGGTTGAAGGCGGCGGCTGTTCGGGCTTTTCCTATAAATTCGACCTGACGAGCGAGCGCGCCGAGGATGATGTGGCGATCGAAAAAGACGGCGCAACCGTTTTGATCGATTCACTTTCCCTCGTCTACATGGGTGGTTCGACGATCGATTTCGTCGACGACCTGATCGGCCAGTCGTTCCAGATCAGGAACCCGAACGCGGTGGCAAGCTGCGGCTGCGGCACGAGTTTTTCGGTGTAGTCTCCCCGGCCTTGTTCGTTCCAAACCTTGACGCCGTCGTCCCGGAGCTTGTCCGCGGGACCCAAACCGCAAGGCATTTCAGCACTTTGGGTCCCGGGCACAGGGCCCGGAATGACGGCGTCAACAGAGGAACCTTGCGCCCGATCCCGATAGCGTTTGCCACGAAGCGGCGGTCATCCTCGGACAAGCGAGCGTCCGCAAGGCAGGCGCAAACGTGCCCCGAGGATCCATCGCTCCCGCGATTGTGACGGCATGCCCGCCGCGGCGATGCATCGCGCCGGGGTTGGGCCGCAGATTCTCGCCACAAGGGCGAGAATGACGACGGCGGTGGGGCGCTCCATTCTTCCCCCTTGCGGGGGGTCCGAAGGACGGGCGAGACCCGTGGCTCGCCCAGGAGACAAAGTCGACAGAGCGGGGCGATTGCACGCCGGGTTTCGCCCGCTTTTTTAATCATCCATCGAAAGCAGGGCAGAAAAAAGCGTATTTGAAGTCATTTTTAGTTCCCTTTTTTGAAATCGTCCTGCCGTACTAAACTGCAAAATGGCGCTTCACTTATCGGTCCTCCTATCTTGGAGCAGAGCACTGGCCCCGGATACTTGCCGAGCCACGGCAGCACCTTTTCGATAACACCGTCGGCCGGCTTTTCGTCGGTGATCGACAGCGCGATCGTTTCGAGCCGCACGCCCGCGCCGAAGCTGGCGGCGAGATTGGCCGGGTCGACCCGCTTCACCGTCTCCGGCCGCGCCGGATCGTCGAACGTCACCAGCAGGGGATAGTTGTTCGGCTGCAGCGTGAGGGTCTGGCCGATGTAGTCAGGAATCATGCTGTAGCGTTCCCTGCTACCGAAGACGGCGAGCCGGAAGGCGTCAAACGCGTCTTCGGCCAGAGACATCGGCGCGGGCTTTTGCAGCGCAAACAGCCAGCCACGGCCGGGAATCTCCAGCGCAACCGCCTCGCCGCGCACGTTGAAGGAGTAGACGCCGGCATCGGGAAGGACCGGTTTGCCGCCGCCGCGAACATTGATGCGCGTGACGGCCGAGGCCGAAACCGGCTTGCCGTCGACGCTGACGGTGACGGTCAGGCGCTGGCTCCAGTTCGTTCCGCCCCACAGGACCTGTGAGACCACCCACGCCGCAAACAGCGCCAGCACAACGGCGCCCCATGTCTTCCAGCCGAACCGTTGCATCGCGCCCTCGCTTCAAGGTTGCGCAACAGTCGCCGACAAGCGTTAGGGAAGCGTTACGCCTTCCGCGCTGCCAACGTGTCCGCCGTCATCCCGGGGCTTGTGCCCGGGATGACGACCCGGAGCGGCAAAGCGGGCCGCCGAAACGCGGTTTGCCCATGTTTCCTCGATAAGAACAATGAGCAAGAACAACCCCTTGCCGGAATCGACCACTCCGTTTGTCCACACAAGCCAAAACCGACGTATCCTCCGCCCTATCGACCCCACGGGAAGTCCGGAAGCGCACCGGGCGAAAGGACGGGGAAGACGGCGCCTGTCCGGTCGCGTCCGGTCGCGGCTGGGTGATGAGCCCCCAGGACGGGGCGGCTGTGGTCTTGAACGCGAATGTTCAGGTTACCCGCCGCAAGAACGCCGGCGGGCGCGTGGACCGCGCCAAAACTACAAAACACAGAAGGCACGGAAAACGCGCCCGCTTCCCGCACAATTCGCCAACAGCCCGGCTTCACCGAAGCGCGGCAACGCACCGGCGCGCGCGTTGCGCCGATGACAAGACAGCGAGAACCCGCCCCCGCCCTTCCCCCGCCCCCTGCCCTGCGCTATCGTCGCGCACCCGAACGGCCGGCCGGAGCACCGCATGCGCATCGCCACCTGGAACATCAACGGCGTCAAGGCGCGCATCGACAACCTTTTGGAATGGCTGCGCCAATCCGCCCCCGACATCGTCTGCCTGCAGGAAATCAAGTCTGTCGACGAGGCGTTTCCGCGTCTGGAGATCGAGGCGCTCGGCTACCATGTCGAGACCCATGGCCAGAAGGGCTTCAACGGAGTCGCGATACTCTCCAAGCTGCGCTTCGACGAGGTGAGGCGCGGCCTGCCGGGCGACGAGACAGACGAGCAGGCCCGTTTCATCGAGGGCGTGTTTTCCGTCGAAGGCGGCGTGTTGCGCGTCGTCTCGCTTTACCTGCCGAACGGCAACCCGGTCGACAGCGAAAAGTTTCCCTACAAGCTTGGCTGGATGCAGCGCCTCGAAACCTTTGCCGCAGACCGGCTGGCGCTGGAAGAGCCGCTGGTGCTGGCGGGCGATTACAACGTCATTCCCCAGCCGTGGGATTGCCACGATCCGGCCGCATGGGAGGGCGATGCGCTGTTTCGCCCGGAAAGCCGTCAGGCGCTGCGGCGGCTGGAAAACCTCGGCTTCACCGACGCGGTGCGCGCCGTCACCGGCGAGGCGAAAGTCTACACCTTCTGGGATTACCAGGCCGGCGCATGGCAGAAGAACAACGGCATACGCATCGACCACCTGATGCTTTCGCCGGAAGCGGCCAACCGCCTCGCCTCGGCTTCGGTGGAGAAGGCGGTGCGGGCGTGGGAAAAGCCGTCCGACCACGTGCCGGTGGTGGCGGAACTGGCATTCTCAGCCGCGTAGAGGGCGCTAGCCCTTCTGGCGCAAGCGTCGGGCCAACTGGATCCGGTGCGCTGCAACACGGGGAGTTTCCCTCCCCCTTTTTGCGACGCTACCCCAAACCGCTCGAACCTTTTCGTCCGATTCCGCCGCCCCTCACCCCAGCCACTTGTCGTAATCCGACACCAGCAGGTGCACCGGCGCTTCGTCCTCCTCGATGCCGGAGAAGCGCTTGATCGGCTCGCGGAACCAGTTGTCGGTGACATCGTCGTTGACTGTCGAAACCTCGCCGATCAGCACGTCGCCGCCCTCGCCCCAGAAGGCGTGCCACACGCCCGGCATCAGCGTGACGCTTTCGCCCGGATCGAGCTTGAGCAACCCGCCAGCGGGCAGCTTGCGGATCACCCCGTCAACGGGAACGAACACTTCCGCCGTGTCGTCGATCGTCCCTTCCTCATTCGGCATGAACAATTCCAGCACCAGCTTGCCGCCGCCGCGGTTGATGATGTCCTCCGCCTTCACGTAATGGCGGTGCATCGGCGAAAGCTGGTCCTTGCGGCTGATCATGATCTTTTCGGCATAGAGCATGCCGGTTCCCTTGGTCAGGTCGGCGGCGTTGCCGTTTCGCACCGTGAACAGGAACAGGCCGAGTTCATCGAACCGCCCCTCGCCGTAATCGGTGATGTCCCAGCCCATGCGGGCGGCGCGCAGGCCGGAAAATTCTTCTGCCCGCGCCTGCATTTCCGAGGGGGCGAGATAGGCGAAGGGCGGCATGATGTAGCCGAAGGAGCGGATGAAGGCGTCGCCCTCGCGCAGGATTTCGTTGACGCGGCTGCGTTTCATGTCGCTCCTCCCTGACCGGCAACGCCGGGCGTCACAGCGCCTCGGCCTCGATCCGGTAGCTGGTAGACCAAACCTCGCCGGCTGAAAAGCGCCGACCGCCGCCTATCGACGCGACGCCATCCGGCGCCTCGAACACGGCGTCGAGCGGCTCGACGCCAAGCCCGCGAAACCTTCCGCCCCAGGGATTGTGCAAGCGCCCGCCGGCCGAAAGCCAGAGCAGCAGCGTCGGGAAATCCGTGGGGTCCCAGGTAAGCCGCAATGCGTAACCCTCGTCCGGCCAAACCACCCGCGCCACCCCGTCGACGCCGAACAATTGCGCCGCCTCTTCGGTGCGAAGGTGCGCGAGATCGTTCAGCGAAACCTCGCCGCCGCCAGTGAGCGGCAGCGAACCGAGACTGCCGAAGCGCCCTCCCACGGCGAGCCGCGACACCGCGGTTTCGAACACCGCCGGGAAAGTCTCGCCATGGGAAAACGCCGCGTCGAGTGCGATGCCCTTGCCTGCATCAGGCAACCGCACGATCGGGTGCAGCCCGACGGGCAACCGGAAGTCGGCGCGTGCATGCACCGTCAGCGTGAAATCGAGCGCCGGCCGGTCCGCAACGCACGCGATGCTCCGCTGAAGCCGTGCGATTGCGTGACCGGCGGGATAGTCGATCGACAGGCGCGCCGCGCCGTCATCTGCCGCATCGAACCGCCAGCAATTGTCGGTGCCGTGGCCGTGCACGATCGGATCGGCCGAAGTCTTTCCAAACGGCACGCAGGGCCACTCGCCGCCGAGCCAGCGCAGATGCGCCGGGATCGACTCATCGCCCGTGGTCGCCGGATCGTCATGCCAAGAGGCTTCGGCCAGCGGCCGCACAGTGCGGCCATCCGGGAGGGTGAACGCAACATGATGCGCCGTGCCGCCGAGCGGCCAGACTTCTGCCGAGCCGAATGGCCATTGCAGACGGTGCGCCCTGCCGGGGAAATCGAGGAGATTCATTGGTTTTCTGCCGGTTGCGTTATGGCCTCGTTTACGCCTTTGCGGGTTTTCGCGCCAGATCGAACGTTGCGTCACGCTTTTTTCTGGTGCGAGCCGCCGACGAGGACTATTGGAAATGCGGGGCGCGCGATGCAGGGTTTTGGAGTTATCCTCGCGTGGCGTTCACCATCCGGCAATTGCAGTATTTCGTCGCCGTGGCCGAACTGGGTTCGGTCTCCGGCGCCGCGCAGCGCTTGTCGATCTCGCAATCCTCCGTAACCGAGGCGATCAAGGCGCTTGAAGGCGATCTCGGCGTTGCGCTTTTCGAGCGCCATGCGCGTGGTCTGGCGATCACGCACAAGGGCCACCAGTTCCTGCGCCACGCCACGACGATCCTCGCCGATGTCTCCGACGCGCGGCGCGCCTTCACAGGCGAGACGCGGGCGCAGATCGGCGCGCTTCATCTCGGCGTCACCTCGCTGGTCGCCGGCTATGTGCTTTCCGACATTCTCGCGCGGTATCGGCGCGCTTTTCCCAATGTGACCGTTTCAGCGATCGAGGATACCGGCGAATATCTCGAACACCTGATGATCGGCGGCGAACTCGATGCGGCGGTGATGGTGATTTCCAGCCTGCGCGATCGCGCAGCCCTGCAGGCCGAGATCATCGAGGTTTCGCCCTACCGCCTTTGGCTGCCGCTAGGCCATCCCCTTGCCACGGCCGAGAGCGTCAGTCTTGAGGACATCGTGACAGAGCCACTGATCATGCTGACCCTTGACGAAATCGAGGAAGCAACGAGCCGGTTGCTCGGCGCGCTCGGTTCGCGCCCACGCGTCGCCTTCCGCACACGCTCGGTCGAAGCCGTGCGCAGCCTCGTCGCTACAGGCGCGGGCGTCGCGCTGCTGCCGGACCTCGTCTACCGTCCCTGGTCACTCGAAGGCGACCGCATCGAAAGCCGGGACGTGTCGGGGTCGCTGCCCGTCGTGCAGGTCGGCATCGCCTGGCGCAAGGGGTCGGTGCTGTCGGCGCCGGCGCGCGAATTCATTGCTGTGGCGCAAGGTCCGCGCCCACCGCGCCAGCGCTGATTGCATCGCGGACCACGCCTTTTCCCGCAGCCGGACCATTCGGTATCTCCGATAATGCCATTCTGACAAATGGATTTGCGAAACATCGGCTTTCGCCTAAAGTCCAAATCCGGGTTTGTCACGGGCGCGTGTTGCGCGACGAAAAGGGAGGCATTCGGCATGAGAGCGATACTGAGATCGGGAACGGCGATGCTGCTGGCGCTGAGCGTCGGCGGACAGGCGCTTGCCGCGGAAATGCTGACGGCGATCGGCGCCGGCGAAGGCCAGCTGAACATCGTCGCCTGGGCTGGCTATGTCGAGCGCGGCGAGACCGACAAGGCGTTCGACTGGGTGACCAAGTTCGAGGAAAAGACCTCCTGCAAGGTCAACGTCAAAACCGCCAACACCTCCGACGAGATGGTGGCCCTGATGAACGAGGGCGGTTTCGATCTCGTCACCGCTTCGGGTGACGCCTCTTTGCGCCTGATCGCGGGCAAACGCGTCCAGCCGGTCAATATCGATCTCGTCCCGTCCTGGAGCACGATCGACGAGCGGCTGAAAAACGCCCCGTGGCACACCGTCGACGGCGTGCACTACGGCGTGCCCTACATGTGGGGCCCGAACGTGCTAATGTACAACACAGAGGTGTTCAAGGAAGCGCCGACCTCGTGGAACGTCGTGTTCGAGGAAATGACGCTGTCCGACGGCAAATCCAACAAGGGGCGCGTGCAGGCCTATGACGGGCCGATCCACGTTGCCGACGCCGCCCAGTACCTGATGCACCACAAGCCGGAACTCGGCATCAAGAGCCCTTACGAACTTAACGAGGACCAGTACAAGGCCGCCCTCGACCTTCTGCGTCAGCAGCGCACGCTGGTCGGCCGCTACTGGCATGACGCCTTCATCCAGATGGACGATTTCAAGAACGAAGGCGTCGTCGCATCCGGTTCCTGGCCGTTTCAGGTCAACATCCTGAAGTCGGGCGGCGCGCCGGTCGCCTCGGTCATCCCGGTCGAGGGCGCCACCGGCTGGGCCGACACCACCATGATGCATGTCGATGCCGCCAACCCGAACTGCGCCTACATGTGGTTCGAACACCAGCTGTCATCCAACCTGCAATCGGACCTTTCGGTGTGGTTCGGCGCCAACCCGTCCGTCCCCGCGGCCTGCACCGACGGGCGCGGCATGCAGACGGCGGAAGGCTGCACTGCCAACGGCCTCGACGATTTCGACAAGATCCGCTTCTGGACGACGCCGACCACCAAGTGCGCGAGCCAGAACGATGCCTGCGTGCCCTACTATCGCTGGGTGTCGGACTATATCGGCGTGATCGGCGGCCGGTAGACGCAGGGACTGGCCGGGCGAGTGCACCCGTCGCCCGGCGGAAAGCGCGATTGGGCAGGGATTTCGGCGGCGGTCCTTTGGGCCGCCGTATACGAAGGCCTTGCGAGGGGGGGGGCTAAAACCCTTGGTCGATGCGGACTGTCGAGATCCTCAGCTACATCCTCAAGCCCGGATCGGGCGAAAGGTTCCATGAAATCATGACTGTCATCAGCGTTCCCATGCAAAGGCGCCACGGAATCGATGTTCTGGCGTTCGGACCATCGCACGAGCGCCCGGATCGCTACATGCTCGTCCGCAGCTTCAACGACGAGCGGCATCGCCAACAGCAGTTGGACCAGTTCTACTCTGACGCCGACTGGCGGCTTGGCCCGCGCGAAGAGATCGTCGCATCTATAGAATCCGCCATTCCGACTACGGTTGTAGTCGACGACGACATGGTGAACGCATTTGCCCGGCTGGCGCTCGGGCGAGTTGAGGGCGCGGCATGACTTCAGCCGTCTCCTTCGCCAATGTCTCCCGTCATTTCGGCGCGGTGAAAGCCGTCGACGGCGTCGACCTGGAGATTGCCGAAGGCGAATTCTTCGCCATGCTTGGGCCGTCCGGCTCGGGCAAGACGACATGCCTGCGCCTGATCGCCGGCTTCGAACAGCCGACATCCGGTCATATCGAGATTTTCGGCGAGACGGCCGAGGGCGTGCCCCCGTGGCGGCGCAACGTCAACACGGTGTTTCAGGACTATGCGCTGTTCCCGCATCTGAACGTCGCCGACAATGTCGCCTACGGCCTGATGATCCGCGGCGTCGGCCGCACCGAGCGGCTTCGCGCAGCGACCGAGGCGCTGGAACTGGTGAAGTTGCCCGGCTATGGCGCACGCAAGCCGGCGCAGCTTTCCGGCGGCCAGCGCCAGCGCGTCGCGCTTGCGCGCGCGCTCGTCAACCGGCCGAAAGTCCTGTTGCTGGACGAACCGCTCGGCGCGCTCGACCTCAAGTTGCGCGAACAGATGCAGGAGGAACTGAAAAGCCTGCAACGCGGCCTCGGCATCACCTTCGTCTTCGTCACCCATGACCAGGGCGAAGCGTTGTCGATGGCCGATCGCGTCGCGGTATTCGACCACGGCCGCATCCGTCAGGTCGGCGCGCCGCAGGAGGTCTATCGCAAGCCGGCGACCCGCTTCGTGGCGGATTTCGTCGGCTCCTCCAACGTGTTGCCGCCCGAGTTTGTCAAGCGATCCTCCGGCCAGAACCGTTGGGGCAGCCTGCGCCCGGAGGCGATACGCATTGCCAAGTCGACCAGCGGCGACGGCGTGCCGGCGCGCGTCGTCTCGCTGCATTATCTCGGCGCCAGCACGAAGGTCGGCCTCGATACCGGCGGATTGCGCCTCAACGCGCTGGTGACATCCGGCGGCGCCGTGCCACAGGAAGGCGAAACGGTGATGCTGACCTTCAACCGCGAGCACCTGCACGTGATGGAGGACGAGGGATGACGTTGGCAACCGCCAGCCCGGCGATCCTGCCACCGCATGGCGGCATGCTCGGCGCGTTGGCCGATGCGCTGTGGAGGCGGCCGTCGTTGCTGCTGGCGGTGTTGCTCGCGCCGCCCCTCGCCTGGCTCGGCGTCGTCTACATCGGCTCGCTGCTGGCGCTGCTCGCCCAGAGCTTCTTTTCGATCGACGAATTCTCCGGGATGGTGAAGCACGAACTGACGCTGAAGACCTATGGCGAACTGTTCATTCCCGCCAATCTCGACATCATCGCCCGCACGGTCACCATGGCGGCGCTGGTGACGATCGCCGCGATTGTCGTCGCGTTTCCCGTCGCATGGTTCGCGGCCCGTTACGCGCGCGGCGGCTGGAAGGCGTTGTTCTATCTCGGTGTCATGCTGCCGCTGTGGTCGAGCTACCTTGTTAAGGTCTACGCCTGGAAGCTGATCCTCGCCAAGGAAGGCATTCTCACCTGGCTGTTCGACAAGTTGCACCTGACATTCCTGCTCGACGGCTGGCTGGCGCTGCCGGTCGTCGGCGGCAATTCGCTTTCGGTCAGCAGCACCGGCACGTTCCTCATTTTCCTCTATGTGTGGCTGCCGTTCATGATCCTGCCGATGCAGGCGGCGCTGGAGCGGGTTCCGGCAAGCCTGACCGAGGCCTCCGGCGATCTCGGCGCCGCGCCGCGCCAGACCTTGCGCCATGTAGTCATTCCGCTTGCGATGCCGGGCGTCGTCGCCGGGTCCATCTTCACGTTTTCGCTGACACTCGGCGATTACATCATTCCGCAGATTATCGGCTCGTCGCGCCTGTTCATCGGCCCGGCGGTCTATGCGCACCCAGGCACAACCGGCAACATCCCGCTCCCCGAAAAAAGCTTCCGCACCCCGCCACCCGCGAA
>CALMYO010000084.1 GCA_937873685.1 uncultured Paracoccaceae bacterium
GGGGGGGGGCGCCCGGCCGGGCGGCCGGGCCTCGGGGCGGCGACAGCGAAACCCGGCCTGTGTCGCCGCGGGTTGGGAACACGTCAGAACCGCCGCGGCCGAAGACAATGTCGCTGCCCGCATGGCCGGCAAAGGTGTTGTCGTTCACCCCGCCGATGATCGTGGCGAGGCCCGGTGCATCGCGCGACACGGCAAGCGTTTCGCCGACGCCGTAGATGTCCCAGAAAAAGTCGCTTTTGCTCAGGATCGTGTCGTGACCGCCGAACCCGGCATCGGCAAACAGGAAGCCTTCGTCGACGAGATCGAGGCCGGAATCAACGACATATGTATCGTCGCCCTCGCCGCCGAGCAGGATGTCGCCTTGCAGCAGCGGGTTCGTCCCACCGTCGAGCGTATCGTTGGCCGCCCCGCCGAGCAGCGCGTCGAACCCTTCGCCGCCGTTGAGGTCGTCGTCACCGTCGCCGCCGGCCAGCATGTCATCATCGGCCCCCCGGGTCCGCAGGTGGTGCCCCCCGCCCCCAGCAATCACACCTTTGCCCGCCGCCCCTTAAAAACGGGCGCGCCCCGAACCGCCGGTCAGGGTGTCGCCGCCGTCCAGCCCGTCGAAGACGACGCTGACCGAAGCATCGGAGCGATTCACGGTTTCTCCGTCCGCGCCGCCCATCTCGCCAACAAGGTCGATGACATCGCCGCCGAATTGCAGCACCTCGACATTCGAGGTGACGAGCTGGTCGACCAGCCGCACCGAGCCGCTGCCCGGCTCGCCCGCCCGGCGGATAACGAAATCCTCGCCCTCCAGTCCGATCGTGTAGGCCGCCATCCCCGGCGCCGGTATGGCGGCTTCGAAGGTGGTGAAGACCAGACTGTCGGCGTCGCCGGCGCCGAGCGCGTAGGTGGCCTGGCCGGGCAGGAAACTTTCATGTTCCACCGTATCCGATCCGCCATTGTCCGCCAGCCGCACCTCGTCCGCCCCGCCATTGCCGATGAAATGCAGCGGCAGCGGCAGCGCGACCTCGGAGACGAAACGGTCGTCGGTGACCGAACCGAGCAACACTTCGCCAATCGGCGAACCGGCAATCAGCGCAGAGACAAGCGCAAGCCCGTCGAACCCGTCGAAATCGTCGATCGCCAGCACCGGCGCGCCGGACGCGGTTTCGACGGTCAGCGTGTCGAATTCCAGATCCGTCGCCACCCCGCCAAGGAAGACCGCCAGCACCTCGGCGACATTGCCGGAAAATTTTCCGGTGGCGCGCACCACATAGCCGAGCGCCGTCAACGTCATGCTGGTATCGTCGAGCGCGAACTCCGCCAGCGTCAACGCGCCGACCGAGAGCCGGCCGCCGGACAATTCGATGCCGGAAAACGCCGTGAAATCGACCAGTTCCGGATCGGTGACGGCCAACACGACCTGTGCGATGACCGCTCCGAGTTCGTCTGCATCCGCCGGAAAGAACCCGTTGACCGTGACGGACAGCCCGCTGATGCCGACAACGAGTTCGGTTGCAGAAAACCGGATCTCGAAGGCGGACGCCGTCGCGTCGCCGACGATGAGCGACGTCAATTGCCCGGTTGCCGTACCGCCTAGAACAGCGCCGAACATCGCGCCAAACGCGGTGATCGGATCGCCAGTCGCCGGCAGCGGCCCAAGCCCGATTCCGGTGGCGCGAATGAACCGCCCTCCGTCATCGACGATTTCGATCAGTTCGGGCGTCAGGCTGACAAGCGTCAGCGACGCGCGGTCGAATTCGGCAAGCAGCGTTTCCAGCGACGATGCCGCGCCACCGCCGGCAAGCAGCCCGGCGAGCGTCTCGACATCGGAAACGAGTTTGGTGAAGCGGGACGTGATTTCGATGTCGGCCATGGCGCACCTTTTCGATGCGCCACGCTAGCACGAAACGTTGAGGCGCGGGAATGGCCGGTCAAGGCGGTCGGTCGATCATCTCCTGCGTCAGCGCGCCAACCAGTCTCGAAACCGCGCCTTGCCTCACACCACGAAATCGCCAGCCGAAAGCGCATCCTTTTCCAAGCCGACGATGTAGAGGTAATCCAGCCCATCTCCGAGCACGAAATAGCAATTGCCCGTGCCGTCGTTCACGCCGGTTGCGTAAGCAGCAGCTTGCGAAGTAAAGCCGTAATCCGAAACATCCAGCTTGTCCTTGCCGGGTTCGAACGCGAACACGATATCGTAGGACACCGGGCCCGTCTGCCGTTGCTGCACGATAACCGTGTTCGGCGCATCGACCCCTTCATAGGCGTTCTCATCGGTCAGGCCGAGCGGGTCGAGCGAGATGAAATCGATGCCATCGCCAGCGATGTAGGTATCGGCCCCGCCGCGACCGAACAGCACGTTGGTGCCGGCATTGCCAACCATGAAATTGGCGAAGACCGAACCGACGATCGTCGTGCCGTCGCCGCCATCGTCCACCGCATCGGCGGCGATCGCCAGCACGTCGCCGGCCGAGTAGAAATCCCAGAAGAAATCCGTGTGCGAAAAGATCGTGTCGACGCCGCCCGCCGCGCCGCCGAAGACGATGCCCTCGTCGACGAGATCGAGCCCGGAATCGACATGATAGACGTCGTCGCCAAGCCCGCCGAGCATGATGTCGCCCTGCGTCGCCGGGTTTGCCCCGCCATCCAGCGTATCGTTGCCATCGCCGCCGATCAGCGTGTCGAAGCCGGCCGCGCCGACGATGCTGTCATTGCCCGCGCCGCCGTTCACGAAATCGTCTCCGGCCCCGGCATTGATCCGGTCGTCGCCGCCGCCGCCATCCAGCGTGTCGGCGCCGCCGAGGCTGCTGATCACGTCGACGCCGCTGGTACCCACGAGGTCGTCCGCTCCGGCCTTGCCGGTCACGGTCGCGCCATCGCCACGCGGGTCGAAAAGACGCAGGTTGACGTTGTCGAAATTCTGGAAATCCGGCGATGCCGGATCGACGGACGCGCTGAGATCGGTGATCGAGGTCACGATACGACCGTCGGCGAGCAGCGAAAGCGCGGCGTCAACCTGGCTTCCCGCCGTCGGCACATTGACGCGCACGATATCACCGGAGGGCGCGCCTGTGGCGTCGAATGCCTGCATGACGACGCTGACCGGGCTGTCGTCGGCAAAGCCACTTGTCGTCCAGGCGACGGCAAAACCGCCATCGGCCAGCGGCTGGATCGCCGGGTCGTTCTGGTCGCCGCCCAATCCGCCCTCGCCGAACGGCGAAGTCCAGTCCGCCACAGGGAACGGCTCGCCTTTCGGCGCGCCATCCTTGTCAAAAACCCTGCCCCTCAGGATGAAGGTCGGCGGAAAGCCACTTCCCGAAGTCCACACCGCTACAATGTCGCCGCCGGTCAGCTGGGCGACAACGACCTCGGTTTCGATCTGGTCGGACGCGATCGGAACTTCGCCGGTGCGCGCCGAACCATCCGCGCCGAACAGCCGCAGGAACAGCCCGGCTTCCAGAAGCGGGTCGCTGAGCGGGTCGGCCCTCCAGGCGGCGGCAAACCCGCCATCGGCAAGTCCCGCCAACTTGACGCCGGAGTGGTCGTAAGCTGCGGACGTGCTGATGGCAATTTCACCGCCAGCCGGCGTGCCGTCGGTTCCGATCAGCCGGCCGTGCAGCACGGTTTTGGTCCCGTCGAAACTCGACCAGGCCGCGATCATCCGCCCATCGGTTAGCGCCGCCAGCGCGGGCGTATTCTGGTCGCCAGCCTCGGTGACATTGACCTGTTGCTCCACGCCGACAAGCGTGCCGTTGGTGTTGAAGCTCGCCATGCGCACCGAGAATCCGGACTGGTCGGGCGCAGTCGCACCGGGAGCGGAAGCCTGCCAAATGACCGAATAGCCGCCATCGGCGCGGGCCGCCACCTTCGGCAGTTCCTGGGTGGCGGTTTGGTTGCTGTTGACGACGAATTCGTCGCCGATCGGCACGCCGGATGCCGCATGAAGCCGCGCGTAGATCTGCGTGGTGTTGTCGATGGAGGCCTGGATCTGCTCCGGCGTCGGATTGTCCGGCAGCGGATCGTTCACGCCGCGGTCGTCGCGCCACACGGCGACGAAGCGGCCATTCGATAGCCCCGCCACATCGCCTTGCCACTGCGCCTGGTCGAGATCCTGATGCGGAATCGTCACCGCACCGAACGGAACAAAATTCGCCATCGCCTGCCTCGCTTCCAGTAACAACAGCCGACAATCCGGAATGCATGAATAGCGCGAGTATAGGAGGCGTTTTCACATCAATTCAAGTATAACTTTTGTGACAATCCACGGTCACACTACGAAGTCGCCCGCCAGCAACTGCGCCTTCACCACGCCGACGAGGTAGAGATAATCCAGACCGTCGCCGAGCGGGATGTAGACATTGCCCGCCCCGTCATCGACTGCGCGGGCGATCACATCAGCGCCCGAAGCGAGGCTGTTGGCGTCCGCGTAATCGGAGACGTCCAGCCGGTCCTTGCCGGTCTCGAATTCGAACACGATGTCATAGGAAAATGCGCCAATGGTCCGCTGTTCGACGATCACCGTGTTGACGCCGTCGACGCCGGCATAGGCGTTTTCGTCGGTCAGGCCGAGCGTCGACAGGCTCATGAAATCGACCCCGTCGCCGAGGCGATAGGTGTCCGACCCACCACGCCCGAACGCGATGTCGGTGCCGGAATGGCCCTCCAGCGTGTTGTTGAACACGCCGCCGACGATGGTGACGCCATCGCCGCGGATTTCGCTCCCCTCTTCCGAAACGCGCGGGATTTCACCGGCGTTTTGCGTCTCCCAGAAGAAATCGGGGGTGGGAATGATAGGGTCGAACCCGCCGAAGCCGTAGCCGGGAAACACGAAGCCCTCGTCGACCAGGTCGAGGCCGGAATCGACCATGTAGGTGTCGTTCCCCTCGCCGCCGAGCATGATGTCGCCCTGTGCGCCGGGCTGGCCGAGTTCGGGGTTGGCGCCGCCGTCGAGCGTGTCGTTGCCCTTGCCGCCGATCAGGGTGTCGGCGCTTGCGTTGCCGGTCAGCGTATCGTCGCCGTACAGCCCGTAGATCCGGTCGCCATAGGCTGTCCCCTGTATCCCGTCGTTTCCGGACGTTCCAGCCGCAAAGTCGCCGTTCGCCCAGTTCGTCGCCGGGCGGTCGTCACCGTCCCACCATGCGGGCCTTTCGGCGTTGTCCTGCATGATCTCCAGGCCTCGTGGCGAGGGGGCAAACGTCACGGGATCGAAATGCCCGTAGTACCCCCAGGGACCTGGCGCGCCGGTATCCGAGTACCACATGAACGGCCCCGAGCCGACCTTCGCCCATTCCGCCAGCATCGTATCGTAGAGTGCGGCGGCCTCGGCGGAGTTGCTGAACGAAAGGGCGAAATCCGTAAGGCGCGGATCGGCAGCCGCATAGTCGCTACCGTTCAACAGGAGCGTCCCGCCCTCGTAAATCTGGAATTCAAGCCCAAACTCGTCGGCCAGCGCCCGGCCCGCCTGCCAGGATGGTACGAGGTCCGTGAAAAGCTGATCGAGTAGATAGTCCCGCGCCGCGCCGAACCCGCCATCCGCATCCTCCATCCACCCGAGGATCTCTTCACCGATATCTGGGGTCCACCAGGACAGATAGCCGTCAGTCCCGAGCACATCGATCCCGGCTGCGATGGGCGCAGTTCCTCCGGCGGCAACGGCGGCAGGCGCGGTCAGCAGAGTCCGAGCCTCATCGCTGAGAAAACTCGCGCTGTCTGTCGTCACCACGATCTTCACCCGATCCGGGTCTTCGGCAAAGACCGAGTCGAATATCTTCGCTGTCCGCACGGCTTGCGTGGCATAGAACTGCGCAGCGGCATGCGGCGCTGCGCCAAAGGCAGCCTCGCCGCCAGCGACGAAGAACGCATACTGGTCGAAGATTGTCGTGAAGTATTCGTTGGAGAATTCCACCTGTAATTTTAAGTCCGGGTCCAGATTTGCCTTGAGGTATTCAGCAGCAGCCCGCAGGTAACCTTCACTTGCCGTGTGCGGCATGTTGACCCAAAGGTCGGACCGGATTTCGTTGGCGAGATCGACGAAGATCTCGTAGGGCACGCCGCGCCCTTCGACGCCCCAGACGGCCTGGTCGGCGGAATGGACGTTGCGGGTCCAATCCACCGTTTGAGGGAAATTCGTATACTGAAAGTCGTGGGTCCGGATCATCCGGAAATCGTCGATGGCGTTGATCCACTCGGGGCGGAACCGTTCGCCTGCGGCGATCAGGTCGACATCGTCCTCCCGGTAGAGCTTGATATTGCGGACGTAGTCTCCGGTTCCGTCGGAATCGCTTTCCTCGATGAAGATCGTAATGCCGTCACGGGTCGGCGCGCCGGAATCGTCGACATAATCCGCCTCGTACTCGATCAGGACATGGTTCCCGTCGATGACCGTGTAGTCCTGGAACGGAACGACCGAGCCCTTGCCGTCCCATTCGAGGATGAAGCGCGTTGCGGGATAAACGTTACTGTAGAAAACGTTCGCCCAAATGCCGGTCGCAGCGCCGTCGATCACCGGCAGCGATGTCGGCCAGCCACGTTCGTCATAGTTGAGTTGGTCGGCGGTCGCCTCATGGTCGGTACCATTTGCATGGTAGAACCAGCCATCGTGCCCTTTCATCAGGTCGAGCGCCATGTAGCTGTTGGAATAGGGCGACGGCGCGTTTGCGATGTTGATGCCCTGCGATGGTCCCTCAGCCGCCATTGCATTTGCCCCTTTCAAAGCGCCGATTCACGAACCCTGCCGATGGATCGGTTTGATGGCCTTTGTGCGACAGCCGCGACCATGAAAACGGTTTGGGGGGACTGCCGCGTGACATGCAATCAGGGCTCACCAAAGTGAGTGGATGAGGACAGCCATGCGCATTCGTAACCGGCTTTTCTGCTTGCCTCCGGGATCGATTGGAATCACACGTCCGGAAACGGGGCGATCGGCGCCGTGAGTGGCGACCGGATGCGTGGGTCATCGGCCATGCCCGAAAATGGCCAGACGAAGCAACCACGGCAACTGACCCTGACCGGGAATCTCACCCAATCACTGAAAAACTCGACTCCTTGTTCACCTCGCGGTTCCGCGAAAAGAACCCGAGCGAGATCTCGTGCCCGATATGCTCAAGCTTCAGCTTAACCGGGTCGGCGTCGTGGTTGTGGCCGTTTTCGCAGGCTTCGATGATCGCGGTCATGATCTTGCCGGCAACCGGCGCGTTCTTGAATTGGTTGCCGGAAGTGCCGCAGGCCATGTAGAAGCCAGGCAGTGACGAGCAATCGTAGATCGGCATCCAGTCCTGCGAAACGTCGTAGAGCGAGACCACGCCGCGCGCCGTATCCGGAATGCCGAGGCCGGGCAGGCGCTGGCCGGTGCGCATCACCATGGTGCGCCACTGGGTGGAGAAGTTGAGGTCGTAATTGTCCGGGTCGTCCACCCATTCGTGGCCGTCGCATTCCGGATCTTCCGAGCCGATCAGCAGGTTGCCGCCGCGTTCCGGCCTTGTGTAGCCCTGGATGTCGCTGTCGGAGAGGATGACGCCGTTTTCGTCGGTCATGCCTTCGGGCGCACGCACATGCGCCACCTCGTGGCGCAGCGCCCGGGTGGAAAGCCGCATCGCCTCGGCCACCCCGGCCATTTCATTGATCCTGGAGGAATGCGGCCCGGCGACATTCACCACCACCGGCGCATGGATGGTCGAGCCATCGGAGAGTTCCACGCCCTTCACCCGGCCGTTTTCGGTGAGGATGCGCGTCACCGCCACGTTGAAGCGGAACGTCGCTCCGTGCGCTTCGGCCGCGCGCTGCGCGTTGTGGGCCGAAAGCTTCGGGTCGTTGACATAGCCGCCGCGCGGGAAGAACACGGCCCCGGCGATAGACGGCCCGGTCGGCTCGCCGAATCCGTCGTCATCGAGGCTCTTGGCCGGGTAATAGGCTTGCGTGTCGGCGCCCGGCAGGTAACGGCCGATCTGCGACACCGGCACATCCTCCCAAGGGCAGCCAAGCCGGTCCATCATCGCGCAGACCTTGGAAAGGTGGTGGTTATGCTCGGTCTTGATCACCAGGCAGCCGCAATTGTTGTAGGCGATCAGCCCCTGCTCGTCGGCGACGCCGATGTAGTTCGCCCAGTCCTTCCAGTAGTGCCAGCCCTCATAGGCGATGGCGCAGGTCTCGAAGGCGGAATAATAGGTGCGGATGATGGCGCAGGAGGCCGAGGTGGAGCCGTAACCGGCCTCCGGCCCCTTGTCGACCGACAGCGTGCGATACCCCTTTTTCGCCAGTTCGAACGCCGTGCACGCGCCGATCACGCCCGCGCCGATGATCACGCAATCGAAGGTTTCCGCCATTGTCTGCTCCTGTCAGGGTCTTGCCGCCGGCGCCACGCGCCGCTTTTCGAGCCAATGATGGACGGTATGGCCCGCGCGCCGATATCCGGCAAGCGACGGGATGGCGCGTGACGTGTCGTTTTTACAGCGCCGCTACTTCCACCCCGATTGCCGCGCCAGCCGCTCCACCTCGGCGCGGCGGTCTTGCGTGCCGGGATGGGTGGAAAGCCAGCCGGTCTTCTTGCCGCTCGCCTCGTCGCCCATGCCGCGCTTCGCCATGTCCGATACAATGCGGTCGAGCAGGTCGACGAAGGCGACGGGGTTGCGCCCGGCCTTGACCATGATCGCAACCGAGCGCGCATCGGCATCGGCCTCGAAGGCGCGGGTATAGGCGATGGTCTGTAGCGCGCTCGCCTGCGCAACAACATTGTCGATCAGCTGGCTGGCGTCGCCCACCACCACGGTGATCATCATTGCCAGGCCGAGCGCCTGGTAGATCTGGCGCAGCCCGTGCCGGCCCTGCACATGGCCGATCTCATGCGCCAGCACACCGGCGATCTCGTCGTCGTGGCGGGCGATCTCGACCAGCTCGTCGGTCAGGATCACCGTGCCGCCAGGCAGCGCAAAGGCGTTCGGCCCGATCACCGGGCTGGCGCGAAAATGCAGCGAAAGCGGCGGGCTCACCTGTCCGGAGATCGTGGCCAACTCGTCGAACATGGCGCGCAGTTCCTGCTGGCGCTGCGGCGTCAATGCGCTTGGCGAGAAGAACACGCGGTCGACCGTGTCGGTCGCGCCATAGTCCATCGCCTCCAGCACCACTCCCGGCGTCACTTCGGATGCACCCCAGGCGACGGCGGGAAGGCCCCAGCGCGGGAATCCGGCAACGGCCGGAATCGTGAGAAACACCGCCACGACAACAAATCCGCGATGCCCTTCCAGCCGCGTCAGACGGGCAAAGAAGCTGGCGCCGCTTCCCATGAAGGCATCGACATTGGCGCCCGAGGCCGCTTCGAACACGCTGCCATCAGAGAAATTGAACTTGCGCGGCACGCTGCCGAGCGGCTCCGTCACCGAGACGAGGTCGAGCCGCCGCGGCGCTTCGCCCTCGGCCTCCAGGACCACCGCCAGCCGGTTGCCGGATATCCGCGCGGGAATGGCGCGGGACTGGCCGGGCGGGAAGTAGCGTCCGTCGATCATGGGTGTCGCCGGTGCGGTTTCGTGCCGGGCGAGAGGCTTGCGCGCCCCGCGCTGCCAGTGCGATCGTCATCCCGGGGCTTGTCCCCGGGACCCAAAGAGCCCGTTGATTTGGATCCCGGGGACAAGCCCCGGGATGACGACGCGAATGAGCACTTCCCCATTGCCCCTTGAGGGGGTCCGAAAGAATGGCGAGCCGTCGGTCTCGCCCCGGAAGGGGTGGGGGTGATGCGCATACGCGAAACGGCCATTTCCATCCGGATCATCGCTTCCCTTAGAGCGTTGTTCGAACAAATTGGAACAGTTTGGTGGCAGGGATTTTTCGTTTCGGC
>CALMYO010000085.1 GCA_937873685.1 uncultured Paracoccaceae bacterium
GATCGCCCACATCCGCCTGCTCACCAGACGCCTCGCAAGGGCTTGAAATCGTGGGATTCTTTTTGAGTCAGACTCTCATCAAGAGCAACGCCACCCTCGCCGAGCGCTTCGCGATCCTCATCTCCATTCCGGGCATCGCTGCCGTCACAGCCGCCATGCTCGTGATCGAGATGCCGGAACTGGGAAGCCTTGACGAGAAGCAGGCCGCAGCGCTCGCAGGGCTTGCCCCCATCGCACGGCAATCGGGGCAGTGGAAAGGAAAGGCCTTAGTCCAGGGCGGGCGAAAGCAGGTCCGCCAGGCGCTCTACATGCCGGCCCTCGTCGCCATGCGATACAACCCCGATCTCAAGGCGAAATACAAACAACCCGGCGCCGCTGGAAAGGCCCCGAAACAGGCCATCACAGCAATAATGCGAAAGCTCGTCATCCTCGCCAGCGCACTCCTCAAGAAAGGAAAGCCATGGCAGGAAAACGTGGCTTGGTCATCACAGACACTCTGAGGCGTTTTCTGTCAGTGACCGGCCAACGCCCGCGCCCTTTGCACCAGCCCGGCTGTCGAAGAATCATGGTCGGCCAGCCCGGCCCCGGTTTCCACTAGCGGCAGCAGCCCGGTCGCCAGTTCCTTGCCGAGTTCCACGCCCCACTGGTCGAAGGCATTGATGCCGAACAGCTGCGCCTCGACGAACACCCGGTGCTCGTAGAGCGCGATCAGCCGTCCGAGCGCGAAGGGATCGAGGCGCTGGTACAGGATGGTGATCGACGGCCGGTTGCCGGAAAACACCCGGTGCGGCGCAAGTTCGGCCGCGCGCGCCGCTTCCATGCCCTTCGCCATCAACTGCGCCTTCGCCTCGGCCAGCGTGCGGCCCTTCATCAAGGCCTCCGACTGGGCGAAGCAGTTGGCGAGCAGCATGGCGTGCTGGTGGGCGAGATGCAGCTCGTGCCCCTTCGCAGCCACGATGAACTCGACGGGCACGATGTCGGTGCCCTGGTGCAGCAGCTGGAAGAAGGCGTGCTGGCCGTTGGTGCCCGGTTCGCCCCAGACCACCGGCCCGGTGGCGGTGGCAACCGGCGCGCCGTCGACACGCACGCCCTTGCCGTTCGATTCCATGTCGAGTTGCTGCAAATAGGCCGGAAGGCGCGAAAGCCGCTGGTCGTAGGGAATGACCGCCCGGCTGGGATAACCGCAGACCGCGCGGTGCAGGTAGCCGATGAGGCCGAGCACGACCGGCAGGTTTTCACCGAGCGGCGCGGTGCGGAAATGCTCGTCCATGGCGAAAGCGCCGTCAAGGAAGCGGCCGAAATCGTCGGGCCCGATCGCGATCATCAGCGACAGGCCGATCGCCGACCAGACCGAATAGCGCCCGCCGACCCAATCCCAGAAGCCGAACACGCGCGCCTCGTCGATGCCGAAGGCGGCAACCTTGTCCAGCGCCGTCGACACGGCGGCAAAATGCGCGTTGACCGCCGCCTCTCCGAGCGCATCGACGATCCAGGCGCGCGCAGTCGCGGCATTGGTCATGGTCTCGATGGTGGTGAAGGTCTTCGACGCGACGATGACCAGCGTCGTCGCCGGATCGAGCCCGGCCAGCGTGTCGGCGATGTCTGCGGCGTCGACATTGGCGACGAAATGGCAGCGCGGGCCGTCATGGAACGGCGACAGCGCCCGCGTCGCCATCGCCGGGCCGAGATCGGAGCCGCCGATGCCGATGTTGACGATATCGGTGAACGCCTTTCCGGTCGCGCCCCGCACCGCGCCTGAGCGGATCGCGTTGGCGAATTCCGCCATGCGGGCGAGCACGGCGCGCACGTCGCCCATCACGTCCGCGCCGTCCACCAGCACCGGCCGGCCGGAGCGGTTGCGCAGTGCGGTATGCAGCACCGCACGATCCTCGGTGGTGTTTATCTTCTCGCCGGACAACATTGCGTCGCGCCGCGATTCCAGCTTCGCCGCGCGGGCAAGGTCGAGCAGGAGCGGCAGGGTTTCATCGGCCACGCGGCATTTCGACCAGTCGAGCAGCAGGTCGTCGAAGTTGAGAGAATGGCGGGCGAACCGGCCGGGATCGGCGGCAAACGCTTTGCGCATGTCCATGCCGGCAAGGGCTTCGACATGCCGGTTCAGCACGGCGAGAGCGGCTGTGAAAGCTTCGGTCATGGCGGGTGTTCCGGTAAGGTTTCAATCGGTTTAGGGCGTTTTCCGAACAATCTCATAGGCCAGGCGCATGGCAATTGCCAGTCGGCTGGATGAAGTGCGGTCGATTGGAGTCTGCCCCTTTCCCGGCTTCACTCCGCAACGCGCGGCGACGAAAGCGCCGCGATTTACGGCCTCGCCTGCCCGACCCAACCCGACACTTGTCCCCGGGCCCGAATTCGAGAAGCGCGGCAGTCGGGATCTGGACCCGACACAAAGCCCGGGTTCACAGCGCACACCTCTGCCCTCGTTGCGAGACGTGTCCCGCTATGCGCAACGTTCGGGGCAGGTAGGCGCATTGTCGGGTGACAGGGCTTCGACCTGCTCCTTCATGGGGAGGTGATCGAGAAGCGATCGTTGAGGTGTATCGACCGGGATTGTTTGTCCATCCAGAGCAATCCCAACCGACCGCTTCGCAACCACCCTCCTCTTTCAAGGGTGGGAAAAGCGCCCACACGATCAACCGTCCAGCCAAGCCGCAAGCGCACCGCAACACCCGGCCTTGAACGCGGTCTGCGTAGCTGGTCGCGCTTGGCCCCGGAATTCGCTGCCTCTGCATCAACCCGCTTGCATGTGTCGAATTCGCCCGTCCGGCAACACCCCACGGCCGCTTGACAATGCGGCGCAACGGTTGGAACTGGCGCGAGAGACGCCGCACCAGATTGGCGGGAACAACCCACGCATGAACTCACCAGGAGACGCACGTACCGGGGCCGCACGATTGACCCTGGCGGGAATGTGCCTGTTTGCCGCGCTTGCCGCTGCCTGGCCAAGCCAGGCGCTGGCGGTTCCCGCGGCCGCGTTACTCGGCCTGTTCCTGGCATTGGAGCTTCCTGCGCTGCGGCTGCGCGAGCGCTATCTGCTTGCGATGGCGGCCTGCGCATTCGTGATTGCGCTCGCCTTTGCGCCGGACCCGCAAACGCTGCTGTGGCGCGCCGCGGAGCGCGCTGCCTATCTCGGCGCGTTTATTGCGCTGCTGTCGCTGCTCCGCGCCGCCGCCATGACCTCGCAATCGGTGCTTGAGGTCGGGCGGTTTCTCACCCGCCAGCCGCCGGGGCGACGTTACATCGCGATCGCCGCCGGCGGCCATGCCATGGGCGTGGTGCTGAATTTCGGCGCGTTGTCGCTGCTGGCGCCGCTGGTGCAGCGCGGCGCGCGCGCCAGTGCAGGCGCGGACGGGGCGGCACTGACGCAGCTGCGCGAGCAACGCCAGCTTTCGGCTTTGGCGCGCGGCTTTTCCTGGTTCATCCTGTGGGCGCCAACCTCGATCGGCCAGGTGGTGGCCGTGGCGGTGGTGTCGGGCGCGCGCGCAGGCGCCGTGGCGGCCGCAGGCGCGGCAGTCGCGTTCAGCGTTGTCGCGGCCGGCTGGGTGGAGGACCGTTTCACCGGGCAGGCGGCGCGGCGAAGGCTCGGCCTTTCGGGTCCGTCAGCGTCGCGCGATGCCGGACCAGCGCCGATGCGCGAAATTCGTCGCCTGGCGCTGATCTATGTCGTGCTTGCCGCTACGGCGGCCAGCGCCGCGTTGCTCACCGGACGTTCGCTGGTCGACGGGATCATGCTGTCGGCTGCGCCGGCAACGATCGCCTGGATCGTGGCTCAACACATGGCGGGACGCGGCGGCGACGGCCTGCGCACCGCGCTGACAGGGCTCTATCGCAACGCCCTGCCGCAGGGCAGCCCCGAAGCGGTGACGTTGGCGCTGGCCGGATTCGTCGGCACGGTGCTGGCCGGAACGGTTCCCGTGGAGGCGCTGACGACGCATCTTCCGGCGGACAGCGTGCCGCCGCTTGCGCTCTATCTTGGCGTGCTGACGCTGATTCCGGCCGTGTCGTCGCTCGGCCTGCCGCCAATGCTGACGGTCACCTTTATCGGTGCGCTGTTGTCGAAGGCGTTTGGCGCGGCGATCGACCCGAACCTGCTGGCGCTTTCGCTGGTGATGGGCTGGGCGCTGAACCTCACCGCCTCGCCGTTCGGCGCGACCAACCTGATCCTTGCACGCACCACAGGCTGGCCGGTGTCGACGCTGGCGTTTTCCTGGAATGGCCGTTTCAACGCGATCGCGTGGACAATCTGCGCCGCCGCATTGGCGCTGCTGGCGCAGATGTAAGCACGTGATCTATCGGGTTGCTTGCGCGCAGAATCGCCACGCTCACATGAGGAGGACGCATGCGCTGCCGTTGACGCCTCGACCGGACACCATTCCCTCCCCCTTGAGGCCAGGATATTCACACATCCCGTTTCGACACCCCCCCTCTGTCCTGCCGAACATCTCCCCCGCAAGGGGGGAGAATGGATCGCGGGTCGCTTGGCGCCTCACTTCGAACCGTTTGCGCTTGGCGCAACCGTCGCAAGGCGGGCGAAGACGTTCGCGTCGGAGCCATTCTCCCCCCTTGCGGGGGAGATGTCCGGCAGGACAGAGGGGGGTAAATGGCGAAAACACGCCGTCTTCGAAATATGTGAATCGCGAAGCTTGCAAGGGGAGGAAAGGGCGCCTTTTCGTTTACGCCGCGCGCTTGGCGCGCTTCGGGCGGTTGTAACGGCCGCGCTTGCGCGGCGCGCCATCCTTGCGCGGAGCCTCGTCGCGGCTGGCCGGAGCGGCATGGCCGCGGGCCGGACGATCGGCGGCAACAGCGTTGTCATCGCGCCGATTGCGGAAACCCTCGCCGCCGGCCTTGGCCTGCGCCGTCGCGCCCTTGCCGGAAGGCGCGGCGCCGAACGGCTTGGCGCGGCGGCGGCGCGACGGGCCGTGACTGGCATCGCGCTCCTCGCCCTGCGCCGCATCGCCCTCGCGGCCATGCGGCTTGCCGCCGTGCTTCGGACGGTTGCCACCCGCGCCGTTGCGCGAACCGCCCGGCCGGCCGTTGGAGCCGCAACGGGCCTCGCGCTGCGCCGCTTCCGCGTCGGCCGCGATGTCGGCGGCGGCCCGCGCCGGCTGCGAG
>CALMYO010000086.1 GCA_937873685.1 uncultured Paracoccaceae bacterium
TGATAGATTCGGGAAAATCGGTTCCGACAATCACGTCATTGAAGGCCGAGCCGATCACCCGCTCGATGCCGCCGACCGTGAGACCCGTCGCCCAACCGGTCGACTGGTTGCCGTCGAGCGCGTTGAGGTCGATGGTCAGACCCTCGGTGGCGTTTTCATAGGACAGCGTGTCGATCTCGCCCGGCGTGGTGCCCCCGTCCGACACGCTGTCGCCGATAAGCGAGGCCGGATCCTTCGGTCCCGGCAGGTAGTAATCATTGCCCGGCCCGCCGTTCAGCCCATCTGTTCCCGGCCCGCCATCCAGCGTGTCGTTGCCGGCGTCGCCCTGCAGGAAATCGTTGCCGCCAAGGCCGATCAGGATGTCGTCATTGTCGTAACCGGCCATCAGGTTGACGCCGTTATCACCGGTGTAGAAATGCCGGTCGCTGCTGAAGAATGCGCGCAGCGGCGTTGGGGTCGGCGTCGAATAGCTCTGGACGATGGCCGTGGAGAGCGCGACGGCCGAGACGTTCGGCAGGTTCAGCACCGCCGACGGCTCGAGGAACGCGGCCTGGAAGAACGGCGTCGGGTCCTGGCCGTTGTCGGCGGCGGCCCGCAGGGCGTAATTGTACAGGAAATCGATGCGGGTGATCGTGCCGGCGGTGAAGACCGGTATCGTGATGGCGCCGGAGACGGTCTGGTTGGTGAAGGCGAGCCCAGTGCCGGTGATGATCATCCGCCCGGCATAGTTGGCGGCGGTGAAGATCGCCTGCGTCGGTATGACATTCGGCGTCAGCAGCGCCCCGGTGGTGCGGATGCCGAACCAACCCTCGATGCCGTCGAACAATTCAGCAGTCGAATTCTGGAATGTGCCGGTCCACACCATGCCCGTAGCCTCGCCTTGTCAGAAGCTTACGAGGTTAACCGCTGCGTGCAGCAGGGGAAAGCACAAATGTTGGGCGGTTTGGCCGGGCAACGCGAAGATGCGCACGGCGTCAGCGATAGGCTTCGCGCCGGTTTGCAACCCTGATGACGACGATGTGCAGGACATGGTCTTCAATCCGTGCGATCAGGCGGTAGTCGCCAACACGGTATTTCCAGTAGCCGGACCACGGACCCGTGAGCGCCTCGCCAAGTTCACGCGGGTTGTCGCGAACAGCAAGGCGCAGATTGAGAAATGTCTGGATTCTGATCTGCTCCGTACGCGCAAGCGCCTTGATATCCTTTTGCGCCTTGCGCTCCAGAATGATCGCCCAAGGCACGGATCAGCGCGCCTCGTCAAGCAGCGATTCGTCGAGATCGTCCATCGTGATGCCAAGTTCGGCCATGACGGTATCCAGATCGACAAATTCGGGATTGTCGCGCATTCGGCACTCGGCGATGTATCCGTCCTCGATGTCGGCGAGATATTCGCGCAGCGCATCGAGTGCGATCTGCGTTTCGCTCTGTCCCGCAAGTTTGGCCATCTCGGCCAGCTTCTTTTCCACTTCGGGCGGAAGAACGATGTTGAGCATGGCAGGATCTCCGGATGTATGCATCCATACCAGTTTCGAACGCGGCTTGCCACCTTGTACTCATGAAGGTGGCGTTGACCCGAATGCAACTGCACAGCGCCCTTGCCGCCCCCCTCCTCATCGCCGGATCGGTCATGGCGCCGTCACGACGATGTGCACCGGCCCGGCCTTACACCACGAAATCGCCCGCCAGCAGTTGGCCCTTCTCCAGCCCGACGAGATAGAGGTAATCCAGCCCGTCGCCGAGCGCGATGTAGCTGTTGCCGAAGCCGTCATCGACTGCGCGTGCGATCACGTCCGCGCCGGTGAGAAAGCCGTTTGCGGCGCGGTAGGCGCTGACATCGAGCCTGTCGCGGCCGGTCTCGAACTCAAACACGATGTCATAGGAAAACGCGCCGCTCGTGCGCTGTTCGACGATCACCGTGTTGACACCGTTGACGCCCGGATACGCGCCTTCGGTGCCGAGCAGCGACAGAGAATACCAGTCGAGGCCGCCCCCGCCCCGGTGGGTGTCCGACCCGCCGCGGCCAAAGAAGATGTCGGTGCCCGAATGGCCTTCCAGCGTGTTGTCGAACACCCCGCCAACGATGGTGACCCCGTCGCCGCCGATGTCGTTGACGTCTTCGGATACCAGCAGGTGTTCGCCGACAGAGGCGACATCCCACCAGAAATCGGCGGTGGAGATGACGGTGTCGAAGCCGCCGAAGCCGAAATCGGTGAAATACGAACCCTCATCGACCAGGTCGAGCCCGGAATCGACCATGTAGGTATCATCCCCCTCGCCACCGAGCAGGATGTCGCCCTGCGCGCCGGGATCGCCGAGTTCGGGATTGGTGCCGCCGTCGAGCGTGTCGTTGCCGAGGCCGCCGATCAGGGTGTCGAAGCCGGAATCGCCAGACAATGTGTCGTTTCCTCCGCCGCCCAAGAGTAAGTCGTTTTCGGCAAATCCCAAAAGGCGATCCGCGCCTTCGCCACCAAGCAGTGTGTCGTTGCCGTTGTCGCCAGACAATACATCGGCACCCAGAAATCCGGTTATGCGATCGTCTCCGTCGCCGCCATTCACGGAATCCTCTCCAAGTGTGCCGAAAAGTATGTCCGCCGTCGGCGTTTCGGTGACCGCGTCAAACTGCAACTGCTTAAAAGAATTGGGGGCAAAATAATACGGATCTCCCCTCAATTCAGCAGCTAAAGCATATGTAAAAAGATCGCTTTGGTTTACAGTATTCGATTCATTATCGATCAAAGGGCCGAAATTTTCTAAATACAAACGCTCAATATTACTTTCTAAAAAAGTTAACACACCCTCGATACCGATAATATCAAATGTTTTGTTGCGATAATAATTTTCAAGAATCATACCGTCGACAATATCAAGGAATGCGGCGGTATCCCCGCCAACAGCTGCAGCGTTGCCAATGATGAACGGATCGCCATTGACGATGATCTCCATCGAGAGCCCACGCGCAACAAGTTCCGCTTCAATTGATTTGATCAGCTCGATCATATCGGCGGCAGCCTGCTGGTTGGCACTCTCGGGTACGCCCAGTCGAGCATCGAAATAGGAACCAACATCGTCAAGAAATACGCCATCGAATCCACGCAATGCGAGATCAACAACTTGTGTTATAACTATATTTTGCCAATCAAGATCACGAAAATCAACAATATACGCATCTATTTTTTTATCAACATCGAAATCATAAGGTCGCCCACTGACAAGCCAAGAAGGCGCCACGCCTTCTAAAGGCACCCCCGTGTCATCCGTAGTGGTCGTCCATGCTGGATTCCAATAGGGACGTAGATGATCGGTTACAGCTACATCGACATAGCCAAATACATCGACACCGGCAGCATGAAGTGTTTCCAGTTCGTCGGCCGAGATTTGAGCGTTTATTCCGTTGCCTGAGACCTCACCAGAACCGAATCCGGGAGAAATGACACTGGTATGTGGATCCAGTTCAGTCACAAGAACAGTCAAGTCCGTCACGGTCACCTCCGCAACGTCAACGTTTTCGTACTGGAATGCGAAATTGGAGAACCGAGCCATCGCTGACTATCCCGACGAACAAATTCGACCTGACTTCGCGCGTGCAACGTAGGGCGTCAATAAAAATAGTTATGTTCATCAATCTTTCATGAAGTGCCTTCCATTAACGAGAACCTAACCCCTACCGCGTCAACCTCTTGTACGTCACGCGCTTCGGGTTCACGCTGTCCGGTCCGAGCCGGCGCACCTTGTCGGCCTCGTATTCCTCGAAATTGCCCTCGAACCATTCCACATGGCTGTCGCCCTCAAACGCCAGGATGTGGGTGGCGAGGCGGTCGAGGAACATGCGGTCGTGGCTGATGATCACGGCGCAGCCGGCGAAGTTTTCCAGCGCGTCTTCCAGCGCGGCAAGCGTCTCGGTGTCGAGGTCGTTGGTCGGCTCGTCGAGCAGGATGACGTTGCCGCCCTCTTTCAGCAATTTCGCCATGTGCACGCGGTTGCGCTGGCCGCCGGAAAGCGTGCCGACCTTCTGCTGCTGGTCGCCGCCCTTGAAGTTGAACGAGGAGCAGTAAGCGCGGCTGTTCACCTCGTGCTTGCCAAGCTTGATGATGTCGTTGCCGCCGGAGATTTCCTCCCAGACCGTCTTTCCCGGGTTCAGCGTGTCGCGGCTCTGGTCGACATAGCCGAGCTTGACCGATTCCCCGATGCGGATGGCGCCGCCGTCGGGCGCCTCCTGCCCGGTTATCATGCGAAACAGCGTCGTCTTGCCGGCGCCGTTCGGGCCGATCACGCCGACGATGCCGCCGGGCGGCAGCTTGAAGGAGAGATCGTCGATCAGCAGGCGGTCGCCATAGCCCTTGGAGAGGTGGTCGGCCTCGATGACGACGTCGCCGAGGCGCGGGCCGGCCGGGATGACGATCTGGGCGGTGCCGAGGGTGCGCTCCTCGTTGCGCTTGAGGAGTTCGTCATAGGCCTTGATACGGGCCTTGGATTTGGCTTGGCGGGCGCGCGGGCTGGAGGCGATCCACTCGCGTTCGTGCGACAGCGCCCGCTGGCGGGCGGCTTCCTCGCGGCCTTCCTGCTCGAGGCGCTTGGCCTTGGCTTCGAGATAGGCCGAGTAGTTGCCCTCGTAGGGGATGCCGCGGCAGCGGTCGAGCTCGAGGATCCAGCCGGTG
>CALMYO010000087.1 GCA_937873685.1 uncultured Paracoccaceae bacterium
GCGGGAAGAACGCTCCCTCGGCGGCGCCGTGGCGCCGGGCGAGCATGGCGTTCGATGCGGCGAACCGGGCAAGGATCGCCTCGCGCTCGGCGAGCGGGATGCTGCGCTTGCGGCGCGCCGAGACATGCTCGTCGATGGCGTCGTAGATGCCCCAGCGCGCCTCGTTGGCGGCGCTGTTCTCGTAGCGGGGCAGGAGCGCGTTGAAGCGCTGCAGGAATTCCTCCTTCAGCATGTCGAGACCGAGATTGGTTTCGGCGGCATGGGGCAGCGCCACAGGATCGATGCCGAGGATGCCGGCGAAGAAATCGACGACGTCGCGGTTCGGAAAACCGGCGCGCACGAACGGCACGGCCCGGACATTGGCGATCCCGAACCGATCCTCCCAGGGCCAAAGCTGGCGGGCGTAGTCGAGATGCGGCGCGCGCGCGATCTCGTCGAGCGGGACGAACTCGCGGGTCGCGCCAAGCCGGCGGCCGTGAACGAACTCGCTGACGAGAGCCTCGTCCTGGCGGCGCAGGAAAACGACGACCGTCACCGTCTCGGCAAGGGCCGCGCAGACCGTCGCCAGCCGGCCAACCGAAGCGCGATCGCTGAAGCGGTTGAAAAGACCCTCATATGAAATCACCAGGGTCTCGGGCCGATGGGCATCGATCTCGGCGCAGAGGGCGGCGACGAGGTTTTGCCGCTCGGCGGCGGCGGCGCGCACGGCGCGGAACGGACCGGCGCCGCGCCGGCCAAGGCCGCGCCACAGCGGCGTCGCAAGGCGCGTGACGAGGGAATGGGTCCGGGCGCCGAGGCTCGCCGGATAGAGGACACCCTTCTCGAGGAGCGCGGCCCGATTCGCCGCGAGGGCGGCCTGGATCGAGGTGCTGCCCGTCTTCGCCGCGCCGATGTGGAGAATGAGGCGTTTCGCCCTCTGGCAGGCGGGAACGTGCATGGCCACCCGGGTCTTGTCCGCAGCTCGTCGCGAGCCGCTCGAGTATCGTCCGCTCGGGCCGGTATAGCGGGCGCGCGGCGATCTTGCCAGCACCGAGATGGCACGGACAACCGGCCGGCGGTGCGGCTTGCGGGACCAATTTTTTGGGGAGAGCGGGAAAATGGTCGGAGTGGCAGGATTTGAACCTGCGACCCCCTCGTCCCGAACGAGGTGCGCTACCAGGCTGCGCTACACTCCGACGCCGTTTGCGGGGCGGGTTATAGCCGCTCGCCGCCTGCCCTGCAAGACGTTACGAACGACTCTTTGACATATGGGCGACGTTTGTCGCGCCGACCGTTAACGGGCCGGCGCGACTAGCGTTTTCGGGCGGTCAGGCAGCCTTCTTCTTCTCCGGTGCGAAGCGTCCGTAGAAGGTCTCGCCCTTGCCGGCCATCTCGACGAGGAGCTTGTTCGGCTGGAAGCGCGGGCCGTACTTGGCCGCGAGCTTCTCGCAGAGCGCGACGAAGGCCTTCAGGCCCATCGTATCGATGTAGGAGAGCGTGCCGCCGGAATAGGGCGCAAAGCCGAAGCCGAGGATCGAGCCGATGTCGGCCTCGCGCACGTCGGTCAGCACCCCTTCCTCGAAGCAGCGCGCCGTTTCCAGCGCCTGGCGGACGAGGAGCCGCGCCTTCAGCTCGCCGATGTCGATGGCGTCGGGGTCCTGCTTGGCCGCGACGAGATCGGCAAGGCCCGGCCACAGGTGCTTCTTGCCCTTGTCCGGATAGTCGTAGAAGCCCTTGCCGTTCTTGCGGCCGAAGCGGCCGAGCTTGACGACCATTTCTTCGAGCAGCGCTTCCTCGCCGGCGTCGATCGCCTCGGCGCCGAGGTCCTTCTTGGTCGCCTGCAGGATCTTCCAGGAGAGGTCGACCGCCACCTCGTCATTGAGGGCGAGCGGGCCGACCGGCATGCCGGCCATGCGCGCGACGTTCTCGATCATCGCCGCCGGGACACCCTCGGCGAGCATCAGGTGGCCTTCGCCGATATAGGTGCCGACCACCCGCGAGGTGTAGAAGCCGCGGCTGTCGTTGACGACGATCGGGGTCTTCCTGATCGCCCGGACATAGTCGAGGGCGAGCGCCAGCGCTTCCTCGCCGGTGTTCTTGCCGAGGATGATCTCGACCAGCATCATCTTCTCGACCGGCGAGAAGAAGTGGATGCCGATGAAGCGGTCGGGGCGCCTGGAGGCCTCGGCGAGCGAGGTGATCGGCAGGGTCGAGGTGTTGGAGGCAAAGACCGCGGTCTCGGCGAGCACCGCCTCGGCCTTCTCGGTCACGGTGCGCTTCAGCTCGCGATCCTCGAACACCGCCTCGATGACGAGGTCGCAGCCCTCGAGCGCGGCATAGTCGGCCGTGGCGTTGATCTTCGAGAGCAGGGCGTCGCGCTGCTCGGGCTTCGCCCGCCCCTTGGCGATGCGGCCGGAAATGAGCTTGTCGCAATGCGCCTTGCCCTTGTCGGCCGATTCCTGGTCGCGGTCGATGAGGACGACCTCGATGCCGGCGACCGCCGTGACATAGGCGATGCCGGCGCCCATGAAGCCGGCGCCGAGGATGCCGACCTTCGTGATCGAGGACGGCGCGACGCCGACGGGACGGCGGGCGAGCTTGTTCAGCTCCTGCAGCGACAGGAACAGCGAGCGGATCATGTTGCGGGCGACCGGCGTCGTCAGCAGGTGGGTGAAGTAGCGCGCCTCGACCCTGAGGCCCTGATCCATCGGCAGCTGCAGGCCCTCGTAGACGCAGGAGAGGATTGCCTTGCCGGCCGGATAGTTGTCGTGGGTCTCGCGGCGGTAGATGGCGTTGGCCGCCGGGAAGAGCTGGAAGCCGGCGGCCGAATAGACCGGGCCGCCCGGCAGGCGGAACTTGTCCTTGTCCCAGGGCTTGACCGGATCGACACCGGCCGCGATGAGAGCCTTGGCTTCCGCGACCAGCTTGTCGGCCGGGACGACGGCGTTGACGAGGCCGAGCGCCTTGGCCTTCGTCACCTTCAGCTCCTGGCCCTGCAGCAGCATCTGCAGCGCCGACTGCGGATCGATCATGCGCGCGACACGCTGGGTGCCGCCGGCGCCCGGCAGGAGGCCGACCTTGACTTCCGGCAGGCCGAGCTTGGTCTTCTCGCCCTCGGCGACGATGCGGGCATGGCAGGCGAGCGCCAGTTCGAAGGCGCCGCCCATCGCCGTGCCGTTGATCGCGGCGGCGAAGGGCTTGCCGCAGGTCTCCAGCCGCCGATAGATGTTGCCGAGCCGGGCCGCGCCGTCGAGCAGGGCCTTGGCCGCCGCCTCGTCGCCGCTCGCCGCGGCCGGGCCGTGGACCGCCAGCATGCCTTCGAGCATCGACAGGTCGGCGCCGCCCGAGAAGGCGTCCTTGCCGGAGGTGATCACCGCGCCCTTGATGGCGGCGTCACCGGCGACGGCCTCGATGATCTTTTCCAACTCGTCCATCACCGCCATGGTGATGACGTTCATCGACCGGTCGGGCATGTCCCAGGTCACGAGCGCGATGCCGTCGGCGTCGGTCTCGAGCGTGAAATTCTGATAGGTCATCGTCAGGCGCTCCTATGCGTAGGGCGTTTTGTCTTTGTGCAGGAAGCAGAAGCCCGTGGCGTCCTTTTCCGCGTAGAGATCGTCGTCCGGATAATGCGCGCGCTCGCTCGGCGCGCGGGTACCGATTTCGAAATAGAGGGCCGGCCGGCCGCTGCGGTTGACGAGGTGGTGGCCATTGGCAACGCCGGCCTTGAAGGCGGCGGCATCGCCTGCCGTCAGCGGCGTCTCGCCACCGTCCTCGATCAGCACCACTTCGCCTTCGAGGACATAGACGAACTCGTCCTCGTTCTCGTGCCAGTGGCGCAGCGCCGAGGCGGCGCCGGGCTCGAGCCGGGTGAGGTTGACGCCGAACTGGTCGAGACCGCCGGCATCGCCGAGCCGCTTGCGCGTGCGGCCGTCGACGACCGCCCGGAACGGCGCCGGATAGCCGGTGCCGCCCGTGAACGTCATTGCGTCGATGTCGACCTTCGGCATCGCCTCAGACCCGCTCGATGATCGTCGCCGTGCCCATGCCGGCGCCGATGCACAGCGTGACGAGGGCGGTGTTGAGGTCGCGGCGCTCCAGCTCGTCGAGCACGGTGCCGAGGATCATCGCGCCGGTAGCGCCGAGCGGATGGCCCATGGCGATCGCGCCGCCATTGACGTTGATGTCGGCGTGATCGATGTCGAAGGCCTGACAGAAGCGCAGCACGACGGAAGCAAACGCCTCGTTCAGTTCGAACAGGTCGATGTCCTTCAACTCCATTCCGGCGCGGTCCAGCAACTTGCGCGTCACGTCGACCGGGCCTGTCAGCATCAGCGCCGGGTCGGAGCCGATATTGGCGAAGGCCTTGATGCGGGCGCGCGGCTTCCAATCGTGCTTGTGGCCGGCCTTCTTGGAGCCGAGCAGCACGGCGGCCGCACCATCGACGATGCCGGAGGAATTGCCAGCGTGGTGGACATAGTTGATCTTCTCCACCTCGGGATGCGCCTGGATGCCGACGGCCTCGAAGCCACCCATCTCGCCCGGCATCACGAAGGAGGGGTTGAGCGAGGCGAGCGACTGCATGTCGGTTGAAGGACGCATGTGCTCGTCGCGGTCAAGGATGGTCATGCCGTTCTGGTCGCGGATCGGGATCACCGACCTGGCAAAACGCCCTTCCTCCCAGGCGCGCGCCGCGCGCTTCTGGCTTTCCACCGCATAGGCGTCGACATCGTCGCGGCTGAAACCGTATTTGGTGGCGATCAGGTCGGCGGAGACGCCCTGCGGCATGAAATAGCCCGGCAAACCGACACTCGGATCCATGTACCAGGCGCCGCCCGACATGCCCATGCCGACGCGGCTCATCGATTCCACACCGCCTGCGATCACGATGTCGTCGGAACCGAAGGCGATCTTGGCGGCGCCGAAATTGATGGCGTCGAGGCCGGACGCGCAGAAGCGCGAGATCTGCATGCCAGGCGCCTTGAAATCGTAGCCCGCCTCGAAGGCGGCCGCCTTTGGAATCACCGCGCCCGCCTCGCCGACCGGATCGACGCAGCCGAAGATGATGTCGTCGACCTTGCCGGTGTCGAGATCGTTGCGGTCGCGGATCGCTTCCAGCGTCTTTGCGGCGAGGCGCACAGCCGGCACCTCGTGCAGCGAACCGTCCTTCTTGCCGCGGCCGCGCGGCGTGCGCACGGCGTCGTAGATGTAGGCGTCTGACATTTTCGGCTCCTCGTTCGAATGACGGTTGCGGCGGCTTACGCCGTCGCAGATTTTTCTTCCTGGCCCGTCGGCATCAGCGCCTCGGGCGATTTCCAGCCCGGCAGGGCGGCGATGCGATTCAGCCAAGCGGTGATCGCCGGGTACTGCGCACGGTCCATGCCGATCTGCTGCGGCCAGAACAGATAGCCGCAAACCGACAGGTCGGCGATGGTGGGCTCGTCGCCGACGATCCAGTCGCGGCCGGTCAGGTGCGTTTCCAGCACCTTCCAGGCGCTCACTGCCCGCGCCCGCAGGAATTCCGTCTCCGGCGCATCGCCCTTCTTCATGAAGAAATCCATGAAGCGGGTGGTTGCCGTATAGCTGGTGAACTTGTGGTTGTCCCACAACAGCCAGCGCAGGATTTCGTATTCCTGTGCCTCGTCCTTCGGGCCGAACTTGCCGAGCCGGCGGGCGAGGTAGGTCAGGATGGCGCCCGATTGCGACAGCGTGAAGTCGCCGCCTTCGCGGTGGTGCACCAGCACCGGCGCCTCGCCCATCACATTGACGGCGCGAAACTCCGGCCGCCGTGTCTCGCCGGTGAAGAAGGCGATGCGGTGTGGCGTCCAGTTGGCGCCGCAGAGTTCGAGCATCAGCGCCGTCTTGTAGGCGTTGCCGCTCTCGGCGAAGCAATGGAGGGTGAACTCGGTCATTTTTTCCCCGTTGTCTCAACTACAGCCACTTTAGCCCCTCATCCCCCTGCCGGGACCTTCTCCCCACAGGGGAGAAGGACGCCCGGCCCGATGTTGCGCATTTCCGCAAGCGTCGAGGAAGTGGATAACACATCGACATTGCCTCCTTCTCCCCTGTGGGGAGAAGGTCCCGGCAGGGGGATGAGGGGAAAGGCGCCGGACGTAATCAATGTCAAAGCCCCCGGGCGATCAGCAGTTTCATGATCTCGTTGGTGCCGCCGTAGATGCGCTGCACGCGCGCATCGCGGAACATCCGCGCGATCGGGTATTCGTTCATGTAGCCATAGCCGCCGTGCAATTGCAGGCACTCGTCCATCACTTTTCCCTGAAGGTCGGTCAGCCAGTATTTCGCCATCGAGGCGAGTTCCGGCGTCAGCCGCCCCTCGATGTGCTCGGCGACGCAGTGATTGTAGAAGGTGCGACCGATGGTGGCCTCGGTCTTCAGTTCCGCCAGCCTGAACTGGGTGTTCTGGAAATCGATGACCGCCTTGCCGAAGGCCTTGCGCTCCTTGACGTAGTCGATGGTAAGCGCAAGCGCCCGCTCCACCATCGCAATCGCGGTCGCGCCGATCTGCAGCCGCTCCTGCGGCAACTGCTGCATCAGCTGGATAAAGCCCTGGCCCTCGACGGGACCGAGCAGGTTCGATGTCGGCACCCGAACCTGGTTGAAGAACAGTTCGGAGGTGTCGTTGGATTTCAGCCCGATCTTGTCGAGGTTGCGCCCGCGCTCGAAGCCGTCGGCGTCATCGGTCTCCACCACGATCAGCGATGTACCCTTCGCGCCGGCGGCCGGATCGGTCTTGGCGACCACGATGATGATGTTGGCAAGCTGGCCGTTGGTGATGAAGGTCTTGGAGCCGTTGAGGACGTAGTGATTCCCGTCGAGCTTCGCCGATGTCTTGATGCCCTGCAGGTCGGAGCCGGCGCCGGGCTCGGTCATGGCGATCGCGCCGATCAGTTCACCCGACACCATCTTCGGCAGCCACCGGCGCTTCTGTTCTTCCGAGCCGTAGTGGACGATGTAGGGCGCGACGATGGAATTGTGCAATGCGATGCCGAAGCCGTCGACGCCGACATGGCTGATCGCCTCGATGATCGCGCTTTCATGGGCGTAGGTGCCGCCCGAGCCGCCGTATTCCTCCGGCACCGATGCGCCGAGCAGGCCCGCGTCACCGGCCTTTAGCCAGCTTTCGCGGTCGAAAATCTCCGCCTTTTCGAACGCCTCGTACTGCGGGGTGATCTCCGCTTCCAGCCACTTCGTCGCCATGTCGCGCAGCATGACAACGTCTTCGCTCATCCATGTCGGTTGCGTGACGGGGAGGATTTCAGCGGGTTGCGTCATGGGTAGGCCTCCGGGGTGATGCATACCTTCAAGCTATTGTCACGATCGCCAATTTTGTGACGGGGATGTCGCCGCTCGACAAGGCTCGACCTTGCGACGCCGTCATCCCGGGGCTTGTCCCCGGGACCCAAACAAGATGCGCTGCCGCAAACGAATTGGGTCCCGGGGACAAGCCCCGGGATGACGGATCGAGAACGGTGAGCCGGCTCCCACGGCTTTCGGAACTCATCAAGTGTAATCACTGTACATTCTCGTGTTCGGATGCGGCCGGTAGGGATTGTCGCGCAGGTGGATAGTCTCCGTCAGATCGACCCAGTCCGGGTTGAACCCGTTGATCAGATTGAGTTTCCACGCCCGCCGGTACTCCTTGAGGGATCTTTCGCGCTGGATGGCGAGGACGATGTTCGGATGACGCTCGTACCAAACCAGCGTCTTGCACCCGTACTTGCTCGCAAAACCTGGCGTTCGATCGTTCTTGTGATCAAATATGCGGTTTTCCAGGTCGGACGTCACGCCAACATACAAGGTTCCATTCGGTTGCGAAGCCATGATGTAGACCCAGCCTGACATTGTGCGATCGGAAACCCCTTCGAGGTCGTCATCCCGGGGCTTGTCCCCGGCCCCAAACAGAGGCTGCTGCGGGCGGGAGTTGGGTCCCGGGGACAAGCCCCGGGATGACGGACCGGAAGGGCAGGCCACCGAAGCCAACCGCATGTGCCCTATCGATCTCTCTCCCAATCGCCACCCTAGAACGCATCCGCCTCCAGCGCCATCATCGTCTCGGCGCCGGTCTGGATGCGGGCGAGATGGGCTGCCGTTTCCGGCATCACGCGCTCCATGAAGTAGCGGCCGGTGACAAGCTTGTTGTTAAGATACGATGTCTTGCCGTTGGCGCCGGCGGAAAGCCCGGCCTTCGCGGCCCTGGCGGTGAGGCCCCACATGTAGCCGAGCGTCACCAGTCCGAACAGGTGCATGTAGTCATGGCCGGCGGCCCCGGCGTTGTCGGGTTTGGCCATGGCGTTCTGCATCAGCCACAAGGTCGCCGCCTGCAGGTCGTTCAGCCCCTTCTTCAGCGGCTTGGTGAACGCAACCAGCGTCTCGTCGTCGCGGTTTTCCTCGCAGAAAGCTCCGACTTCCTTGAAAAAGGCCTGGATCGCCCGCCCGCCATTGACCGCCAGCTTGCGGCCAACCAGATCGAGCGCCTGGATGCCATTGGCGCCCTCGTAGATCATGGCGATGCGGGCATCGCGCACGAACTGGCTCATGCCCCATTCCTCGATGTAGCCGTGGCCGCCGTAGATCTGTTGTGCCATCACGGTGTGATCGAAGCCCTTGTCGGTGAGCACGCCCTTGATGACGGGCGTGAGCAGGCCCATCATCTCCTCGCTCAGTTCCCGATCCTTCGCTTCGTCGGAGCGGTGCGCGACATCCGATTTCAGCGCCGCCCACAGCACGAAGGCGCGTCCGGCCTCGTTGAAGGCGCGCATGGTCATCAGGTTGCGGCGCACATCAGGATGAGCGATGATCGGGTCCGCCTTCTTGTCCGGCGCCTTGACGCCGGAAAGCGCGCGGCCCTGGATGCGCTCACGGGCGTAGTTGGCCGCGTTCTGGTAAGCCACCTCGGCGATCGACAGGCCCTGCAGGCCAACGCCGAGCCGCGCCTCGTTCATCATCGTGAACATGGCGCGCAGGCCTTTGTGTTCCTCGCCGAGCAGATAACCGGTCGCCTCGTCGTAGTTCATGACGCAGGTCGCATTGCCGTGGATGCCCATCTTTTCTTCGATCGAGCCGCAGGAGACGCCGTTGCGCGCACCCGGTTCGCCGTCGTCGCCGACAAGGAACTTCGGCACGATGAACAGCGAAATGCCCTTCACACCCTCGGGCGCGCCCTCGATGCGGGCAAGAACGAGATGGACGATGTTGTCGCTCATGTCGTGTTCGCCGGCGGAGATGAAGATCTTCTGGCCGGAGATCCTGTACGAGCCGTCGCCCTGCGGCACGGCCTTGGTGCGCAGCAGGCCGAGATCCGTGCCGCAATGCGGTTCGGTCAGGTTCATGGTGCCGGTCCAGGCGCCATCCACCATCTTCGGCAGCCACTTGCGCTTCTGCGCCTCGTCGCCATGGGCGTAGATCGCGGCGATCGCGCCCTGCGTCAGGCCGGGATACATGGCAAACGCCATGTTGGCGGAGGAGAAGTATTCGGCAACAGCCGTGTGCAGCACGTAGGGAAGCCCCTGTCCGCCGAACTCCGGATCGAGCGCCAGCGCCATCCAGCCGCCTTCGCGGTACTGGTCGAACGCTTCCGAAAATCCGTCCGGCGTCGTCACGGAGCCGTCGTCGTGACGGGTGCAACCCTGCCGGTCGCCGATCTGGTTCAGCGGGAAGAGAATATCCTCTGCGACGCGCGCCGCCTCGCGCAACACTGCCTCAACCACGTCCGGTGACGCATCAGCGAAGCCGGGAAGATTGTCGTAGCGCTGGTAACCGAGCACCTCGTTGAGGACGAAGAGCGTGTCCTCCACCGGGGCCTGATAGATTGGCATTGTCTTCCTCCTGGACCTGTCGGACTGTCGTCTGATTTTCAAGCGTCTAGCAAAACTTGACGTTTCCGTAAACGTCAAAATTTCGTGACTGAAATGCAATTCGAGTA
Source organism: uncultured Paracoccaceae bacterium (assembly GCA_937873685.1). GTDB lineage: Bacteria > Pseudomonadota > Alphaproteobacteria > Rhizobiales > Rhizobiaceae > CALMYO01. The sequence goes on from CALMYO010000087.1 coordinate 9,923, forward strand.
CTTGCCTGGCGAGCGCGCCAAACACGGACTCCTGCCCCTTGCGGGGCAGGCGCTCCAACATCCGTTGTTGCTGTTTGCGTGCGGCCGGTCAGAAAGCCAAAGCCGGCAAGCGGTCCGATTCCGGGATTTCGATCCCGCCAGTGGGGCGAATTCGACATCCGGCGCCCGCCTGCCTGCGATGCAGCCCCAAATGTCGAAGTCAAAAGCTTCACCAGAATCATGAATTTGCAAGCCGTCCTTTGATTCCGACAATTGTCCACGGACTTGCAGCCAAAGGATGCAATTGCCGGAAACGAAAGATCCCGGCCACACTCATGATTTCATGCCCCGGATTATGCTGCCGAACGCAAGGAATCCATGGCGCGGTTCAATTCGTCGATCGCTTCCTCGATCGTGCGCTTCTGGCGCATGAGAACCCTGAGCTGCTTCTCGCCCTTCTTCAGCGCAAGGCTAATCTGCGCCTTGTTTCCTGAAGCCGGCTGGTAGAGATTGAGCATCTCGCGAATGTCGTTCAGCGGGAAGCCGATGCGTTTGCCCATCAAGATGAGTTTCAGGCGCGCGCGGTCGCGATGCGAGTAGATGCGCGTCGCGCCTTGGCGCACCGGGGTCAGCAGGCCCTTGTCTTCGTAGAAACGAAGCGCCCTCAATGTGACTCCGAATTCGGTGGCAAGATCGCCGATCCTGTACTGGCGTTCGGCATCATGTTCGCGACCCGGATTGCCAGCCAGGTCGTCTGCGATGGCGTCGTTGCGGGTGTTCATGTTTGCGTGGTCCATTTTCTTCTCGTTGTGTGCGTTCATCACGGGTCTTTCAAATCCGAACGCCGCCTCGAACGGGGTAATTCGAGTCGGTGGGGCAGTGGTGTCCGGTTGCTCCATCGTCCTACATTGGAGCAAGACCGTAAAGCCCGATCAGGTTTCACACTGTTACACTGGCGCAAACCGGGCGTTACGTAAAGGTAAGAATCCTGCCAGTTCGATTCGCATCGCGGAATTTGGTTTCGCCACAGGCGCCACAACGGCAATCTTCATGCTGTCTGCGTTTTTTCCGCCTGGTTAACGTGTTGTTTACCGCGTTTTGAAATTGGTTAAGCCGACGGTTTCCCGTGTTCTTCCCGTAGCGCGTATTTCACGGAGAATCCCCTGCCAACGAAGGTATCCGACCGGACAAGGCAGCGAGATCTGACGAGACAGACGCAACGGGCGAGATTCGATGCAAAATCGGCGGCACAATTCCGACATGAATAGCCCTCGCGACGCGGGCGCCCGCGATGCGCTTGCGGGAATCGACGATGCGCTTGCCAGTCTCGAGCGCAGAATGAACCGCCTTTCCGCAAAGGCGCAGCCGGCATCGCGCCAGCAGAAACCGCTTGAGCGGCCGGCGGCCGACACATTTCGCGACGACCTTTCGGACATCCTTCGCCGCCAACGCAGCCTTGACCAGGAAACCCGGCGGCGCGGCGCAACCCTCGAACCTGAGCGTCAGGAGCCGCTTCGCCAGCGGGAATCACGCCGGCCCGAACCGGCGCCGCGGACTGTCGAGAAAGAGCAGGTGGCATCCTTTTCCGCCGGTCAGGTCGCCGTGGCGCGAGAACTCGCCGCGATGCGCGCCGAGATCGCCCGGCTGCGCGATGCCAGCGCACAAGATCGAAGCGGCCAAATCGCCGAGAGAATCGACCGGCTGACCCACGACATGCAGCGCATGGCCACACACCGGCAGCAGCCTGGCGAGTACGCGGCGTTGAAGCGCGACATCGCTGATCTCAAGGCGACCGTCGAGGAGGCCTCGCGCGCCGAGAGCGTTCGCGAACTGACGGACCGGTGGCAGGTGCTGGAGCGTCATCTTGAGGAAACCGGCGCGCAGTCGCGTTCGCTTGCGCAATCGACGGACGAACGTCTCGCCCGCCTTGCCGATCATGTCGAAGCGATGCGCGCGACATTCGAGGACGACGACCGCGATCCAGGCTACGGGGCGCTCGACGAAAGGCTGAAATCGCTCGGCGATGCGATGGACATTCTCACCTCGCGCCGGGAGGTCGTCTCGCCGGAATCGATCTTCCAGATCGAGGAGCGGCTTGATGAAATCAGCCGCGCGCTGATTGCGCTGTCGGTTTCCGCCGCGCCGGCCCCATACGATGCAACGCCGCTGGAAAGGATCGAGGCGCGCATCGGTTCCCTTACCAGCCAGATCGAGGATTTGTCCGCCGGCCGCAGGGAAGAGGAATTCGCAAACCGCGTCGAAGAACGCCTGTTTTCGCTGGCGCGCCAAATCGAGGACCTGGCCGCAGACCGCGCCGGCGCCGACATCTCCGGGCTCGAATCGCGGCTGGCCAATATCGCACTCCAGATCGAGCACCTTGCCGAAGACCGCCATACCGTCGAGCCGTCGGCGATAGAGGCGAGGTTGGAGGAACTCTCCCGCCAGATCGGTTTCCTGGTGGAGGATCGCGACAACGACCTCGCGCCGGGCCTCGACATGCGGCTCGCGAACCTCGCCGCGCAGATCGAACGGCTTGCCGACGATCGCGAAGTCGACGATCTTTCCGGCGTCGAGGCGAGACTGTCTGAACTGGCGCAGCGCCTTGAATTCCTCGCCGTCGATCGCGGGAACGCTGCTGCACTGGATATCGAACCTCGCCTTGTAGAGTTGTCGCGGCAAATCGAGACGCTTGCCGAATCGCGCGACGCTCCCGATCTCGCCCGGCTGGAAGCAAGGCTTGTGGCAATGGCGCAGCAGGTCGATCTGCTGTCAGACCAGCGGACAGACCCCGCGCTGGAGGACCGGATCGCCGAAATCCATGCGCGGCTCGACCAGATGCCGGTCGCGCCAGCGGGCCAGGATGAGTCCCTCCTGCGCGTTGTTGACCACATGAACGATCTCGCCGAGCGGCTGGACGGCATATCCGGAGCCGGCGGCTTTGACGCCGCTCCGTTTATCGACAGCCTCGATGCGCGTTTTTCCGAACTGGCCGGCCTGCTCGACAATCGCCAGAACAGCGCTTCGGAATCGACAGCCCGCCTCATCCTCAATCTGGAGGACAAGATCACCGATCTTGCCCGCAAGGTGGAGATGGCGGAGCGCGGCGTCGAATCCTCCGGAGCCTATGAAGCGATCGAACAGCGCCTGATCCAAATTGCCCACAGGCTCGACGAAACCGGCTTGTCGCCGATGGAAGGCGGGCGCGCCGACGCGATTGCGGCAATCGAGGCGCAGATCGCCGAACTGGCGCGCCGCATAGGCGCAGACAGCGCCGCGCCGCTGGACTTTCTGGAACCGCGTTTCGACGCCATCGAATCGCGCCTGATCGAAAGCCGCGACTATGCCGTAGAGGCCGCGCGCCGGGCGGTGGAGGACGTCATTTCCTCCGGAATGCATGTCGGCGCCCCGTTACATGGCGAAGCGTCCGGACTCGCGGAGGAACTGCGCGGGCTTGAAGATCTGGCGCGCGCCTCTGATGCGCGCAACGCCAAAACCTTCTCGGCTATCCACGACACGTTGCTGAAAGTCGTGGACAAGCTTGCCGGGCTGGAAGCCGGCATGCGCGATCACCCGGCGGCGGCGGCAAACTCCGTCAAGGCCCATGCTGCCGGCGCACATGCGCACGCCTTTGCGCCTGCTCCCGTTCCCGTACCAGCTCCGGCTGCGCCATTGCGGATGCCCGCGGCGGAGACCCCGCCCCTCGACCTTGCCGAGGACGGGCCTGAAGCCGGCGAACCGCTCGTTCACGCAACGCTTGGCCGCGAAACCCGAAGCCCGGCGCAGGCGGCCGCCGCAGCGGCGCTGGCCGCGATCAGCGCGCAAGAGGACGCAACGCCTGTCGCAAGCGAGGCGGAAGCCGGCAATTCGGTGTTTTCGGGCCTGTCCAAGGCGCTCAAACTGAAGAAGCAACCGGCGCAAGCCGGCCCTTCGGCATCGGCGAACGCACAAACGGAAGAAGCGCCTCCGGTCATGGTGGATGGCGACGATCATCCGCTCGAGCCGGGTGCGGGAGCGCCCGATCTTTCCTCGATCATGAAGCGGGTGCGTGAGGAACGCAAACGCACCGGTGGTGAAGCAGGCGCAGCGGAAGGCGAGGCCGGCAACCGCGATTTCCTCAACACGGTGCGTCGCCGCGCCCAGGCGGCGGCGGCCGAGGCGGACATCCTGAAGGGCGATTCCAAGCCGAAATCCGGCAGGGCCGGATCGCTCGCTGCCCTCTTCACGCGTCACAAGAAGCCGGTTCTTGCCGGCGTTGGCGTCGTCCTGCTGGCCGCAACGGCGATTCCGGCCGCGCAGATGTTCCTGGGCGGCGCGGAGCCGCGCCAGGATGTCGCTGCCGTTGTTGCGCCGCCAGCCGCCGAAATCGCCGGCGGCGAAGAGCCTGTAGCGTTGGAGGCGAGCGCGACGGACGCCGGCGAGTCTGGCGGCGAGGATGCGAATGTGCGTCAGGTGACGATGGCCTCCGACAATGGCGCAGCGCCGGCTGACGCCGATGCCGGATCCGAAACGACCGCCGCACTGCCGGAAGCAACCGCTCCGACAGCGGAAACGCCCGCGCTCGCAATGGAGGCTCCGGCGCCCGCCGCCATGCCGCCCGCAGAAGCGGGGCCGATCGCCCTGCGCGAAGCGGCGGCGGCAGGCGATGCTACCGCTCTCTACTTTGTCGGCGACCGCTACTTCGAGGGCGTTGGCGTCAAGGCCAACTATGACGAGGCGGCGAAATGGTACCGCCAGTCGGCCGAAGCCGGATTTGCGCCGGCCCAGTATCGCCTCGGCAACATGTACGAGAAGGGCTTCGGCGTGGAGGCGAACATCAACGAGGCCAAGACCTGGTACCAGCTTGCAGCCGAACAGGGCAACGCCAGCGCCATGCACAATCTCGGCGTCCTGTTTGCGATGGGAAACGAAGGCGCGCCGGACAACGAATCCGCCGTCGCCTGGTTCCGCAAGGCCGCCGAATACGGCGTGCGCGACAGCCAGTACAATCTCGGCATCCTGACCGCCAAGGGCGTCGGCACGCCGCAGGATGTCGAGGAATCCTACAAGTGGTTCTCGCTCGTTGCCCAGAATGGCGACAAGGACGCTGCCGGCAAGCGCGACGAGGTGGCGAAGGCCATGCGGCCCGAACAGCTCGAGAAGGCTCGCGCGGATGTGAAACTCTGGAAGCCGCTACCGCTGGATCAGGCAGCAAACGCGCCGGAACTGCCGGCCAAGTGGCAGGCCAGCGGTGAACAGACTGCCTCCGTCGACATGAAGAAGGCCGTGCGCAACATCCAGCTCATCCTCAACAAGAACGGCTACGACGCCGGTCCCGCCGACGGGGTGATGGGCGCCAAGACGAAGAACGCCATCTCCGCCTTCCAGAAGGCCAACGGCCTGCCGGTTACCGGCGATGTCAGCCCGGCGCTGGTGGAGGCGTTGCTCAAACTCAACAAGGGCTGAGCGCGTTGCGCATGGCGGCGTTTTTCGGGCATTGACGCCAAAGGCGGGTTTGACACCCGTCCGCGGCAGGCGCAAAACGTTCTCGGGGCTACCACTCGGATCCGCAACGCATTCCGGAGCGCCGGACGTGGCAATCTATTTGCCGATCGCCGAGATGTCGGTGAATTTTCTCATCCTGCTGGGCATGGGCGCAGCGGTGGGCTTCCTGTCGGGCATGTTCGGGGTTGGCGGCGGCTTCCTCATCACCCCGCTGCTGATCTTCTACAACATTCCTCCGGCTGTCGCGGTGGCGACCGGGGCCAATCAGGTGGTCGGATCGTCCTTTTCAGGTACCTTGTCCTATCTCAAGAAGGGCGCCGTGGACATCAAGCTTGGTGTCGTTCTGCTGATCGGCGGCATCGCCGGCTCTACGGTCGGCGTCATCATCTATTCGAAACTGCGCGAAATCGGACAGCTCGACCTGATCGTCTCGCTGCTCTACGTTGCCTTCCTTGGCACGGTAGGCGGGTTGATGCTGACCGAGAGTCTGCGCGCCATGCGGCGTTCGCGCAAGGGGACGACCGTGTCGCTGAAGCGACCCGGCCAGCACATGTGGGTGCATCGCCTGCCGTTCAAGGTTCGCTTCAAGACCTCTCGCCTCTATGTGAGCGTGATACCGGTGCTGGGGCTTGGCGCAATGATCGGCGTGCTGGCGTCGATCATGGGCGTCGGCGGCGGCTTCATCATGGTGCCGGCCATGATCTATTTGCTGAAGGTGCCGACCACCGTCGTGATCGGCACGTCGCTGTTCCAGATCATGTTCGTGGCCGGCTACACCACCATCGTCCAAGCCGCGACAAACCAGACCGTCGATATCGTGCTGGCGGTAGCGCTGACGATCGGCGGGGTGATCGGCGCGCAATACGGTGCGGTCGCCGGGCGACGCCTGCGCGGCGAGCAGTTGCGCGCTCTGCTTGCGGCGCTGGTGCTGCTGGTGGCCATCCGTCTCGGCTACGGCCTTTTTGTCAGGCCCGACGAGATTTTCTCGCTCGCAAACGAATTCGTGCTGTGATCCGCTTCCTTCGCCTCCTTGCGCTTCTGACGTGCCTGGCCGGCGCGACCAGGGCGAATGCACAGGCCGACAATCCCGAAACGATCGAACTTGGATTGTCCACCGACGTGATTTCGATCACCTCCGATTTCTCAGGCGCATCGCTGACCATCTTTGGCGCGCTGTCGAATTTCGATCCGCAGGTGCTGCGGCTTGGTCGCTACGACGTGTTCGTTGTGCTGGAAGGTCCGCTGACCAACATCGTCGCACGGCGCAAGGATCGCATTGTCGGCATGTGGATCAATGTCGCCGCGCAGCAGTTCGTCAACATTCCAGCGTCCTATCTGGTGGCGTCCACCCGCCAGCCACGCGACATCACCGCGCAGGAAACATTGACCCAACTCGGGCTGGGGATCGATTCGGTACGGCTTCAGCCCTACGACCGGCGCCAGAATCCGGGATCGGAAGATGACTTCCGCGATGCTTTGCGCCGGCTGAAGATGAAATCCGGCCTGTTTGCCGAGTTTCCCGCAGGTGTCGCCTTCCTGTCGCAATCGCTGTTTCGCGCTACGCTGGCTTTGCCCGCCAACGTTCCTGTCGGGGAACACCGCGCCCGCGCCTATCTGTTCAAGAATGGCGTCTTCGTGTCCGGCGCGAACGTCTCGCTGCGAATCCAGAAATCCGGTTTCGAACAGGATGTCTATCGCTTCGCCCATGACCGGTCGCTGCTGTTCGGCATTGCCGCCGTTTCGCTGTCCATCCTGACCGGGTGGCTTGGGCGCGTGTTCTTCAAGCGGGACTGAGATGGCGCAAGCCGAAGATTTCGCGCGCACCGCGCGTCTGCTGACCTTCGCCGGCGCCCTGCCCTTCGCGCTTGGCGCGTTTGCCTTGGCGATCGGTTGGCAGACGCCTGCCGTCATCCTTGCGCTCAAGGTCTATGCGGCCACGATCCTGTCATTTCTCGGCGGGATTCGCTGGGCTCTCGCCCTGCACCAAACAGAACCTGCCTCCGCAACGCGCGATCTTGCGCTGTCGGTCGTTCCCGCGCTAGCCGGCTGGCTGGCCTTCTTCGCACCCGAACCGGTTTCCTTCGCCGTTCTTGCGGTCATGTTTGCAGCAATGGGCGCCTGGGACAGCTTGACGGGCGCTGCGGCCGGTTTCCCCGACTGGTTCGTGCGGCTGCGCATCCAGGTCACCGTTGCGGTGACCGCGCTCATGCTCACGGCTTTCCTGTTGGTCGCCTGAACTTCAGCCGCACAGATGCCGGCGCGCGATCGGGTATATGCGGTCGGCGCCGGTCATGAACGCCGTCAGCGATGGCAGGTCGAACAACCCGGCAAAGGCGCGATCCAGCACGTTCAGCCCGCCGGTGAAGACGCCAAAGGACGGCATGATCATGCGCGCGCCATCGGCGGCGAAGCAGGGCCGGCGCACGGAACGCCCGCGCCGCACGATGCGGGCCGACGGGTGCAGGTGCCCGGCGATTTCGCCCGCCCCCGCCGCGCCGCGCGCAGGCACATGGCGGAAGGTCAGCCCGGCAATTGCAATCTCCTGCGCCGCAAAACCGGGCAGGCCGCCGCCGAAGGAAGGATCGTGGTTGCCGGCAATCCAGATCATCTCGCGACCGCGGGCGATCGCGGCGATCACCCCGGTCGCCTGCGACGGCAGCCGTTCGGCGCCCTCGTCGTCATGGAAGCTGTCGCCGAGACTGACCACGATCGCCGGATCGTAGAGCGCGACCATGCGCGCCAGCATCGCCAGCGTGGCGCTGGTGTCATAGGGCGGCAGGAATACGCCGCGCCGCGCAAACGACGATCCCTTTTCCAGATGCAGGTCCGAGACGACCAGCACCCGCTCCGCCGGCAGAAAGGCGACGCCCGCCGGATCGAGCACGAGGCGCACGCCGGCGATCTCGGTCTCCGCGATGCTGTAATCCGGCTGGTCGATTTGTCGTGCAGCGGCGCTCATGATCCTCAGTCAAACTCTCCCATCGCGTCGCGCACCAGATTCTCCGCGGTCTCGGCGAGCAGCGTGTCGTTGGCGTCGCCCGGAACCGGCTCCTTGCCGATCTCCAGCATGATCGGCACCGCGAGCGGGCTGATTCGCTCCAGTGGTTTATGCCTGATATGGCCCTTGATGCGAAACAGCATCTCACTCAGTCGCCGCACGTCGAGCAGGCCGGTCGCCGCATCGTTGCGGGTGGCGCGCAGCAGGATGTGGTCCGGCTCGTGGCGGCGCAGCACGTCGTAGATCAGGTCTGCGCCGACATTGACTTGCCGCCCGGACTTCTCAAGCCCCGGATGCCGCTTCTCGATCAGGCCGGAAATCAGCGCGCAGTTGCGAAAGGTGCGCTTCAACAGCCAGGATTCCGCCAGCCAGGCTTCAAGGTCGTCGCCAAGCATGTCCTCGTCGAACAGGACTGCGAGCGGAAGTTCGCCGCGCCGCAGCATCGCGCCGACATCGTTGAGGCTCCAGATCGCCAGCGCGTAGTCCGACGCGACGAAGCCGAGCGGCCGGGCGCCCGCCCGCTCCATGCGCCGCGTCAGCAGCATGCCGAGCGTCTGGTGCGCAAGGCGTCCCTCGAAGGGGTAGGCGACCGTGTAGAAGCGACTGGCGCGCGGGAATGTCTCGATCAGCAATTCGCCCCGCGCCGGCAGCACCGACTTGTCGCGCTGGATGCGCAGCCAGTCAGAGACCTGATCCGGCAGCGCAGACCAGCGGTCCGGATCGGCCAGCATGGCGCGCACCTGTTCGGCGAGATAAGTCGAAAGCGGGAACTTGCCACCGGCGTAGTATGGCACCTTGGCGTCGGAACCCGGCGCGTTGGAGACGATGCAATCGGCCTCGCGGATGCCCTCGAAGCGCAACACCTTGCCGGCGAAAAGAAAGGTGTCGCCAGGGCTGAGCGTCTCAAGGAAGCTTTCTTCGATCTTGCCGAGCGAAGGGCCACCGCGCACGTTGCTTCCCTTGCCGGCGTGACGGGTCAGCCGCACGGTCAGCATCGGCGCCTCGATGATGGTGCCGACATTCAGCCGGTATTGCTGCGCGACATGCGGGTTGGAGACGCGCCAGGTTCCGTCCTTGGTCAGGCGGATGCGGGCGAAGCGGTCATAGGTCTTCAGTGCGTAGCCGCCGTTGGAAACGAAGGCGACGGCATCGTCCGCCGCAGCGCGGGCGAGATGGGCGGAAGGCGCGGCCGAGATCACCTCAGCATAGAGGT